>CAMNOS010000072.1 GCA_946546925.1 uncultured Butyrivibrio sp.
ACAGGCCCTTATAGGGCCAGAACAAACCACCGGCTAAGCCGGTGGTTCTGATTTTTCGCCCGGATTAATGTTATTGAAATATAAGCTGCTATTTATATGAGGTTTATATTTGAATGATAAAATATATCTATAAGAAAATTTTGTGTGAAAATTTATTGCAACAGGGAGAGGGAGAGCCTATGAAGAGAATGATACATTCATTTACGGCACTGTCACTGGCAGCTGCACTTTTATTTAACAGCGTACCCTTCACCTTTACGTCTCAGGCTGAGGGCAAACAGAAGGTAAGTACCATAAGGGATGTAAAACTGGTTAAGACAGATGTATCCTTTTGGGGAGTAAAGCCATACTTTGTCTATGAGGTAGACGGCGTTGAATATGACAGCCGGTATTCTTCGGAGAAACTCAATGCAATGGCATGGAAGGCTATGAACACGGCAGACAGGCGGACTGTCAACAAGCAGTTCTGGCAGCTTAGTCGCAGACAGGAAGCCTTTGGAAGCGATTTTGCAATAGAGATGGGCAAGTGGTCCGATGAGGCGCTTGGATACACAGCGGTCAGGGATGCCCTTAATGCCAAGTGGGAAGATCGCTATCTGTCTTCCTTAAAGCCTATCTTCGGAGATGATAATTTCCAGCTTCACTACGACGGGATAGCCAATTTCCCGGATGGCAGCGCTGCCTATCAGGTGCTTAATAACTACAAAGATGAACCCGAGGCAAAAGAATTTGTTGAGAAATACACAACATCAACAAACCTTATGACCTGGGGAAAGACTTATTGCTATGATGCTGCGTTTAAGGCGATACTTCAGGCTCGGGCAATGGGTGTTAATGCCATGTCCAAGGAGCTTATCAGCATTATTGTAAGCAATTTTATGACTCCGTCAGTAACCCTCATGGGGCCGACCAAACCCATTGGAATGGCTACTGATCTGTATACCAAACTGTTTGATCTCTTCGACTCCAAGGCAAATGTTACGAGCAAGATTCAGGAATTTGTAATCGGTAAAACAGTATCCACCGATGATGCCGTAAAGGCAATCAATAAACTTGATGAGTATGTGAGCAACAGACTTGCAATTGCACAGGAGTGTTACGGGGGAGCTTGCAGAATAAGGGAAGAGCTGGAGTCAGAAGCAGAATCTGTGCTGACAGCAATTGAAAACCGTCACCCGGAAGATGAGATAAACAGGCAGAAATATGAAGCGGAAAAAGAAGCAACAGGCGTGCTGGTAAATAATCCTTCAGCAGAGGTAGATGAAACAACATCAGGCTACTCCGGTACATACCTGACACTTGACGATGCAAAGACTACAGTCGAATCAAAAGAGGCCGAGCTGAATGCTGAGTTGGCCAAGGAAGATTCTGACTTGGGACGTGTCCAGAATCTTAGGGCAGCACTGACAGCGGCAGAGGAAAACTATGCCAATAAGAAGGCCGAGGAAGATGCTAAGATCGAACAAAAAATAAACAAATGGGTCGAGGATATGAACGAGAAAACAGACCGTGCAATAAAAAGTGCCGGCTTTGAAATTTTTCCTGATGACTATGAGTTTACTGATGCGGAAATTGAAGAGTATGATCTTGAAAATGCAGGCATCTACTATAAGATGAATATCGCTTCAAACATTGATCACTGTGACTATTACCACTATTCGGGAATTTATACTTTTGCTGATGATACTCATGAATACAGCAGTCTTATGTATTATTACTGGAGTATACTTCCCCCGAGCGCGCTAAGATTATATGATGATGATCTTTCACATAATGAAACCCACTTAAAGAATAATGCAGCAAAAATCAGAGCACTGGCGGGAGTTATCCCCGGTCTTTTTGATACGTATTATTCAAAGTATCAGGAAATAGCTGCGATGGGTAAGGGCTATGATGATGTTGTAAATGCAGTTCCGAGTGGAGAGGAAGAAGGGGAGGTAGTTGTCCCTTATTATTCCAGCAAGGTGTATCAGCTGGACTCAATTGCTACAGAAGCCTTTAGCAGGATACAGAGCATTCCAAATGACCTCACGGATGCTGACAAACTTGAGAGATATGTTGATGAAGTCAGGAAAGGCGACTATGCGGATGCCGTGGAGAAATCCAATGACTTCTGTAAAGTTCTTAAGCAGAATGCGAATGACTACAATGAGATAAAAGCTGACTTTGATCTGGCATTTGTGGAGTACTGTAATGATCTTAAAGTGGCAAAAGATCTTTATGCTCAGGTGCCGGAGTATGTCAAGAACTTAAATACCAATCCCAATATGCCATACGATATAGACGCCACTCTTAAAAACATCGTAAAGAGTCAGTCCAATCCTAAGTACTATCTTAAAAACGAAGCAAAGAAACTTGATGATCTCTATGACAGATTTGTTGGAATAAAAGAGGAGCTGAATACCGATCAGGCATACTTAAGCTGCTATATTCAACAGCTTAATTACCTTGAAGGTACCTTCAGTGCTGTCTATGCGGATCCTGATAATCCTTATGCGTCAAAGGAATACAAGAACAGTGAACTGCTTAAGCTTTTTGAAGTGAGTGGGTCCTTGTCTCTCCTGGAGGATGACCTTCTATGCTATGAGGAACAGCTGGTTGCAGCAGGATCAGATGGAACTATCTATACTTCGGATGAGACCCTGCTTTCCGAGTACGGAATTACTTATGATGAGAACAGGGCGTTTAACAGAATACCGTCTCTGACGGTCGACTTCTCCGGAGGCACGGATCTCCATGCGGCATTTGTGGCAGCCTATAACGAACTCAGGAACAGGAAGGGAACTATCCTTCGTCAGATCAAAGCCGGAGATGACTCCCTCTTTATGGAAGTTAGCGGTAGAATGAGATCTGCTTACGATAACTGCTTAAGCTACACATACAATTCACGATATGCCGGGCTTGGAAACGGCAAAGTCATCGACATGTATAAGGAATTGTATGAAGAAGGCGGAATCGTGGCCGATATCTATCAGGTATGGGGTAAATACATACCTGTTACTAAAATCGGTAAAGGCGGGAAACAGAACCTGCGCCTTATGAGCGGCGAAGAAGACGGAAACAGTGATGCAGAAGATCTGACAGTTGCGCCCGGTGGCAGCGGAAGGCTGATAGTAGGTGTAGAGCCCTTTGATGCCACGGACAAAGAGCTTGTCTGGTCAAGCCTTGATCCTGAGATAGCACAGGTTGATCAGGACGGTGTGGTAACAGGTATTGAAGAAGGAACGGCAACAATACAGTGTATTGCTTCGGATACGCCCACGGAGATGGCAGAGGAAGCTATCGGCGATATAAGTATAGATGCCTATGAGGTGCCTGATGACTTCATTCTTTTCTTCAATGTAACTGTAGATAAGAATGCACCTGCACCTGAAGAAGTTCAGGCTGTCAATATCGATGCTGACAAAGATACTATTGAAGCAGGCGAGATGGCACAAGTAACAGCAATTGTCACACCTGAGGATGCGTCGGCTTATCTGACATGGAGCGTTGAACCTGAAGGTATCATATCAATATCTGCTGAAAGAGATGGTGAGTATGGAACAATGGCATCCGGCTGGCGCGTATATGCCCGGGGACTCTCGATTGGTAAGGCGAAATTAACAGCAACAGCGGATAACGGAGCCGGAGGCAGCATAAATATCACTGTCAGCCAAAAAGCCCTGACTGTATGCGATGATCTGGGGAACAGCCTGGGGGCCTTCAACACGCTTGCGGAGGTCAAAGACTTTATCAGCAGGCAGTGGATCGATTCTCCGGACAATAGCTACAGGATACGGCTGAATGAGGATCTAACTGAGGATGAGAGCGAGCTGGACTACGGAGTGAGCTCGGCAGACTATGGCGAAAATGCAGGAAAAGTTTCTTTTGACCTGAATGAAAACACTCTTACAGTGACCAGATCCGAGTATTGCGCGATGCTTCTTCAGCGCGGAAGCGTTTTTGACAATGGAACACTTGCAGTTACCGGTCCGGACGGACTTCAGACCTTTGGTGAAGTGCTCATAGACAAGGTCAGAGCAGAAAGGCTATATGTAAACCAGATAAATGATGAGATATGCACAATCAATGAGGTGACGGTTTCAAAGCTGTTTGGATCATCTTACGGAAGCATCTGCTTTGTGCATAAACTGAATGCAGAAGGTGACCTCGACTGTATGAATGATGCGACACTTGCAGTTGATGTTCTCAATGTATCCGGTAAGACCATGATAAAGGATGACGCACTCCTGTTAGTGAATGAGAGGGGAGTCCTTGGTGGCGGGATCATTATTTCCAACGGTGGCGAAGCTGCATATATTGCGAAGAACATTTATGCAGACCTCTCCATAAACGGGAACATTACATCCAATGCAGAAGATATGCCGCTGTATTTTGGAATTACTTCGGACAGATTTACACAGGACAGATATGAACAGGGTGGAAGGCCTGCAGTCATGAGCCTTAGTGAACAGACGCTCCTGTACAATACCTCACTGAATTCAGTTTCCAAATATGTAAAGGTCTGGCAGCCAAAGGGAGCAGAAGGTGCCGCCAACTCTGTCGTATATGCAGGCGGCGCGGTATTTGCCGCGGCTCTGGATGAAGAAATAGAAGTTCCCGAGGTGAAGCCTGTCACCGGGCTTTTACTTGATAAGACTTCAGTTTCAATAGGAACTGATCATGAGGTAAGAGTTAAGGTAACAGCTCTTTGTGAAGATGCCAATCTGGTGGGCAGACCTCCTGTAATCTGGAGTGAGAATAAAAACGGAAGAGTGATCGCCATAACAGACATTGACTATGATGAGGGCATAGTTACTGTGGTGGGAGTCGGAGCAGGAAGTGCTGTTCTTACCGCAACTACAACAGATGGTTCCAAAAAGAAGGCCGGCTGCACTGTTAAGGTTGGAACTTCCATCGAATCGGTTAATATAAGGCAGAAAAAGAATATCGATACTGTTGAAGCGGGCAAGAAGCTTACCCTTACCGCTGAGATCCTTCCCAAGAAACCGGCCCCGATAGTTAAGACTCTTATCTGGGAATCGGATGATCCGAGCATAGCTGCAGTTGATTCCAAGGGTAATGTTACAGGTATATCGGAAGGCACTGCTACGATAACGGCAAGACCTGCAAATGAGCTGTATGATGCAACTGCAGAGGATGCGCAATACGCAGTTACAGTTACAAAAGCTTCAAAAGCAATCGCGGTGAGCAGCATAAGTATAAAGAATCCGCTATCGGGCGCATTGTCAGTTGGAAAGAGCGCAACGCTTAAGGCCTTCACCAGAGACACGGCAAAGAATAAAGACGTGGCTCTGAACAATAAGAGCATAGTGTTCTACAGCAGCGATGACAGTATTCTGTCAGTGACTCCTACGGGGAAGATGACAGCCATTAAGGAAGGTGAAGCTGATATCACAGCCGTGTCCCTGGCTGATCCATCCATAACCGCAACAGTTAACGTAAGTACATATGTAGCGGTTAAAAAGATTGTTCTGAACTCCGCAAAAGGCAAGGTCAAAAAAGGAAGCATGGGAGTAATAGCAATTGCTCAGTGGACTCCTGATAATTCAACCAACAAGGAGGTTCTGTGGACGGCTACAGGAGCTGACGGCAGCACTAAGGCGGGCAACATTCAGGCAGTGAAACTTGCAGTCCTTCATGAAGGCGAGACGATCGCGGATCTTTCAGATAAAGATTTTATGGATGCAAGGACAACTCCTGTAGTGACAGATGGTAATGACAGGATAGTATACAAAACCCTTGTTGCTACTAAGAAGTGTGTGATCACAGCAGTTACCTCCGACGGGAATAAAAAGGCCAAATACACGCTTGTTTCCACAGGTGAAGTTACAAGCCTTTCTCTTAAAACGACCAAAACTCTTATTGCGACAAAAACCGGGTATGCCACCACAATTAAGGCAGGGAAGTCACTGAAACCGGGTACTGTCATACAGGCAGAGTACGGGGCTGACAAGACCATCAGATGGACGTCGAATAATCAGTACATTACAGTTAAGAACGGGACGATCAAGGTGGATAAGAGCGCTGAAAAGGGCAGCAGGGCTACCATTACCGCTTCGGCTGCTGGTGGTAAACACACAGTAACCCTTGAAGTGACTGTAGAGTAAAGTAAGTAAATGCCATCTATCAAAATTTAATAATGTATCCTCCTGCCTTCCACGGGCAGGGGGATTAAAGCAAAAAGCTGCCTGACATCAGGCAGCTTTATTCATATGATATTACTTTTGTTTATGCAAGTATGTGTTCGACGACATGGCAGGCGTAGAGACTCATGGCAAAGCGGCTCTTTTTCATGGCCTCATTGAGATCGAAAAAGAAGCTTTTGTCCACGTAGTCTCTCTTAAAGAACGGTGTAAAGACAAGATCCCATTCGATGAGATACTGCCCGGCCTTTTTGGTGTAGCAGTTCTCGGGTTTTGCCTTCTCCCTGAAGTTTTTGTCTACGAATTCAGCGATTGATTTGTGGATGGCCATATCTTCTTTGGGAAGATAGTAGTAGTCCTTGTAATTGGAGTAGAAATACTTAAGTTCTTCTTCATAAAGCGGAACTTTCAGGGAGGCTTCATTGCCGTCGGTCTTAAAGAAGCATCCGTCTTTGTTCCCTGCAAGTGATGATGGAAGAGCAAAGGGGAGCCGCAGCTTCATGAAGACCTCCTGCTTCTCATTGCCCTCGAAATCCTTGTATCTGTTGGCCTGAACCTTTACAGCCCTTAAAGGAAGCTGCCGCTGTGTGCCATTCTCATCGGTCATATAGTCGCTTTCATTGATCTCTTCATCTGTTCTGACGGAGATGTGGGGGAGATCTTTGAACATGTCAAAAAACGCCAGATAGTACATGATGGGCAACAGCTTTGTCATCCCTTTTACATCATCTGAGTTGTGGAGCAGCAGAAGGCGTTTTTTGCCTTCATCTCTGTCAATGGTATACTCGTGGTAGATCGGGATCAGCTTGCCTCCGTCGTATTCATCCTCCCTGTCGATACCAAGGAATTTCTCAACGCTTTTCTGTTTGCCGTCAGCAAGCCCAAGGATATTCTTGTATGGTCTTATGAGACGGTACAGGTCTACCGAATCCCGTCCCTCAAATGGATCCGAAAGCAGGTGCTTCTCATACTTTGCTTTGAGGAAGGGAATATCGAATCTGTCGCCATTGTAGTGCAGTATCTTTTTGTAGGGCAATAGAAAGTCCGAAAAGGCTGAGAGGATCGCCGCCTCCTCATCAGGGGATTCTGCAAAAAACTGTCCCAGCTGCCAGACATCATCTTTACAGTAGGCAAAACCTATGAGATAGATGTCGGAGGTCTTAGGGGAGAGACCAGTGGTCTCAATATCAATAAATACGATGTCTTCGGGATTGCAGGCCATGGCGCTACATAGGAGCCCGATCTCGCTCTTTAATGGTGTAGTAATTTCCTCATGTGTTTTTATCATGCAGCTTTCCTCGGTTCTCAAAATCTGATTGACACCACCGTCTGACCTGATGTCAAAGACAAGACTTTTGTCCCATACATCATGATATCATAAAGAATGCCTTTTTTTGCACAAAAGTTGATATTAATCATCAATTTTCCCACAAATAAGAGTATAATTAGATGGTGTATAATCATCTCATTTTCTTTGAGATAAGTTATCTAAAAAATTCGGAGGAAGGGTAGGAAAAATGGCAAGAGGTACTTTTACCGGTGGTATTCATCCCTACGAAGGCAAAGAGCTTTCCAAGGATAAACCCATCAAAATAGTTTACCCTAAGGGGGAACTGGTGTATCCGGTATCACAGCATATCGGCGCACCCGCCAAGCCTGTTGTTCAAGTGGGCGACCATGTTCTTACAGGGCAGCTTATTGCTGAAGCCGGCGGCTTTGTTTCTGCACCGATCTATGCCACTGTATCGGGCACAGTCAAGGCAATTGAGCCGCGCCGCCTTGCGACAGGAGCTATGTGTAACAGTATCATCGTCGAGAACGATGAGAAGTATGAGGAAGTAGAGTTTAAACCGGCCAAGCCCTATGAGGAAATGACTCCGCAGGACAAGATTGATGCTGTCAGAAACGCAGGAGTTGTCGGAATGGGCGGCGCGGGATTCCCTACTGCTGTCAAGTTTTCTCCCAAGGAGCCTGACAAGATCGACTACGTCATTGCCAACTGTTCAGAGTGTGAGCCGTATCTTACATCTGACTATCGCAGGATGATCGAGGAACCACAGCTCCTTCTGGAGGGTCTCAAGATCGCGGTGAGCATCTTCCCCAATGCGAGAGGAATTCTTGCAATTGAGGACAACAAGCCGGATGCGATCGCCAAATTCAAGGAATTAACCAAAGATGAGGACAAGATAAGCGTCAAGCCCGTCAAGACCAAATATCCTGAGGGCGCTGAGCGTATGCTTATCTATGCCTGCACGGGAAGGGAGATCAACTCATCAATGCTGCCTGCAGATGCCGGCTGCATCGTTGACAACGTTGATACTCTTTGTGCTGTCTGCAGGGCAGTTAAAGAGGGGCGTCCTCTGATGGAGAGGATAGTTACCATAACAGGAGAAGCGGTTGAGAATCCTCAGAACTATAAGGTGAGGATCGGAACCAACTACCGTGAGCTTCTTGATGACGCAGGGCTTAAATGTGAACCCGCCAAGATCATTTCCGGCGGCCCCATGATGGGCTTTGCCATCTTTGATCTGGATGTTCCCACAACCAAGACTGCATCAGCTCTGACATGTCTTACCAGGGATGAGGTTTCTGCACTTGAACCGTCAGCCTGCATCAACTGTGCGCGTTGCGTTGAGGTGTGTCCTGAGAGACTTGTGCCCAAGAACCTGGCAGATGCGGTGGAACACAACAATGAGAAGGCATTCCTTGACATGTACGGAATGGAGTGCTGTGAATGCGGATGCTGCAGCTTTATCTGCCCGGCTAGACGTCAGCTCACCCAGCTGATCAAGGGCATGAGGAAGATCCAGCTAGGCAAGAGAAAGAAGTAAGGGGGACATTTGAATGAGTGATTTGAGAAAAGTGTCATCCAATCCGCATGTGAGGGCCAAGACCACGACTTCCAACATCATGATGTGGGTAGTGATCGCGCTTCTTCCTACGACCGGTTTTGGTATTTATAACTTTGGACTGAATGCACTTATCATAACTGTTATATCTGTAGCAAGTGCGGTGCTCTCAGAGTTTCTCTATGAGAAGGCGCTCAAAAAGCCTGTGACGATAGGAGATTTCTCTGCAGTGGTAACAGGTCTTTTGCTTGCTCTCAACCTGCCTTCGACGGTTCCTTTCTGTGTTCCGATTCTTGGCAGCGTGTTTGCAATCATAATGGTCAAGCAGCTCTTTGGCGGACTTGGTCAGAACTTTATGAACCCGGCACTGGGCGGAAGATGCTTCCTTGTTCTTTCCTTCCCGGCGCTTATGACTAACTTCATCACTGACACCTACACAGGGGCCACACCACTTGCCAATCTCAAGAATGGCATTGAAGTCAATGTCATGGACATGTTGATAGGAAGAACGGGCGGCACGATCGGTGAGACATCAATGCTCTGCATCGTGATAGGTGCCATGATCCTGTTTGCAGTCGGAGTTATCGACTACGTGATCCCCTTTACCTACATTATTACCTTTGTACTGTTTGTAGGCCTTTTTGGCGGATACGGCTTTAACTTCTCATACATCGCAGCCCACCTTGCAGGCGGCGGTCTCATGCTGGGAGCTTTCTTTATGGCAACAGACTATGTGACCTGTCCCATAACTCCCAGGGGCAAGGTCATCTACGGTGTGATATTAGGTCTTTTGACAGGAATCTTCCGTATATTCGGGGCAAACGCTGAGGGCGTATCCTTTGCGATCGTCATCTCCAACCTCCTTGTTCCGCTTATCGAGAAGTTCACTATTCCCAGGGCCTTCGGCATCAAGAAATCTGCAAAGAAGGAGGCGAAGAAAGCATGAACGATACAAAGTCTATGATCAAAAACGCCTTAATCCTTTTTGCCATCACGCTGGTTGCGGGTGTTCTTCTGGGACTGGTATATCAGGTTACCAAGGACCCTATTGCCTATCAGGAAAAGCTTGCACAGGACAAGGCCAATCAGTCGGTATTTGCAGCTGCTGCAACCTTTGATGACGTTTCTTTGGATGAGGCCGGCAGCGCAGCAGTAACCGCCGAGCACACAGGAGTGACGATCGAGAGCATCAAAGAAGCCAAGGATTCATCCGGAGCATCTCTCGGATATGTAATACAGGTTAAGTCAAAGGGATACGGCGACTTCATTACCTACACAGTTGGAATAACCAATGACGGCAACGTGAACGGCATTTCCATCATCAAGATTGCTGAGACTCCCGGTCTTGGAATGAACGCAGAGAAGGTGATCGTTCCGCAGTTTAAAGACAAGGCTGAGACTGACTTCGCGGTAGTTAAGAGCGGTCAGCTGTCTGATGCGAGCACACAGATCGAGGCAATCTCCGGAGCTACCATCACATCAAGAGCGGTAACGGAAGGTGTGAACGGAGCTGTTTCATATTTTGATAACGTATTGAAAGGAGGTCAGTGATGAGCATGGAAGCAAAAAAAGGCGCTCTGGGCTTTAAACAGAACACTCCTGCAGAGAGATTTTTCAACGGACTTGTAGTTGAGAACCCTACACTGGTTCTGATGATCGGTATGTGTCCCACACTGGCTGTTACATCTTCAGCTATAAACGGCATAGGAATGGGACTTGCCACAACATTTGTACTTGCACTCAGCAATGCGGTTATTTCTGCACTGAGAAAGACAATTCCTTCCACAGTCAGGATTCCGTCATTCATTGTTGTTATTGCATCTTTCGTTACGCTGGTTGAGCTTCTCATGAAAGCCTATCTTCCGGCACTCAACACAGCACTTGGCGTATATATTCCTCTTATCGTTGTTAACTGTATCATCTTCGGAAGAGCGGAAGCGTATGCCAGCAAGAACGGTATCATTCCTTCATTCTTCGACGGAATAGGAATGGGAATCGGATTTACCTGCGCCATTACCTGCATAGGACTCGTCAGAGAGTTTATCGGCGGCGGCACCGCTTTTGACGTACAGATCCTCGGCGAGGGTACAGTTGTTCCCGGACCTGCAGGACAGTTCCTTTCAGGTTATCAGCCCATAAGCATTTTCATCCAGCAGGCGGGAGCCTTCTTTGTACTGGCTTTCCTCATCGCTATCATGAACAAGATCAAGATGAATATGGCCAAAAAGGGCAAGGATACATCCAGGTTCGGACAGGGATGCTGCTCATCTGCCGAAGAGGCAGCAGCAGATAAAATCTCTGCAGAAAAAGAAGCTAAGAAGGAGGCACAGGGCTGATGGGAGAGACAATAGTAAATCTTGTGGGACTGATGATAACAGCTTCCCTGATCAATAACGTAGTCTTAAGCCAGTTCCTTGGACTGTGTCCTTTTCTTGGTGTTTCCAAGAAGACGGATACGGCGCTTGGTATGGGAGCTGCCTGCATTTTCGTTATCACAATGGCATCTCTGGTGTGCAGTATTATATACAAATTTATACTGAATCCCCTTGACCTGTCATATCTTAAGACAATTGTGTTTATTCTTGTAATTGCCATGCTGGTTCAGTTTGTTGAGATGATCCTCAAGAAGTTTGTGGTATCCCTCTATCAGGCACTGGGTGTTTACCTTCCCCTTATCACCACAAACTGTGCGGTTCTTGGTGTAGCACTCAACAACGTAACTGACGGCTATTCTATTCTTGAGAGCGTTGTCTGCGGCTTTGCCACAGCAGTCGGATTTACGATTTCAATCGTGATCCTTGCAGGACTTCGTGAGAAGATGGAATACAACGACATACCTGCTCCTTTTAAGGGAATGCCTCTTGTTCTTCTCACTTCAGGTCTTATGGCTATTGCATTTACAGGATTTTCTGCACTCAAGTAAGTGATATTGCATATCGGAGGCTGTGTATTTCCACACATGTAATGGGATAATACATCCGTCCTTGAAATGAGACATCACGTTTTTATTAAAAATAGGAGATAATGACAATGGTAACTGGAATAATCATTGCAACGGCAGTGGTTGCGGGCGTCGGAATTGTTATCGGACTGATTCTCGGTGTCGCAGACCTCAAGCTGCACGTTGATGTTGATGAAAAAGAACAGGCTGTCCTTGAAGCTCTTCCCGGAAACAACTGCGGTGGATGCGGATTCCCCGGCTGTTCCGGCTGTGCGGCTGCGATAGCCAAAGGAGAGGCTGCGGTCAATCAGTGCCCTGTGGGTGGCGCCGCCGTGGCGGAAACAATTTCTAAGATAATGGGTGTTGAAGCAGGAGTCTCAGAAAGAAAAGTGGCATATGTCCACTGCCAGGGCGACTGTGACAAGGCCAAGACCCAGTATGAGTACAACGGAGTATCCGACTGCCGACTTGAAGCTCAGGCTCCCGGCGGAGGTGCCAAGACATGTTCGTTTGGATGCCTTGGCGGTGGAAGCTGCGTATCTGTCTGCCAGTTTGATGCCATCCATGTGGTTGGTGGCGTGGCTGTTGTTGACAAAGAGGAGTGCAAGGCCTGCGGCAAGTGCGTTGACATCTGCCCGAGGCACCTCATCGACCTTATCCCATACAAGGCAACCCAGGTGGTTTCCTGTAAGTCCAAGGATATGGGTAAACTTGTCAACCAGTACTGCCAGATCGGCTGTATCGCCTGCCACATCTGCGAGAAGAACTGCCCTGCAGGCGCTATTACAGTCGAGGACAACGTTGCCCACATCGATCAGGAGAAGTGCACACACTGCGGAACCTGCGTAGAGAAGTGCCCGAAGAAGGCAATAAAGGTACTGTGAGAGCCTTCTGAAAGATGTTGCTGAGAAGTACTTACAAAGTTTTAAAAAAAATGCTGAAGTGAAAAGTTAAATTCCACTTCAAAAACGTCATTCTGAAAAGTGGAA
>CAMNOS010000073.1 GCA_946546925.1 uncultured Butyrivibrio sp.
GTCCTGCCTTAGCTGCGTGAACCGCTGTAACAATGCCCTTGCGGACTTCGTTTGCTTTTCTTTGTAACTCTAGGTTGGTCATAGCCATATTTCCTCTCCTCTTTAAACTTTAAATACAACTTTATTCATATTATCAGACAACCGGAATATTCTCAACGTTGTCCGTAGTATGCATTGGCTCCGTGCTTTCTGTAGTAGTGCTTGTCCTGAAGTTCCTGCGGAGCAGGCTTTACCTCAGGGTTTATCACCTCGCACCTGTATGCCATTTTGGCAACTTCCTCGGTTACAACCGCATTGTGGACAGCTTCATGAGCATCCTTGCCCCACGTGAATACTCCGTGGTTCTTGCACAGAACTGCAGGTACAGCCACAGGGTCTTTGCACATCCTCTCAAACTCTGATACGATCAGAAGTCCTGTATTCTTCTCATAAGCTGTTTCAATCTCATCCTGAGTAAGGCATCTTACACAGGGGATCTCACCGTAGAAATAATCCGCGTGTGTGGTTCCGTAGCACGGAATGCTGCGTCCTGCCTGTGCCCAGCTGGTTGCGTAGGATGAGTGGGTGTGAACAACACCTCCCACTTCCTTAAAGGCCCTATAGATCTCCACGTGGGTCGGAGTATCTGAGGAAGGATTGAGTTTGCCCTCCACCTTATTGCCCTCAAGATCCATTACTACCATATCGTCAGGGGTCATGGTGTCATAGTCAACTCCGCTTGGCTTTATTACAAAGAGCCCGGACTGCCTGTCTATCTCGCTGACGTTCCCCCAGGTAAAAGTCACCAGGTCATACTTTGGAAGCAGTATGTTTGCTTCATATACTCTTTTCTTAAGTTCTTCTAACATATCCTCTTCTCCGTTATCATACTCATGATGATACGGCCTTTTCATCCTATCATCATTATATTAGGCCGCACTTTGAAATGCGACCTAATTATTGCGCTCTTATTATCAAATTAGGGCATTACTTAAGTGACTCAACTGCTGCTCTCTCTACTGCAAGTCCTGCATTATAGTCCTTCATGAACTTATCAAAGCCTTCGACATCCTCTTTTACAGGATCACAAGTCTCAACCTTGCCACTCTTAAATACCTTGTTTGCAAGATACTGCTCTAAGGTCTCACCCTCTTCCTTCCGGCACATGAAGCCTGCAAGGATAGCCTGTCCCCATGGGCCGCCTTCTCCTGCTGTCTCCATGAGCTTGATGGATGTATTAAGAGCTGCAGCCATTACTCTGTCACCAACTCCTCTTACCTTGAAGAATCCGCCCTGTCCAAAGAAGAAGTCTGCCTTAACGTTTTCTTCCTTCATGAGGATGTCATTGCCAACCTTAAGTGCTCCGAGAGCTGTGTAGAGATGTGTTCTCATGAAGTTTGAGAGGTTAAACTTATCATCGGGGCGCCTTACAAACAGAGGTCTTCCCTCGTTGAAGCCTGTTATGCTCTCACCAGAGAAATAGTTGTATGCGAGAAGTCCGCCGCAGTCAGCATCGCCTTCCATAGCCTTGCGGTAAAGTGTTCCGTAGAGTGTATCGTCATCAACATCCTTGCCGATAGCACCTGCAAATTCTCTAAAGAGTCCAACCCAGGCGTTGAGATCTGATGTGCAGTTGTTGCAGTGCACCATGGCAACCTCTTCACCGCTTGGAGTTGTTACAAGGTCAAGCTCTGGATATGCCTTTGAAAGGCTGTGTTCAAGAACTACCATTGAAAATACAGATGTGCCGGCTGATATATTACCTGTTCTTACCCCAACGGAATTGGTTGCAACCATGCCTGTTCCTGCATCTCCCTCCGGAGGACATACTGCAATTCCCGCCTTTAGTGTTCCTGTAGGATCAAGCTTTTTAGCGCCTTCCTCAGTAAGGGCCCCTGCTGATACGCCTGCAGGAAGTGATTTGGGAATAATGTCTCTTATCTTCCAGCCCATGTTCTTCGGCGCAATAAGCTCATCAAACTGATCCAGCATCTTCTCGTTGTAGCTGCAGGTAGCAGAATCGATAGGGAACATTCCCGATGCATCGCCGACACCCAGAACCTTCTCGCCGGTGAGCTGCCAGTGAACGTAACCTGCAAGTGTTGTGAAGAAGTCGATCTTTGAGATGTGCTCCTCACCGTTTAAGATTGCCTGATAGAGATGTGCGATACTCCATCTCTGTGGAATGTGATATCCGAAAAGATCTGTGAGCTTCTCTGAAGCTTCCTCAGTTATTGTATTCCTCCAGGTCCTGAAAGGCACAAGGAGATTCCCGTCCTTGTCAAATGCCATATAACCATGCATCATCGCTGAGAATCCCATTGCACCTACTGTTGTGAGCTTCTCCCCGTACTGCTTCTCAACATCTGCTGCCAGATTCTTATAGCAGTCCTGAACTCCGCCCCACACATCATCCAGAGTGTAGGTCCAGATCCCGTTATCCAGTCTGTTCTCCCAGCCGTGTGACCCGGACGCGATAGGATTGTACTCCTCATCCGTAAGGACTGCCTTGATCCTGGTCGATCCGAACTCGATACCAAGATAGGTCTTCCCCTCTGCTATTGCTCTTTTTGCATCTCCCATAGTTTCCTCCATTCTGCTGCACCCCTGCAGCACCCCTTTTTCAGGATTATTGTTTATTTATTCCCATCATCCCTTATCTGAGACCCGGGATGTTATGTCCGCTATAGAGTCCCTTAGGATCACGTCTTCCTCAAATTCAAAGCTTGCATTGAAAAAGAGCTTTCCCTCGTGGATCATTCTTATGATATTGGTGGCTGCCTTTTTTCCAAGCTTTTCCTTGGGATGAGGGATTGAAGAAATGGTTACCCCCCTGACTCCGTTCCTTGCTATATCAGAGTCGTCCATCCCGATAACCGACATGTCTTCGGGAACCTTTATTCCGCTGTCCGCAAGCATTTCTATCATCATGCCGGCCACCTGGTCGTTGTAGCAAAAGACAGCCGTGCATCCCTTGAGTCTGTCCCTCACTTTGACAAGCGCATCCTTCCCGTCCCTGATATCTATGGTATCTATCCAGTTCACGTGCTCGTAGGAAAAAGGAAGCCCCGCCTCGGTTATGGCTTTAAGATAACCTCTGTACCTCTCCCTGCCCTGACCATCATCGAGCTTAAGGACGCATCCGATGTTGATGTGGCCGGCGTCGATCAGTGCATTAACCGCTCTGTAGGCGCAGTGGGCGTCGTTCAGTGACACGTGCGGAAGGTCAAGCTCAGGATAAAAAGTATTTATAAGAAGGATCTTGATACCCTTGTCTGTAAGCTTCCTGTAAAGATCCATGTTGGGGCTTGGAAGAGCACTCTTGACCGGCTCAATTATTATCCCGGCGACATCATTCCTGCCCAGGATATCCATAAGAAACTGCCTCTCCTTGCCAACAGTGTTGTTTGAAAAAGAAAGCAGCATCGAGTAGCCCTTGTCGCTTAAGGTGCTCTCAATCCCCCGGATCGTACTTGGGAAAATATAGTCGTCCACGTAGGTCGTCACAACCGCAATGACATTGCGCTCACCCTCTCTCGCCCTCTGATCCGAGACAAAGGTTCCGCTCCCCTGCCTGCTCTCCACGAGACCGTCATCTACAAGCTTGGATATCGCATGCCTTATGGTCTGGCGGCTAAGTCCGAATCTGCCGCAAAGCTCGTTCTCTGAGGGAATTTTCTCCCCCGGAGAGAACTTCCCGGTATCGATTTGTTCAGTTAACCAGCTAATTACCGATTGATATTTGGACATAGAGTTCTCCCACTCTTTGACTTTATTTTTACTATTTAAGAATAAAATCACATGACCACCTTGTCAATTAACACAATATACAATTATAGCAAGTTGTATATGTACAAGTTTTCCATGTACAAAAAAGCTGTCCGTTTTCAGGGGACAGCTTTACTGCAATCATCCGGCGCGGGACGGCCGTGTGATATACTTTATGAGGTTTTTTATAATTGTCCCGCCCTTGAATAAAAGAACAGGTACTGCTGCATCACCCCGTTGTAGGGCGCATACTTGTCAAACAAAAATCCATCCGGGTACCTCGTATCCAGCACCCTGTTGATCCAGACATCCCTTGGAAAGGCGTCAAGTCTGTGATAGCCAAAGAGGATCTCACAGTTGGCCACCTTGACTCCAACGCCATAGAGCCCGAGCAGCATCTCCATGAGCCTGCTGTCAGGAAGAGCCTTCCAGTCATCAAGGTTCACCGCGCCGCTCGCCACATCCATAGCCGCCTGATGTACATACTTGTCCCTGTATCCTAGGCTGCACCCTGCAAGTTCTGACATCGACAGCCTTGATAGTCTCTGTGGTGTTGGAAAAGAATATACGGCGCTGCCGTCATCTTCCTCACCGATCTTATCTCCAGCCAAAGCGCACAGCTTCTCGATAGAGGCCTTGATCGCAGGAATGTTCTTTCTCTGGGATATTATAAAAGAGATCAGCATCTCCCACGGGTCCTGCCTCAGTATCCTTATGCCCTTCCCATATTCAGAAGCGGCAAAAAGATAAGGATCCTTGCTCTTATCAATCCTTTCTCTTATACCGGAGTAATCAAGATCCAGATCAAAGTATTCTCTCCAGAAAGTCTCGTACTCATCTTCAGAGCAGCTAAGTTCGTACTCTGATCCGCCAGTCTGTCTTATGTAAAGGAGCTTGTCGCCGGCCACTGCCCGATAGGTCGGTGATCCGCTGGACTCCCCCCTTTCACCCGATATTTCTTTTTGGTCATCACAGACATTGAACCTGAAGCACTGACCGCTGTCCGCGATCCTGGCAAGGTCAAAGTCATCTCTTATAGTAAGGATCATATGTCAATACCCGTTGTTTCTGATTGAATCGCCGGCTCTGCCTCAGCCGAGATTCCTTACAATACCTACCGATACGTAGTGGTTGTGCATCGCCCAGAGGTCAGTTCCCTCCTCGCAGTCAAAGCTTGGAATCCCATCGACCATGTACTTCCTGGATCCGTCAGCCAGGACCTTACTGCTGTATCGGTCCCTGTAAAAGCCCTTATGCGATGGTCTGGTGTCCCAGAGAACCCCCTTGCACTTAGCTAACTCGCAGGCCGGAAAATTCACATTCCAAATCTGCCATTCATCAGTCTTCTTATCTATGAGCTGCGCCATTATGTCCCTGAGGTAGAAGTCAGTCACCTCATGCAGTTCCAGCGCTCCCTCGGAAAAAGCAATGGAATGGACCTTCTGAAATGAGCCCTCAAGAGCAGCTCCCACTGTGGCTGAATACTGAAGATCTGCTGCCACGTTGTAGCCGTAATTAATACCCGACATAATACAGTCAGCTCCTCCCGGAACTATATTCAGAGTCCCTATTCTCACGCAGTCAGCAGGCTGTCCGTCGCAGGCAAAGGCTTTAACCCTAGGAACCGGAAAATCTCTCTCCCACACTCTTATCCCTTGCCTTAAGGTAATGCTGTGGGATGCTGCGCTCCTCTGATCATCAGGTGCAATGACCCAGACCTGCCCGAATTCGCTTGCGGCCTCAGCGAGTCTTACAATCCCGCCTGCTTCTATTCCGTCATCATTAGTAATCAGTATCTTCCTCACGAAACACCTCTTACGACTCCATGTTGTCGAGATATCCCCTGTCCCAGAGCATGATGTTGAGTCTTGAAGCAAGCTCAACAGCGGGCTGCGTAAAGTACTGGTTGGTCATCACAACTCCGACCATCCTGCCGTAATAATCCCTTCCCGCATATATCTCCTGGACAGCCTTGACTCCGATCGGCTTGTCATAGCACTTGCACTGAAACGCATAGGTCACGCCGTCCCTCTCCGCGAGGATGTCGGCGCCAAAATCTCCGCTTCCCTTTGTCACCTCCACGTCGAGAAAGCCAGCAGCCTTCAGCAGATCGGCACAGTAGTACTCGAAGTCATGCCCCTCCATCTCGTCCATGGGCAGCTCCTTAGGAGCAGGGTGCAGTATCCGGCGGAAAAGAAATCCAAGTCCCGCAACAAACGCTGCCCCAAGTATAATGTACAGCAAAACATGAACCTGAAAAAACGCTTCCATACGTATCCTCTTACAGCTTAAGATCGCCCTCTTTGACCCATCCAAGCTTCTTGACACCCATATGGATCAGAAGCGAAAGAACTGCAGGAAGTACAAAAGAAATAAGAACAAGTCCCGTCCAGTCCATAGCGATTATTCCGCTCTTAGCACCACTTGCCATGTCATTCACCCATCCGGTATAGACACCTATCTGTCCAACCAGTCCGCAGGTTCCCATTCCTGATGAAACGGGAGCGCCGTTCATCTGAAGACGGAAGATGCAGGTTGCAATGGGGCCTGTTATTGCAGAAGCCAGAGTAGGCGCGATCCACACCCTGGGATTCTTGATGATGTTGCCCATCTGAAGCATGGATGTTCCGATTCCCTGTGATACAAGTCCGCCCCACTTGTTCTCTTTAAAGGAGATAACAGCAAAGCCAACCATCTGAGCACAGCATCCTGCCACCGCAGCTCCGCCTGCAAGACCTGTAAGCCCGAGAGCCGCACAGATAGCCGCTGATGAAATGGGAAGTGTCAGAGCCATACCAACGATAACCGATACAAGTATTCCCATGAGGAACGGCTGAAGTTCCGTTGCCCACATGATAAGATTACCCAATGCCATAGCAGCCTTTCCAAGAGGCGGTGCGATAAGCCAGGAGAAGAACACGCCCACTGCTATGGTAACAAGCGGGGTGACCAATATATCGACCCTGGTCTCTTTGGAAACAGCTTTTCCGAATTCTGCTGCCAGGATTGCAACAAACAGAACCGCCAGAGGACCTCCTGCACCGCCTAATGCATTAGCTGCAAAGCCCACGGTTATCATGGAAAAGAGAACCAGCGGCGGGCACTTTAATGCATATCCAATGGCAACGGCCATGGCCGGACCGCTCATTGCAGTTGCCAGGCCGCCCACAGTGTACTCAACACCTGCAATTGTAGCAACAGTCTTCATCAGGAACGGAATTTTGAACTGGGTTCCTATGGTGTTGATGATGGTGCCGATGAGAAGGGAACAGAAAAGTCCCTGGGCCATGGCGCCAAGGGCATCAATTCCGTATCTCTTCAGCGAGATTTCAATGTCTTTTCTCTTCAAAAATTCTTTCATACTTTTTCTCCTCATTAAAATAATATATTAAAAGGACCAAAGATCAGTCCACACTCCCCATCTTAAGCCAGTTGCCTTTAAAGAAGTATACAATAAAAATTATCACACTCACAGACCATGTAAGCGGATAAGCCCAAAAAATCACATTAATCACAGGGATCACCCCCACAATGATCGTGATATAAGTGATCCTCAGAAGACACCAGCTTGATAACATAACAACCATTGGAACAGTGGTCTTGCCTGCTCCCCTGTAGATTCCTGCGAGACAGTGGTTAAGCGCAAGAAGGCAGTAAAACAGGCTCTCAGTTCTTGCCTGGGATGAGCCTATTGCAAGGACCTCCGCCTCCGAAGAGAACATCCGAAGGAGAACAGGTGCAAAGAAAAACACTATAACACCTATAATTTCGGCCGCACCAACTCCGATAACGCTGCCTGTAAGCGCGCCCTTTTTAACTCTGCCAATTTCTCCCGCACCCATATTCTGGCTAACGAAAGTCGTCAGCGCCATGGACATGCATATTATAGGTATAAAGACAAAACCCTCAAGTTTGAAGTAACTCCCACATCCTGCCATCGCCGCTGCGCCAAAGGCATTAATATTGGACTGGACTACCACATTTCCTATTGATATTACACTGTTCTGGATACCGGTGGGAAATCCCATTAAGAGCTCTTTCTTAAGTGTTGGCGGATCCATCTTGAGTCTCTTTAGATATATCCTATGAGGGCCGATCACTCTGGTGAGCTTGACAAAGGCCAGTATTGCACTGACAAACTGCGCTATGACGGTTGCCAAAGCCGCGCCTCCGATTCCGATGCCAAGGAACTTAACAAACAATATATCCAGCACGGTGTTGATCACCGTACTTACAATGAGGTAATTGAGGGGCCGCCTTGAATCCCCCATGGCCTGGAAAACGCCGCAGCAGGCATTGTACATAACATTTCCAAGTCCCCCAAGGAAGTAAATCTTAAAATACAGAACTGAATTGGGCATTACATCTGCCGGAGTCCCCATCCACTTAAGCAGGACCGGGGTAAAAAAGTACCCCCAGACCGTTAATACCACTCCCATGAGAATCGCAAATGTTATTCCCGTGTGAGCTGCCTGGGATACACCTTCATGGTCTCCTGCGCCGTATCTTTTGCCTATTATGACGCTGCTGCCCATGAACAGACCGTTGATAAAACCGACCATGAGAAAGATAAGGCTACCGGTGGTACTTACTGCAGCCAGTGCCTCTTTTCCCAGCACGTTTCCCACAACCACCGAATCCACAACGTTGTAGAGTTGCTGCAGAAGCTGCCCCAGGAATAAGGGTATGGCAAACGTTATTAAGTTTTTGATTATCGACCCCTTAGTCATTACTCAAAAATCCCTGTTTCTGCGGTGTTACAAATATGATAATAGTATCGCAATTGCATGTTCTTAGCAAGGGAATTGCCAAATGTTACGGAAAGCGAAAGCGCACCATAATCCAAGGGCAAAAAAACGGGCCGCCCAATAAGGGCAGCCCGGATAAAGCCTTTTTCTGCGAATCTTACTCATCAAGGAACAAAAACCTGAACAGCTTTGGTCAGTTCGCCGTCTTTTACGCTGATGTCCATAAGCATATTGTCGGTCAAATAGTATTCTGTGGCACCTTCGGACCACCCGGGATAGTTGTCACCCTTGAAATCCCTTCCGATGATATACTCGCTTTCAATATCAGAAGCTCCGTCCTTATCAACTACTTTCTGAAGATATATCTGACAGTCTTCACTGATATTATAGGTGACATTTTCTTCTATGGTCTTTCTCAAAGCCTCGTCCGTAAATATCGTGACAACGAGGTATTCATTATCAAAACCCTCTTTTTCAAGAGCATAGTAAAAGTCGTCATCACTGCATTTTACCAGAAAGCCGTCAAATCTTGCCGCTGCCGAAGCGTCCTTCTTAAATACTTCATCGGTATCATACTCAAGCTCTTTGTTGACATCCTCAAAGGATACTGCAGTGAACTGTGTTCCATTGATGGAGCTGATGCTCTTTCCTATCTCTGCGCCTTCCACATATTCCTGTCTGATCCTCTCTTCGCGGCAGAGGTCCCCGGTAAAGGAGGTCTCATTAAAACTCTTAACCTGCATGTAGAGGTTGTCGTCACTATCTGTGCTTTCTGCTGCAGTGCTTCCTGTACCTGATACTTCTTTGCCGGAATCTT
Source organism: uncultured Butyrivibrio sp. (assembly GCA_946546925.1). Classification (GTDB taxonomy): domain Bacteria; phylum Bacillota; class Clostridia; order Lachnospirales; family Lachnospiraceae; genus Butyrivibrio. The sequence continues at coordinate 9,313 of CAMNOS010000073.1, forward strand.
CTGCCTTGGCATTACCACAGCCACCTATGACCGCTGCTGTTAAAAGTGTTGCCATCAGTAATGAAATAATCTTTGTTTTCATAATTTTTCTCCTCGCCTGTATTATCCGTAAAATCATATCACATTTTTGTTTCAGCGTTTGTTTATACGAGTGAAAAATTATTATGGCAAAGAAATCAGAGGGTATTTCACCTCTGATTTCAGTAGAATATTACCTGTTTGAGAGCCTCGCACCATAGCTCACCTGCAGAACACTCATTCCGCAGATGCCTATCCCAATAGAAATAATAATCAGATTTACTAAATCTCCAGTCGACATTACGAACATATTTGTGCCCTCGCTTTTGTTGTTTCTATATCAATTTTTCCACTGAAAAGCGCCAAGGTCAACCCTGCCGTCCGTGACTGTTATGCCTTCAGCCTCCAGCAGCCTTGCCTGAGCCCCCAGTCCTCCGAAGGCAAATTCTCCGGCCAGTTCGCCCTTAGAGTTCACCACCCGGAAGCAGGGAATATTGTCGGGATCGGGATTCTTATGAAGTGCATTACCTACTGCACGCGCCATTTTCTTATCTCCGGCAAGCTCTGCAATCTGAGCATAGGTAGCGACATGGCCGTAAGGGATCTTTTTAACAGCCTCATATATCCTCTTCGAAGGACTGTCGCTTATCAGGTCATAGCTCTCGGCAATCATCAGCTTAATATCTTTATCCGGAATGCTCCCGTCAAGAATGATCGTGTTCCAGTGCTCCTTGTTCTGGTGATACCCGGGGATCACCGATTTATAAATCTTACGCCAGAAATGCGCCTTCTCAGGATCAACTTTCACATTCAGATTGACATATCCATCTCTTTCATATGTCCAGAGAAACGCTTTCTTGTTCCCTTTGTACCGCACAAGCTGCCAGTTTTGGTCCTGAAACGGGGCCTCTTGATATGTATTCGGAAAAGAAAGCCCGTATTTTAATACCTCTTCTCTTGTTTTCATAACAAATCCAGTCACCTCCCCTGTCTGAACAACTCATATTCACCAAAATCAGCCTTAGCTGCCGATCGTCTTCGTTAACAGAACCACTGTGATTTTTTCTTTCCCCATAACAGAGTTCCTTTTTATCGCCTCCATATTTTTTGTTGACAACAATATGCTTTCTCTTTAGGATATATACATGAAACGGGTTTATTACCGGGTAAGGCTTCAGCCTGACAGGACTTGCTCGTTTCTTTTTAATTGCCTCGAATTCGATGCAATTAGTCCGTGCCACCCTTATCCTTCTTATCGTCAAGCTTTCCAGCCTGTTCGGCTATCTTTTTATCTTCACGTTTTACGCGCCGCTCAAGCTTCTTGATGTCTTCAGAAGGTGGAAGATTCTCTGGTTTAATACCTCTTTCCCCAAGCATTTCCCTTACCGAAGTATTATTGTCTATATGCTCTACTGTTATAGATTCTTCTCCATATAAATCCTTCTGTTCCACATTGTAGTTTGTCATCTCCGTAGCAAGATTCTTTGCCGCTATAGTGAGTGTGGGCAAAAAGTCAGCCAATGGTCTGTTATCGCTAACGCCAAGTCTTTCCTTCATATCTTTTGTAGTAAAGCCGCCAAAAAGAGCCTGATCCCCTTTGGATCTGATACGCCCAAATCCCACATCATCAACGCCGCGCTCATAGATATTCTGTGAAAGGCGCTTCTCTGCCTCTTTCAGTTTTTCACGAGCCTCAGTTCTTTCCATATATGCTATGCGTTCCTCAATGAGTTCCTGCTTTCTTGTTTGAACTGCAAAGTAGCTTTGAGCGAATGCGATCTGCTCCTTTCTGGGGTCACCATTTTCAGCTATCAAATAGCATGCATAGCGGGTAAGCATGTAATCACCAACTTCACGACATCCACCTTTGCCAATTTCTATCATTTTATTGACCTCAACAAAATGGTCATCTACTTCAATTCCATTGTTCTCACATGATATTTTGGCTTTTGCGACTATTTTCTCAAAGTTCTGCCATTTAGCATACTCAAGTAATTCCATTATTTCTCTCGCATACCAGTAATCCACGCCATCTGTTTCATGTCTAATGTCATCAAACTTTTTCTTGTAAGTCTCAATTGTTCTCTTTTCCATAGTCATCCTCCACATAATTATCATTTTACTGACGTCAGTAAAATGATTCAACGCCAGTATTTATCAACATTTTCTTATTTTCAGCCAATCACATTTACGTCATTATCAAGGTCAAATATTTTTACCTTGAATCCTGCGATATACTTTTCTCATAAATCTTGAGGTCAAAAATTTTGACCTCAAGTTAGCAATTCATTCTCCACAGCCTTTTCCTGCATCTTCTTCAGTTCCTCGTAGTACGCCTTGTACCTATAAGCTGTCCGGCGACTAATTGCACCCATGGCAACAATCTCCATGATTGTCATTCCACCTTCATATTGAATCACGAAGTCGTTGTATGATCTCATCCAATGCTCATCATGCTTCTGTCTTCCAGCAAACTTTTTGCTCTTATAATATTCAAGTTCTTCTTTGAGCTTGGAGTTCTCTTCTTCAAGCTCTGTGATTCTTTTCAATGCATCTTCAAGTGTTGTGATCATAGCCATCCCTCCGTGCCAAAATTCTCATGACACAATTATATTATTGAGCGCCTGCTGTGTCAATTTGATTCTGTCACTCAAACAGCCTTCTCCTTCACCACATTGTAGTCGCATCTGAATCTTTCAACCTTTCCAAGAACAACATCAGCATACTTTTCGATAAGTCCGGCAAGCAGATCAACACATCTTACAAATGACAACGGGCATCTGATCATTGATCCGGAGCAGGCAGAAATCGTAAAGCGCATCTACCGAGAATACCTTGAAGGCTCCAGCATGGATAAGATCGCCGACGGGCTTATGGCTGATGGTATCCTCACCGGCGCTGGCAAGACAAAATGGCACACCAGCACCATCAACAAGATTCTCCGCAACGAGAAATACATGGGTGACGCACTCCTGCAAAAGACCTACACCACAGACTTCCTGACAAAGAAGCGCATCAAGAATAACGGCACCGTTCCTCAATACTACGTCGAGGGCGACCACGAGGCGATCATTCCTAAAGAGCTCTTCATGCAGGTGCAGGCGGAGCTTGTCCGTCGCCGGGTAGTCCACGTCAGCCCGACAGGCAAGAAACGCAGCTTCTCCTGCAATCACTGTTTTGCACAGATGGTTTTCTGCGGAGACTGCGGTGAGCTTTACCGGCGCGTTCACTGGAACAATCACGGCTGCAAGTCCATCGTATGGCGCTGCATCAGCCGCTTGGAACCGACCTCGGCTGAAAAGAACTGCACCAACCGGACGGTTAACGAGCTCCTTCTACAAGAGATCACGGTCAAGGCCTTCAATCAAATTCTTACCGAGCGGGACTTTTTCCTGAAAACCTTACAGCAGAACATCGCCAAGGCCGTGGTTAACGCTGACACACTCTCACCGGATGGCATTCTGGCAAGACTGGAGGAACTGCAAAAAGAGCTCATCAAGAAGGCAAACAACAAACAGGACTACGATGCCATCGCCGATGAGATTTTCCGGCTCCGCGACCAGAAGGAACAATCCGAGCTCG
>CAMNOS010000074.1 GCA_946546925.1 uncultured Butyrivibrio sp.
CAAGTCCGTATGACGCCTTGGCAGCGCCTGAAAGTTTCATCTTCTCTTCCATTATCTTCCGGCCTCCTTAAGCTTAACAGCAAGTTCTACTACTTTTCTGGCTCCGTCATAGATTCCGGCAGCCTTGTTTTCTACAATATTCTCACACATCTCCTCAAGAAGATCCGTCTCAAGGAACTGGTCAAGCATCTGTATCGTGTGAGGGATATCCCTGCACTCGAGCGACCCGTCGCCTATCTCCGCAGAGTGTATTGCGCCCCACATCTCATGTTTGCCGACTCTCTTGATGAAGAGCTTGGGAACAGGATAAAAAGCAAGTTCACTTGGCTTTGTAACGAGTACATCGCAGCTCCTCATAAGGAGGTTTGTTGTATAAACCGCCTTGAAGATATCCGCGTGATAGAAACCGTGAATTCCGGTGATCATTTCTTTTTCATCGAGAGCTTTCTCAGAGAACCTGAGAGTATCTTCCCAGTTATCCATGTGTTCGGTGGAGAGATTGCTCATGCCGCGGATCTCTTTTTTGAGCTCATCCCAGACATTTCTGTAATCACCCACATTGACATAGAGGGCTGCCTGTCCCTTTTTGATGAAGGGAATAAGGTGCTTTATGATTTCTGCGAAGATTTCCTTCTGGGCACCTGCTCCGCCGATGGTCAGAAGGAACCTCATGGGTGCACCGCTCTTTTTCCTGTTGATCCTCTGCTCACAGTCTTTTTCTATGTTCTCGACAAGTTCATAATCAATGTAATGGCCGGTGTAGACAAGCGATTCCCTGGGCATTGGCTTACATACCCTCTTTCCGTCCATTCCGTTGAGGATCCGGTATCCCATATATGCGTTCTTACACTGGATTGTATGTACCGACCCTTCAGAAAGGTGAAGCGCCATCGGCCAGTTGTCGGGAATAGCATTGACAACATACTTCATTCCCGCATGGATTGCTGCCTGAGCAGGCCACACATGTGTTGCGATAACAGGTATATCCTTTGGTACATTTCTGTAAACACTGGCCATGAGTTCCGCATTCTTCTGGTCTGCAGCATTATATGTAAGTGCCCTGAATCCCTCGTAGTTGGTGGGTTCCCAGACAAGTTTATTAAAGATCGGATTTTTGGAAAGTCTTGATCCAAGAGAATAAAGATCGTTCTGCGCTCCAATCACTTTGGTGCAGGTAGTCTCCTTGTAGGAATTGAGATCCATCCAGTAAGGTGTGTATCCCAGGTGTTTGGCATATGAAGCCATGGCCATGGAGATGCGATAGTGTCCAAAGCCCATCCTGATATTCCCCACAATAATTCCCTTATCAGTATCAAGAGTGCCCTCGTTTTCTTTGATCTTAGAAGTCACTTCAATATTCTTGACGCCAAGAATGGGGCCGATCACTTCGTTGTCTCTGACCCTTATCTTATAGTCAACGTTTGAATCATCCCCATACTTCTTCATGAACTTCTTCTTGGACTTTGCAGCCTTCCTAACAGCTGCATCACTTATTACATTGCCGAAAATAACTTTTGATCTGTCAGTCATGATACCTTCCAATCCGCCTTTTAAAAGAGCTTTTTAACGCTTTTGGAAACCGTAATTATATTTTTAGTTTCCATAGTTTTATGGTATCACACTGCAGCAAAATTACAAGAAACGCTTTCTACAATTTTCGTTTCCACTTTTTGTGCAGTTTGCTCACACTATGGCTTCTATGTACAGTCCCCTGCTTTTGGACAGGTCTATAAACTCCTCGCCGCACTTTACGACCGGGCGGGATAAGTGTTCGGGATTGACAAAGATGATCTCACCTGTTTTTCCGTTGCTCAGCTTAACTCTGTTCGCAATAAAGGTGTTGACGATATTGCTAAGGAAAGTCATTATCGCATTGGGCTCATATTTCTGCAGTCCCTCTTCCTCGAACTGCGCGATTACGGTAAAGGGACACATAGCCTCTCTGTAAACCCTTCTGGATGTGAGATTGTCATAGACATTGGCGACAGTAACAATAGATGCTACCTCATCAATCTTTTCGCCTTTGATATGGAAAGGGAAACCTGATCCGTCCCTCTTTTCATGATGCATAAGTATCGAGTTCTTAATGTGATCATCAATGGGCTTTACTCTTACAAGCTCATACCCCTTTACCACATGTTCATTCATAACTTTTTGCTCGTATGGAGTGAGTCTGTCCTTCTTGTTAAGGATCTCTGACGGAAGAAGCATCTTGCCGATGTCATGCAAAAGACCTGCAGCAGTGGCAAGGTGTATCATATCATCCGGAAGTCTCATCCAGGTGGCAAGAGTATTTGAGATCAGCGAAACATTGAGACTGTGCATGTACACCGCATCGCTGTTATCCCTTAAGTTGTGCAGCATGTCAAAGACACCTGCCGTCCCGCCTGCTTCTACAAACAGATGGTAAACAGGTTCCGTAAGCTTATCTACATCAAGCGGCATCGAGTCATTGGCGAGCATCCTGAATGACTCCTCAAGCCTCTCAGCGTTTTCTTCTATATGCTGTTTGAATCTTATGAATTCCTCAGTAGTCTTAAGTCTCTCGGAGTATGACAGGTTCTCAAGAGCCCTCTCGACTTTGGGCTCTACAGTCTTCCTCTCTTCATCGACAAAGATGTTATACAGGGAAAAAGACCTGATTCTCTCAATATCCTTGTCATCAAGAATTGAGCCCCTGGTTATTACAAGTCTGTCGTCAAGGGTATAAACATTTTCAGAAACCACCATTCCCGGTTCAAGTTTGTCTACTGATACCAGTTTCATACTTCTTCTCCTGCGCTTTAAAGCTTCCCCTGTTCAATCTAGCGGTTTTCTTCTTTAAACGAAAGTATAGCGATCATCACAGCCGTAACCTCTGTAACAGGATTAACGGCTACTCTCCACATAAGAAGCCTGAAAACTCTCTTATCGATGGTCTTGTCCTCAACAAAGACTCTTTTACCATCCTTGACACACTGAAGGAAAGCCTTAAGTGATGTATCACCCTGTCTGCCCATATGCTCTGAAGCTTTGAATACCTCGATATCCAGAGCCCCGGGGAAGTTTGTCGCAACAAAATCCTTAAATGTGACATTGCTTTTGACAAGAGATATCGTGTCATCCTTGCACTCAAGCATTACCATCGGCCAGGTATCAAAGTAATTTTTTAGCTGCGTGTCATCCGTTCTTGCGGCAGAAAGGTTGTATATATTGACCTTGCCAAGATTGGCGTAATAGCCGGACTCCTTTGGATTCTCAAAACCGATCTGTATTCCTTTTTTGTTTCTGTCGAGTATTTCAGCAAAAGGAATCGGCTTGGTGAAGTAATATCCCTGGAGCATCGTGCATCCGATATCCTTTAAAAAGTCTGCCTGCTCTTTGGTCTCGATTCCCTCAGCAATTGTATCCATTCCAAGAGACATTGCCATTCTCACTATCTCAGTAAGTATTATCCTCGCCTTGTCTTCCTCATCGAGCTGGCGGACAAAGAGCATATCGATCTTTATAAGATCAAACGGCACTTTCTGTAGGATTATGGGTGATGAATAGCCGCTTCCGTAATCATCCATCCATACGGTAAATCCCAGATCTTTAAAGTCTTTGATCTTCTCTATCATGTAATCAATGTCATCAGCTATGGCACTTTCAGTGATCTCTATGATCAGCTTGTCCCTCGGGATGCCGGCGTCATCAATACGTCTTTTGATCTCCTCAACAATATCGCAGGTGTAAAAATCCGATCTTGAGAAGTTGACGGACATAGGCACAACATAGAGTCCATGCTCAGCCTGTTCTTTCATCTTCTCCAGGACTTTATCAACAACAAAGAGATCGAGCTTGTAGATGCTGTTGCTCTCCTCAAGCGCCGGTATGAAATCAGCAGGACTTAAGAATCCCTTAACAGGATCCACCCAGCGCGAAAGTGCTTCTTCCGCACAGACTCTTCCGTTGGCAGTTCTTACAATTGCCTGATAATAAACCTTGATCCAGCCTTCTTTGATAGCCTTGTCGATGTTCTCTACCACATACTGCCTGTCTTCAATGGCAGTCATCATCTTATTGTCAAAAAGATATATCTGTCCCTTGTAGTTCTTTCTTCCGGAGTCGCAGGCAATCTTCGCTCTGTCACATGCTCCGCTGATGCTTATGGTATCGTCGTCATATGTAAAGATGCCTATCCTCAGTGGCATCTTATTATCACTGTCCTTTTTGTTATTGGCTTCTATAAGCTTCTCTGCGCCGCTAAGCGCTGTCTTCACATCCGTAAAAATACAGAAGTGGTCAGCACTGAATCTGCTGCAGTTCTCATGACTGAATATGGAAACTATCTCTTCAGAAAAATCCTTAAGATATTTGTCCCCACCCTCAAGTCCGAATTTCTGATTATATACTTTCATGCCGTTGAAATCAGCAAAAAGAATCGCAGGAGTCTTACCGCTCTCCCTTATCTGCCTGCAGCCTTCCTCAGCCAGCTCAAAGAAATATGTCATTGAAGGAAGACCTGTGAGATAGTCATGTTCCACCCTGGTGCTAAGGCTTCTTGCGGAGAGTTGATTCTTGAGGGAATTCAATAAGCTGTCTTTCTCATTTCTGTTGTTTTCTATATATGGACCCTGATCTGTATACCAGACACAGGCTACTCTTGTCCCGTCTTCTTTTTCAAGGTGTGTTCCGTAAGCGTGAATGATCCTGTACTCGCCGTTCTTCCTGCTGCGGTATACAACATCGTAAGGCTCATCCTCAGTAGCAAAACGGTAGGCAGCATCTCCGAGCGCCGCCAGGTCATCAGGATGTGTATCGCGGTACATGTTGTTGTCCATCAGGTCATAGATTTCTTTTTTGTCCATGCCTGTAAGTCCAAACAGCTCAAAAAATCCCTTTGAGAGCACAAGTGTAACTACCCTTTTGTTTATGAACTGATAAATAGCAAACGGGACCTGAGATTCCTCCATGAATGCGAGTTCTTCGTCGCTGTATCGGTATCTTTCCAAGAGTATACCCCCCTTGATCTGTGATCGCAGCCTCCGGCCTTAATCTGATAATAGTTGGATCTTTGTCAGTACAAAAATCACCAATTTATATTTATTTTATCATGACAGCGACAATTGTTATTGTTTTTCCGACAATGTTTACAAACAATTTATAATTGAATTTTAATTGAATTTTATTAAGAATAAACTTCTTGAATATGCACAATTACTGTGATAAACTAAATAAGCTGCAAACCTTTAAAGTTTGCAGCTTATATCAGCCGGCATGTCGGAATGGCAGACGATGCAGACTCAAAATCTGTTGTGGGTAACCACGTGTGGGTTCAAGTCCCACTGCCGGCACTTTGTAAGCACATCATGGATGTGCTTTTTTGTTGAAATTATTGAATTTGATGCACATCATAGATGTGCTTTTTTATTGAATGTAATACCTTTAATAGTCTTTGCAGTAATTATCAAAAAAATGGTAAAAATGTTGCCATTTTTTTGCCACAGTAAATAAACGCTCGTATAATAAGAATGTAGTACAAAACAGCAGAACCAAATAGCTCATAAAGCTAAGTGATAAACAGGAGGAAATCACAATGAAGAAGACAATGTCTAAGGTTATCGCAGCAGTATTTGCAGTTGTTTTTACATTCACAGTTTTCAATTTCCAGGCTTTCGCCTACAGTGAAGTTCCGGATTATATGGACTTTGGAGCTTCCACAGTATCAATTGACGCAGGCTCATATGCAGATGTCTGGTTCAAGACAAATTACAACTACACTGTATTCGTTGGTGATCACACCAGTAAATTTACCTACATCGACTGCACAGAACATGGCGGATCTGAATATGTAAGAATTCACATCGGCGCAGATGAGCAGGTCAAAAACGTATTCTTCCACTTCTACATCAAAGATGACAAAGTAGCAAACTCTGACATACATGACTGCATCGAAGTTTATGTACAGAATATCGACGCAAATTATGCACAGAAGAACGCCGAGATGAACGCTCTTAAAACCTATGCCAGCAACAACAGCGAATTCAATGCGTACACCTACTACACTAACTACGCAGATCTCAGAGCTGCTTTCGGTACAGATCCCGCAGCACTTCTTAATCACTACAACACCAATGGCAAGGCTGAGGGCAGAGTTGCAAACAGAGCAATCTCCTTAAAGTAAGATAAGCAGTATGCTAGTTACCAAAAAGCATTTTACATAGCATTTATCTCATGTCAAATGACATCAAATGAAAACCCCCGTGACTGACTCAGCCATTGGGGTTAATTTTTTTAGTTCAATTGATTGTTTTTATTTCATCCTACTGTCTTTTTACTAAATCCTTGAACAGGTACCATGCAAGGACATGCTGCGACTGTAGGAAGTCTCCGCCAAAGATTCTCTCTTTCAGCTCACTTTCAGTAAGGAGCTCAACATTGAGAAACTCGGTATCATCCAGGTGCTGCTTCTCTTTTTTTACACAATCTGTTGCGGCATATATATGTACATTGTTGCTGGCAAGTGTGGCGTTTGCCGGGGTTGTCATAAGGTGAATAAAGTTTTCTGACACATATCCCGTCTCCTCAGAAAGCTCACGCTTTGCTGCTGCAAGAGCCTCTTCTTCGGTAGCAATAGTATTCTCTGCAGTAATATACGGAACATCACTGTTATCTTTAAACTCTATCCCACCTGCCGGAAACTCAGTAGTTATCTTATCTATTCCATGCCTGTACTGCTTGACACAGATATATCTTCCCTCACTGTCTGTTGCAACGATAATAACAAAACTGTGTTTGGAAAAATTATATACCGGTCCTATCTCCGACCCATCAGGCAGCCTGTAGATATTCCTTCTGAAATCTATCCAGGCGTCCTGTGTCATATGCTCTTCTTTAATAAGTTCCCATCTTAAGTTCTCTGACATTCTACTGCTCCTGTTACTCTATTTTAGAACCGTCCCCGTTGACTCCATATTCTTTATAAATCCACTGAGACATTTTAGCACAATATTTAATAATTTGAATATAATCTTACGTTTCGCTTGTCTTCATCATTAGCGCTCGAAAGCGAGTGAAAATTGCATTTCGCTACTATCGATCATAACCTGATATACTAGCGAGGAAAATGAGCTTTTTTCGCTAGTATAGATGATGAGTGATGATAGTAGCGAAAAAAAAGCCAAGAAATGTCGCTATTATTTGTGGCTAAATGAAATAGTAGCGAAAAAAGGCTGTTTTTATCGCTATAATCAAAGGGTATATCGTATAATAGCGAAACTAAATTGGGCGAACTTCGCTGAGAAAAATAAAAAAGCAAAATAAATAATTTAGTAATCTCACATAGACTAGCATTCAGGTGTGAACAGACACTACGCGAATCAATAGGGACGGTTCCATTTTACTCCATTTTTAGACATAAAAAAGGCAGAAGCCGTAGCCTCTGCCTTCATCTGTGAGTCGTTTAGAACCGTCCCCGGTGACTACACAAAAATGGAGTCAAAGAGAACCGTCCCCAATGACTCCATTAGCATTATCAGATTCCCTTAAAGAAGAACTCAAACTTAAGATTTCCCTCTGAAGGAAGTCTGTACTCGGGATGAGGTCTTGCCCCCCAGCTGTCATCACCTGCTATTCCCATCTGCTGAAGTGATGCCTTGACGTAAGTATAATGAACCTCTGGCAGATCAAAGGGATGATATGCATTCTCAAGCTCGTGAGGAGAATAAGGAAGAGCGCTGAAAGAAAATGGCTTTCCGAAGAACATCATTCCTCTCCCTCTCTTATCAGTCACTTTCGCAAATCTCACACCGCACTTGTTGCCGCACTCCTGGGGAACAAGGTATCTGGCGAGGTTATCCCTGACTTCGTTGCTGTAAAGACCCAGCTTACCGCCGCGTTTCCTGTCCTCATAGGTATCATCAGGGCCAAGTCCGTACCAGGAGACCTGATCAAAATCTGCACTGAGTTTGAACAGCATTCCAAACTCAGGCATGTCGCCAAGTTCCTTAAGCAGGTCCATATCCATCTCACACCGTATAACGCCTGTATTAAATACCTCATAAGTCACATGGCAGGTGGATTCAGGAGTTGTGGGAAGATAATATGTATATCTCACGGTGATACTCTTCTCACCGGGAATCACATCGGGAAGTGCAAATCCGTCATCAGGTCTTCTCAGAACAGAATACATACTTGCGATCTTCCACTGTGCGTACCTGAACGTCTCCATGTACCCGTTGTCGTTGTCTGTAGGCGCTCTCCAGAAATTGGGAGTCGGGTTCTTCTCAAGCATCTCCCTTCCGCCGAACACGTAAGAAACGAGCGCTGCCTGCGGATAGGTAAATGTAGCCGAGAAGTCATCTCCGTACACGCCGAGATTGTTGTTGCCAAGAACGATCCTGAGAGGAAGTGTGCTCTCATGTCTTGCAGGAATTGTCTTAAGGACTGCCTGACCAAAGGCAACCTCATGCCCCCTGGATGCCCAGAGAGTATCCTCTTTAAGTACAAAGCTCACAGTGAGGACAAATTCACAGAACTCTCCTTCCATGGACTGCGCAGTCTCGATAACGGATGCCTTCTCAAGTATTGAGGCGGGAACATTAACCGTCTTGGTTGAAAGAGGTGCAACTGCAACATCGATCTTTTCCCTGCAGATTTCAATACCGTTGGTGCTAAGTGAAACATAAGCATCAAATGTATTTGTATTGACAAAGAGGTTCTTGTTGGTAACCTTTATCTTCCTGCAGTTCTTATCAAACTCGGCAGTAATGTTCTGGTAGTTGAACTTAACTTCCTGCATCTTGGGCGAAGGTGTCCTGTCGCCATAGGTGATGCCATTTCCGCTGAAGTTGCCGTCGTTAGGTCTTTCACCAAAGTCTCCGCCAAAAGCTTCAAACTCTTTGCCGTAGCGGTCCTTTTTGGTGATTGACTGGTCTATGTAATCCCATATAAATCCGCCCTGGTACCTTGGCTCTGTATCAGTCAGATCTGTATACAGATGCATTCCGCCGCAGGAGTTGCCCATCGCGTGAGAATACTCGCAGCAGATGAACGGCTTTTCCTTGTTTTCCTCAAGGAACTTCTTTATAGAGGCAACCGGAGGATACATCTGACTCTCCATATCGGAGGTCTCAGAAAATCTCCTGTCGTGGAAGATTCCCTCATAGTGAACGAGCCTGTTCTGATCAAGCTCTTTAAACTTGTCAGACATCTTCTTGATGACTGTTCCGCCATGAGCCTCATTTCCACAGGACCAGATAAGGATTGAAGGATGGTTCTTGTCTCTCTGGTAGCAGGAATTCACCCTGTCAACAAGCAGGTCCTCCCAGATCTCATTATCTCCCGGAACAACGTACTCTTTACCCTTGGCACCTCTCTCATAAGGCTCCCATGTTCCGTGAGTCTCCATGTTGTTCTCGGCGATTAGGTAAAGTCCGTAGATATCACACAGCTCATAGAGCGCAGAGTCATCCGGATAGTGACTGGTCCTTATGGCATTGATGTTATTCTTTTTCATTGTGACGATGTCTGTCAGAAGCTCGTTTCTGTCAGGCACTCTTCCGTTTTTGTTGCTGAACTCGTGCCTGTTGACTCCCTTGAAGACAATCCTCTTGCCGTTAAGGAGCATCAGTCCGTCTTTCATTTCAAAGCGCCTGAAGCCCACAAGCTGCGAGATCACTTCAATTGCAGCGCCGCTCTCATCCCTTACGGTGAGTATCAGCTCGTAGAGATTGGGCTGCTCAGCACTCCATAAAAGAGGCTTGTTGATGTCGCAGCTTCCAACCGTCTCACCTGACGGAGAAAGAGGAATTGTGCCCTCTATCACCTTCTCACCCTTAAGTGCGAGACTTAAGTCAACTTTGCCCTTGCCGGAAGTAAGGAGTCTGAGCTTAAGGCTTGCTTTTTTGAAGTCAGCGGAAACAACAGGCTCAACCGACATATCATAAACATGCGTCTGTGGAACGGCTATCAGAAATACGCTTCTGAAAATACCGGAGAATCTGAAGAAATCCTGATCCTCGCACCAGCTTCCTGCAGTCCATTTAAATACCCTTACGCACAGCTTATTAAGTCCGTCACAAAGCCTGTCTGTGAGGTCAAACTCTGCAGGGTCAAAAGAGTTCTCGCTGTAACCTATATACTCGCCGTTGAGCCAGAGGGCAAAACCGCTCTCCACACCCTGGAAGGATATGTGAACTTTGTGTCTTTTAAACTCAGAAGGAACCGTAAAGACTTTGACATAATCCGCAACGGGATTAAACTCAGTGGGTATCTCGGGCGGTGTGAGCATCTGATGTCCGTCCCAGGGATACTGCACATTGACATATTGAGGTTTGTCGTACCCCTCCATCTGAATGTGCGCAGGGACACGGATCCTGTCCCAGTTCGATGTATCGTAATCGGCTTTATAGAACCCTTCCGGGGCATCGTCAAAATTTTTGGCGTAGTGGAAATGCCACACCCCGTCAAGACAGACTCTGTAACTGCTCTTTTTGCCTGCAAGCTCTGCAGCAGATCTGTAAGCAACATGGTCAGAGTGCGCAGGGAGTCTGTTCTGTTCAAACACTTTTGGGTCTGAAACCATATCTATCAAGAATTTTTCCATAACAATATTTCCCTCAAATAAGAATTATTTAACAGATCCTGTAATACCTTCAGTGAACTGTCTCTGGAGTACGAAGAATACGATCATTGTGGGCAGTGAGCAGAACAAAACACCCATCATCAGCATACCGTAATCAATCGTGTAACCACCTGCCAGGTTGGCAATAAGCATAGGCATTGTCTGAGCCCTGTTGTCGGTCATTACGACTCTCGGCCACATGTAGGAATTCCATGCATTCATGAAAGTTATAACCGCAGCTGCAGCATATGTTGACTTCATAACAGGCATGTACATCCTGAAGAAGATCCAGAACTCTGAGAGTCCGTCAATTCTTGCAGCCTCCATGATATCCGGCGGGAAGTTTCTTGAGTTCTGCCTGAACATCATGATCATGAAGGGTGTTGAGATCGCAGGAAGTGCAAAGCCCCATACAGTATTGAGTAAGTGCAGCCTGCTCATCATGGTAAACAGAGGGATCATGGTTGCAACGCCGGGAATCATCATGGCCATGAGAAGGATTGCAAACAAAAGGTCCTTGCCCTTGTCGTGGTAGAGCTCAAAGCCATAGCCTGCCAGCGAGCAGATAAAGATGCACAAAAGGGTCTGTACTGTTGAATACAGAAGTGAGTTTCCAAATGATTTCCAGAGGTTCGTGTTGGCAACAAGGTTGTTAAAGTTCTCAACAAGATGTGTGCCAAACCAGATCTTACCTCTCGATACATCAACAGAGAGGTTGGTTGCAGCTGTTACCATCCAGAAAAGCGGAAATACAGAGAATATGGAAACTATTGTCAAAAAGATATATGTGGGTATAAGTCTTTTTTGAATAGCACTGCTATTTGCTTTAATTTTCTTATCAGTCACGTGTATCACCTACTTTCAGATTGATAGCTGCAAGTATTGCTACAAGAATAAATACGAAGAATGACATTGCAGATGCATAGCCGAAGTTGGCAACGCCCTGTCCAAATGAGTTATTGTAAATGTAATGAGACATTGTAATTGTGGTATTTGCAGGTCCGCCGTTGGTCAGATTGACTGACTCATCAAAGAGCTGCAATGTACCGTTGATCGACATGATGAATGTCATGATGATAACAGGCCGAAGGAGCGGCACTGTTACATACCAGAAGGTCTTCCATCCGTTTGCACCGTCGATCTTGGCTGCCTCATATACTGAATATTCGATGTTCTGAAGTCCTGCAAGATAGAATACCATGTTGTATCCTGTCCATCTCCATATAAGGGCAATGATGATTACTAGTCTTGCAGTATTGGTCTGGCCAAGCCAGTTGATGTTCTCATGAATTATCCCCAGGTTGGTAAGTATGATATTGATAAGTCCCTGTGTTGCAAAAATTGTCCTGAAGATAAGCGCATATGATACAAGAGAAACTGCACAGGGAAGGAATACGCAGGTACGGAAAAGTCCCTTAAACTTAAGGTCCTTGTTGTTGAGAAGCTGTGCCAGCAGTATAGCCAGAATGAGCATGATTGGCACCTGAATGATCAGGTAGAGGAAGGTGTTTCCAACCGATTTCATAAACATCTTATCCTGGAACATTCTCCTGTAGTTGTAAAAAAGAGGCTCAGCCCACTTAAGGTTAGCTGAAGAACCGGTTTTAAATGATGTGATCAGAGCCTGTACCATGGGATAAAAGCTCATTACTATGATCATTGCAGATGCAATAACAAGGAAGAGCCAGCCTGCAGCTTTTTGTTTTGCCAGAAGGCCCATTTTTTTCTTTTTATCCATTTCATTCCCCTTTATAGACATTAAAATACGGATTTTGCTTTTAAAAATGGGGAACCGGAGTTCCGATTCCCCATGTTTGATTGTATAAAACTGCTAACCAGGTGATCAAAGCCCCATTTCGAACTTAACCTGATCTTCTGCGTTCTGGAGCTCAGTATCAAGGTCTGAACCGTTGATAACGTTTGTGATGGCTGCGCCGATGTACTGACGTGCTGTGTAGTGGTAGTCGTTCTGCTCTACTACAGGAACGTTGGCACCCATAGCAACGATGTCAGCATAGATTGACTGGCCGTTGAAGAAGTCTACGCCTTCCTGGTAAACATC
>CAMNOS010000075.1 GCA_946546925.1 uncultured Butyrivibrio sp.
AAAAACTGTTGACTTTGAATATGCTTTCTGATAATATAGATAAAGTCGTCACGAGCGATATGCTTGATGATGGTGCGCGGAAGTGTCGGAATTGGCAGACGAGCAAGACTAAGGATCTTGTGACTTCTTTGTCGTGTGGGTTCAAGTCCCATCTTCCGCACGAAACAAAAGGATCGGCTCGAAAGAGCTGGTCCTTTTGTTTTGTGCGGAAGGGGACTCTCACCCAGCAGCTGCGCTGCGTGGGTTCAGGGATTCACACTAGACTCGAAAGAACCTCGTCAAGTGTTCACCCATGGCTCGCACCAGGCTCGAAAAGACCTCGCCGGGTGCTCTGCTCAAAGAATCTTGGAGCGATTTTGTGCCATGGCTTTTTTGATGATTTCCAAAGCTATCACTCTCTGATTTTACGCATTCAGTAAGCCTTTGCCTCAGGCGCTGCCGGTGCACTTGAAAAGGAACAGTGAACTGGATGTGCTGCACGACCGCATTTGTGTGCTTTCTGGCCTGTGTGGGGAATCTCGGCGGTTGAATTGTAGAAGTAAGATTTAGAAGAATGTTCTTTTAGATTGGAGAAGTATCATGGAATTATACAGAGTTAAGATCAATGGCATTGACGTCGATGCTTCATATAGTGAGGAGGCCGTGCAGGAGATTTTTCTGCCATTGCTGCAAAGGCTGACAAGGCTGCAGAAAGAAAAGAAAAAGCGCATCGTTGTGTTTCTGGCGGCGCCTCCCGGATCCGGGAAGAGCACATTGGTGAGCTTCCTTGAAAAGCTTTCAGGTGACTGTGAAGAACTGTGCAGTATACAGGCGGTGGGAATGGATGGGTTCCATCGAAGGCAAGAGTACCTGACATCACACAATACTGAGGTGAATGGCAGAACAATACCGATGGTCAATATTAAGGGTGCGCCTGTTACTTTTGATCTGGAAAAACTCACGCAGGCCATTGAGAGCGTAACCGGGCAGGAAAATACTTTATGGCCTTCATACGACAGACATCTTCACAATCCTGTAGAAGGAACCTATAGAATTACGGAAAAGATAGTTCTCATAGAGGGAAACTACCTGCTGCTTAATGAAGATGGCTGGCGTGATCTGAGAAGATATGCGGACTATTGCATTAAGATAACAGCAAAAGAGGATTTTCTGCGAAAAAGACTGATCGACAGAAAAATAAAGAGCGGCAATTCACAAGAAGAGGCCAGGGAATTTGTTGAGTTCAGTGATATGGCCAATGTAAGGATATGCCTTAATAACTCCCTGGAAGCTGACATGGTGCTGGCACTGGATGATGAGGGTGAGTATCACGTGGTGCCAATGAAACGAAATTGAAACCTAAATAAAACGTCAAAAAAAAGATTGACTAAAGCTTCGAACTTTGTTATTGTATATAAGTCGTCACGAGTTATGTGATGATGGTGCGCGGAAGTGTCGGAATTGGCAGACGAGCAAGACTAAGGATCTTGTGACTTCTTTGTCGTGTGGGTTCAAGTCCCATCTTCCGCACGAAACAAAAGGATCAACTCGAAAGAGCTGGTCCTTTTTGTTTTGTGCGGAAGGGGACTTGAACCCAGCAGCTTCGCTGCGTGGGTCAGACTTTTATCATATTTTCCCCGCAGTGACCCAAAATATGGTAAAGTATTGATATAAAGTATATTTGTATTCTGAAAACTGAAGGTACCTGCATGATAAAAGAGTATTTTTTTCCTCAGCCTGACGAAGAAGTCGTCAGGCTGATGGATAAATCCGGCACAAAAAGCATAGAGAATATCTCTCTTGTGGTAACTGTTTTTGAGTCTATCACTCTGTCAGTATTTATTCTGACAAGAAGCAGCGTAGGCAGTGAGGAATGGAAGAGCATCGGAAGCGTTTTGTTCTGCATTCTCACATGTCTTGCCGGATATTTTGTATCAAAAAGGCTTCTGAAAAAAGAAGTACCGGAGCACAGTAAGGTGGCAAGGCTCAATGCGTACTACTATGCGCTTATGTCTCTGTGGGCCATGTTGTCCTCGTACAGAAGGTATGAGGACGGAGAACAGATACTGACTTTCTATGCCTGTGAGCTTATGCTGGTGTGCTTTATCGTCATGAAACCGTGGCTGAGCGCTGTTATGACAATCATCTCATATGCCGTGCTCTATGGATTCTGCTACCGGATAGACGGCGCGGCAGGTCTCAATGAAATCAACTACTTCGTGCTTGCACTCGTCTCCGCCATCGGGATGGGGATGCGCTATCACGCGCTTAAGAGGTCTGCTGAGGCAACGGTAAGTCTTCAAAAGTCCAAGGATTCAGAAGTTCAGGATAAGATGAACATACTTCAGTCAATTGCGGATATTTACGACAAGGTCAATCTGATCGACTTTGTTGAGAGCACCGAGATGTCGGTGAGAGATAAGGATCACGTCTTGCACAAGATAGAGAGAGAAACTCAGACACATACCATTATGAGCAGGGAAATACGTCAGAGGGTTATGCCGGATCAGCTTGACAGATTCATAGAATTTACGGACATCACGACCGTAAGGGAGAGGCTGAGGGGCAAAAAGATTCTGAGCGACGATTTCATCGACATAGTAGACGGCTGGTTCAGGGCGCAGTACATTCCGGTGGATGTGGATGAAAACGGCGTTCCCTATAAGATCGTATTTACCACGCAAAATGTGGAAGATGAGAAAGAACGCGAGGAGGGGCTCATCAGGATCGCCATGACAGATGAGCTTACAAGGCTCTTCAACAGGCGCAGCTATGAGGAAGACCTGTCAGAATATGAGCAAAAGGAAATTCCTGATGATTTTGTGATACTCTCCGCGGATGTCAACGGACTTAAGAAGGTCAATGACACCAAGGGCCACGCCGGTGGAGATGAGCTCATCAAGGGGGCTGCAGAGTGCCTGCTTCTTGGTATCAGAAACAGGGGTAAGGCATACAGAACGGGAGGAGATGAATTTGCAGCTATCCTCCGCACAGACGACCCGCAGTCGGTATGCCGTGACATTGAAGAAAAAATGAACATCTGGCGCGGCAAGTGCTCGGATACAATGTCAATTTCACTTGGCTTTGCCTGCCATGCCGGCAATGAAGAGCTGAGTATTCATGAGCTGGAAAAGAAGGCTGATGATGAAATGTACCACGCCAAAGCTATGTATTACAAGCAAAAAGGCGTAGACCGCAGGGCATCCAGAAGATAATAACCGGCTCGAACATTTTTATTCGGGCGGAAAAAACATTTTTGAAGGGAAAAAGATGAGCGGAAAGATCACAATTGAAACTGTTAAAACTACATCTTTTGATATGAAGTATTTCAAGTTCGGAGAAGGGAAAAAGACATTTGTCATAATCCCGGGAGTTGCCGTTCAGAGCGTGATGGGGCTTGCATTTGCGGTTGAAGACGCCTACAGAATCTTTGAAAAAGACTATACGGCATATCTGTTCGACAGAAGGCAGGATATGCCGGAGGGCTATTCGATAGCGGATATGGCAAGGGACACTGCCAAGGCCATAAAGACGCTGGGACTAAATGATGTGTATCTGTTTGGGGCTTCCCAGGGCGGAATGATCGCAATGACTATTGCCATAGAGAATTCGGATCTTGTCAGGAAACTGGTCGTTGGTTCATCGGCGGCAAGAGTTGATGCCGGGATATATAAAAAGGCAGGGGAGTGGGTGAAACTTGCAAAGGAAGGCGATGCGACCGGGCTTTACCTGTCTTTTGGAAAAGCTGTGTATCCGCCCGAAACCTATTCAGACTACGAGGAAGCTCTTAAGAAGGTAGCAAGGACTGTCAAAAAAGAAGAGCTCGAAAGCTTCATCACAATGACAAGCGCCCTGGAGAACTTTGATATCACAGATAAACTTGACTTAATTGACTGCCCGGTACTTCTTCTTGGCTCTGAAGACGACAATGTACTTGGAGCTGAAGCGACCAGAGAGATCGCCGGGCACCTTGGTGACAAACCCGGCTTTGAGATGCATATGTATAACGGATACGGACATGCGGCATATGACACCGCTCCTGATTACAAGGAGAGAATACTGAAGTTCTTTGATGCATGACGGAGTGCACCGAATGAAAGGTAAAAAAGCAGTTTTCAGCAAAAGAAAAAGGCGCGCTATCAGCAATCTTGTTCTGCCTGTTGTTGTCATATCTTTTTTTCTGGTGATCATCCTGATCTTCTACAGGATGCTCTATACAGAGAATGTCAACAATATAATCATGGACGGAGAGATCACTGCGAGAAAGACAGCTGAACAGGTGGATAAGTACATCCAGTCAAATATGGATTACGTATCCCTGGCTGCCTATGCGCTTGATGAGATGATCATCAAAAAGCGAAGTGAAGCAGATATCCAGGATTTTCTTGTCCGTCAGACAGATGCCATCAGGATTGCGGTGGATAAAGATACGACAGGTATCTATGCCTATATTGGCGACAGATTCTACAGCGGCAATAACTGGATAGCACCGGACGACTACGATGCTACCTTAAGACCGTGGTACACAAGGCCTATGGAAGAACCGGGGGAGATGACTCTCCTTGATGCCTATCTGGATATGGAGACGGGCAGGCATATGATGGCGATCGGAAGGACACTGGTTGACGGGACCAGTGTTGTTTCCATGGATATGTCGATTGCGGGCATACAGAAGGTAGTGGACCAGGCTGTGAGCAGCGGAGCTGCAGACATGGGAATGGTCATAAGCCCCAACAATCTTGTGATCGCTCACTCTGACAGGGCTGAGGTAGGAAGGGACTACGATGTCCAGACCGGATCTTTGGGCGATATGATAGTAAGAAACCTTGAGGACAAGGACGACTACTACTTTGAGTTTAGATATGACAATGCCGACTACATTGTATATGTGGCAAACATAAGGTGTGGGCTTCACTGTATATCGGTTAAGAATGTTACTAAAACTTTCCTGCCTTTACGGCACCTGCTCTGGGGAACGATCATCCTTGTGGTTCTGTTTATTATTGCTGTTAACATAGTAATGAGCAGGGTCAACTTAAACAGCAGCGAAGGTGACGGAACAAATGGCGAAGATGAGGATGATTTCTCTTATGTCATACCGGCTCTGCCAAAGCAAAAAGAAAATAAAAAGTTAAAACCGCGATCTCTGAAATACAATCCCAATGAACACGCCCCTTCATTTCTGGGCATGTTTATAAAAAATCCCAATGCCAATCTGGGGACGAAGGTACTAAGACTCGTGCTGATAGTCCTTCTGATATCGGAAACACTCATCGGTGCGGCTTCAATCATGCAGTCGCGCTCTGCGATAAGGGCATCCGTTTATCAGAGAATGATCGATATAGCCAACTGCGCTGCCGGAGCCGTTGACGGAGACATTCACGAGAGGCTTACTGCCGCGGATGTGGGCTCGGATGATTATTATCAGGTATATGACGCTCTGGCAATCTTCAGGGATAACTCGGAGCTGCAATACGTTTATGCGGTCAAAAAAGAGGATGACGGAAGATTTACTTATACCGTGGATCCTTCGTTTGATGATCCCGCAGAATTCGGCGAGGAACTGGACAGTACCGAGGGAATTGTAAATGCCGGCATGGGAATAGCCTCTGTTGACGACCGGAAGTACACTGACGAGTGGGGAACTTTTTACAGCGCCTACAGTCCGATCCTTGATTCGGCCGGAATGATAGCCGGAATAGTCGGTGTGGATTTCAGTGTGGACTGGTTTGAAGGACAGATCAACAGACAGACCAGAACAACGTTTTTGATCTACATTGTGATAGTGCTTGTAACCATGCTTCTGACATGGCTTGTCTGCTACATATGGCTGAGGTCCATTACGGAGCCCCTGGGCTATATGACAGAGATCGCCAAGCGCTACGGCCAAGGGGATTTTGAAGAGAAGATTGAGACAGGCACAGGTGATGAGATTGGTATTTTGTCCCACACCCTGCAGGTCATGGCCGGTTCTTTGCAGGAACAGATCGTTAGGGCAGAGACTGCGAACGAGGCCAAGTCCAGCTTTCTTGCCAACATGTCTCACGAGATAAGAACCCCCATAAATACAGTCCTTGGAATGAATGAAATGATACTAAGGGAGTCTGAGGACAGCACTATACTTTACTATGCCAAGAATATAAAGAGCGCAGGAAAATCTCTTTTGAATCTGATAAATGATATCCTGGATTTCTCCAAGATTGAGGCGGGCAAGACAGAGATAACTCCCGTAGAATACAATCTGGCAGTCCTTCTGGGGGATGTGCTGGTCCTAATGCAGAGCAGGGCCTACGATAAGGGGCTTTCGTTCAACATCGATTTCGACCCGGAGATTCCGGAAAAACTCTATGGCGATGAGGGCCGCATAAGGCAGATAATCACCAATCTTCTTTCCAATGCCATTAAATACACCAAGGAAGGCGGCGTTGTCTTTTGCGTAGGATATAAAAAAGACCCTGAAGATAGTAAAAGCGTCTGCCTTGAAGTCTCTGTATCAGACACAGGCAGTGGGATTAAGAAGGAGGATATGTCCAGGCTCTTTACCAAGTTTGAGAGGATAGATGAAAAGAGAAACAGGAATATTGAGGGTACCGGCCTTGGACTTAACATAACCCAGAGCCTCTTAGAGCTCATGGGATCGTCCCTCAAAGTGGAGAGTGAATACGGAAAAGGCTCGGTATTTTCGTTTGAACTCAGACAGCCTGTTGTCTCCTGGAAGCCAATGGGCGACTACAGGAAATTCTCTTCGGAGTTAACTTCGGGCATTGAAGACGACGGAATGAGTTTTACTACAGCCTCTGCCAGGATCCTTGCTGTGGATGACAACCCCATGAACCTTGTGGTGTTCACCAATCTGATCAAGCACACCAGGGCGCAGGTGGATACGGCGGGAAGCGGGGATGAAGGGCTTAAAAAGCTCTCCGAAAAGAAGTATGACCTGATCTTTCTTGACCACATGATGCCTGACAAGGACGGAATAGAGACGTTAAGGGAGCTGAAGGACCAAAAGGACAATCCCAATGTGGATACCCCTGCCATATGCCTTACTGCCAATGCCATTTCAGGTGCCAAAGAACAGTACATTTCAGCAGGGTTTGATGATTATCTCTCCAAGCCCATCGACCCGTTACTTCTTGACAAGTTGCTTCTTGAACATCTTCCGGAAGATAAGATCGAGGCTGATGAAAACGGCGCAGATCAGGATGATGACAGGATGCAGTCCGCCGAAATCGAACTTCTCTTAAGGCTCAGAAAAAAAGAGATCATTGATGTTGATACCGGACTTAAGAACAACGGCACCGCGCAGGCCTATCTGTCAATACTTCTTATGTACTACAGATCCATAGAATCCAGGGCTGAAGAGATTGAACAGCTATACAGAAGCAATGACCTTAAGAACTATACAATTCAGGTTCACGCCCTCAAGAGTTCATCAAGGATAGTCGGACTTATGGAGCTTGGAGAAAAGGCTCAGCAGCTCGAGAGTGCCGCCAAGTCCGCGGATGTGACCTATGTTCAGATGCATCACGAAGAATTCATGAACATGTTCCTCGGTGTAAAAATGGCGCTGTCTGATGAGCTGGAAGGAGTGGAACCTGAGAGCGCAGCCGAAAAGGAAACGATAATGGCAGATGCGCAGACTCTGGGCAGGGTGTACAATGATATCAGGCAGGCTGCCGAGTCAATGGATATAGACGGGCTTGAGAGGATCCTTGCGGATGCGGACAGATACATGTTCAATGAGAAGGACAAGGCCAGGCTGTTAAAGATAAGGGAAGCGATTGATAATTTTGATTATTCTTCAGTTGTCGAAATACTGAGCAAATAAAGATATTACGGAGTCTTGGATATGGGTTACTGGATAGTGGTAGTGGATGATGATCCGCTGTGCTTAAAGAATGCGAGAATGCTTTTAGACACGCAGGAAATGCGTGTCAGCTGTCTGCGCTCCGGAAGAGACCTGCTCAAATTTCTTTCCGGCAATGACCCCGACCTTATCCTTCTTGACGTAATGATGCCTGAGATGGACGGCTTTGAGACCTTCAGTGCAGTCCGTGATCTTGAGGAGAAAAATTCCAAAAAGAAGATTCCTGTTATCTTCCTCACGGGAGAAAGTGACAGTGAGATAGAGAGAAGGGGACTTGGAGAGGGCGCTTCGGATTTCATACACAAGCCCTTTGACAGGGATATCCTCATTCAGCGCATCACCAAGACAATCGACTCTGCCAAGAAAATAGAGAATCTGACAGAAGAGGCAACTCTTGACAAGCTGACCGGATTTTTCAACAAGGCAACCGGAACCATGCGCATTTCCGATATATGCAGGATAATGAGCGGAGCACTGATGATCTTTGACCTTGACAATTTCAAACTGGTCAATGACCTCTTCGGACATGACATGGGAGACAAGGTGCTGGTGGCCTTTTCCGCTGTCCTTCGGCACAATATCAGAGCAGGCGATGTCCTGAGCAGGATAGGTGGAGATGAGTTCATGGGATTTTTGCCCAATTTCTTTGAGGAAGAAGCGGTTGAGAATCTGACAATAAGGCTCAATGCACATCTTCTCAAAGAAGCAGAGGCTCTCATGGGAGCGAATCACGGTATCCCGCTTGGAGTATCTGTGGGTGTGGCCTTTGTTCCAAGGCATGGTCATGACTACAGAAGCCTCTTCCAGTTTGCGGACACAGCGCTCTACAGGGCTAAGCTCTCAGGCAAGCACGGCTTTGTGATCTATGAGCAGGAGGATGCTTCGATAGATGAGGTTCAGAGCCTTGAAATTGAGATAGACAGGATATCCAGGATAATGGAGGAGAGAGGTGACAAAAAAGGCGCCATGATCCTCGGCAAGGACGCCTTTTCCTGGAACTACAGATTTATTACACGCTTCATCGGCAGATATGATGCTGTGGCCATGAGAATTCTCTTTTCCCTGGAAACGGGAGATAAGAATGCCCCGGAGCCCAGGGTCAACGAGGCGTTTGCGGATACCCTCAAAAAGAATCTTCGAAGGAGCGACATAATCTACCAGTCGCGCCCCAATCATTTCTTTGCAGTACTTCCGCTTCTTACTCAGGAGAACTGCCACAAGGTCACGGACAGAGTTGCAGGGGCGTGGGCAGCAATGAGCGAATCCGCAGATATCAATATCACATTTGCAGCTTCACTGATAAAAAAGTCTGATAAGAATAATTAATGATTCCCGGCCGGTTTCGGACCGGGAATTATTTTGCCGTTTTTGGTAATAATTGTCACTTGTTTTTGTGCCAAACAGATAATAGAATTGTAAAGATGAAAAAATAATAATCGGGGAGGAAAGTATGGCACAGAGAACAGATATCCACAAAGTACTTATTATTGGTTCAGGGCCGATAGTCATCGGACAGGCCTGTGAATTTGACTATTCGGGGACTCAGGCCTGCAAGGCCTTAAGAAGCCTTGGGTATGAGATCGTTTTGGTTAACTCCAATCCCGCGACCATCATGACGGATCCGGAGATGGCCGACAGGACTTATATTGAGCCCTTAAATGTTGACCGCGTTGCGGCTGTCATTGAAAAAGAAAGACCGGATGCTCTTCTGCCCAATCTCGGCGGACAGTCCGGACTTAATCTGTGTTCTGAGCTGTATAAAGCAGGAATCCTCGATAAATACAATGTAAAAGTTATAGGTGTTCAGGTCGACGCAATTGAGAGAGGCGAAGACAGGACGGAGTTCAAGAAGACGATGGACAAGCTCGGTATTGAGATGGCCAGGTCCAAGGCCTGCTACAGCATTGAGGAAGCTCTTGCAGAGGCAGATGAACTCGGATATCCCGTTGTCCTTCGTCCCGCTTATACCATGGGCGGAGCAGGCGGCGGACTTGTCTACAACAAAGAGGAGCTTCAGACCGTATGCGCAAGGGGACTTGCTGCTTCCATCATCCATCAGGTTCTTGTTGAGGAATCGATCCTTGGCTGGGAGGAGCTGGAGCTTGAAGTAGTAAGGGATAAAGACGGCAACATGATCACCGTATGCTTTATTGAGAACGTTGACCCTGTGGGCGTCCACACCGGAGATTCCTTCTGTACCGCACCCATGCTGACGATATCAGAGGAACTTCAGAAAGAGCTTCAGCGCCAGGCGTACAGCATCGTTGAGCACATCGGTGTCATCGGCGGAACCAACGTTCAGTTCGCACACGATCCCAATACCGGAAGGATCGTTGTAATTGAGATCAACCCCAGGACCTCCCGTTCATCAGCCCTTGCAAGTAAGGCGACGGGTTTTCCGATTGCCCTTGTTTCAGCCAAGCTTGCCACCGGACTTACGCTCTCAGAACTTCCTGATTCAAGATTCGGAACCCTTGATAAATATGTTCCAAACGGCGACTATGTGGTTGTCAAGTTTGCCCGCTGGGCATTTGAGAAATTCCACGGAGTTGAGGACAAGCTTGGAACTCAGATGAGAGCCGTGGGTGAAGTTATGTCAATCGGCAAGAACTTCAAGGAGGCCTTCCAGAAGGCAATAAGATCCCTTGAGAAGGGCAGATACGGCCTCGGATGTGTTGAGAAATACGAGAAGATGGATAAGGCTGAGCTCTTAAGGCTTCTTAAGAACGCATCCTCCGAGCGCTATTTCCTTATATATGAAGCTCTTAAAAAGGGCGTCACTGTAGATGAGATCTTTGACATCACCAAGGTTAAGCACTATTTCCTCGAAGAGATAAAAGAGCTTGTGGATGAGGAAGTCGGACTCATATCCGGATTTGAAGGAAGAGTTCCCTCCAGAGAGGCTCTTTTGAAAGCCAAGGAAGACGGCTTTTCAGATAAATACTTATCCCAGATCCTCAAGGTGTCAGAGGATGAAATCAGAAGAGAAAGGCAGAAGGAGAACCTCACAGAGCGCTGGGACGGAGTTCACGTATACGGAACCGACGGTGCGGCTTACTACTACTCAACTTACAAGTCAGATGCCAAGCTTGAGAACCCCAAAGAGGAACTTTCCGACAAAAAGAAAGTCATGATCCTCGGAGGCGGCCCCAACAGGATAGGACAGGGCATAGAGTTTGACTACTGCTGTGTACATGCGGCGCTCGCCCTCAAGAAGCTCGGCTTTGAGACAATTATTGTCAACTGCAATCCCGAGACTGTATCAACTGACTATGACACCTCGGATACTCTTTATTTCGAGCCCTTGACTTTGGAGGATGTGCTTCAGATCTACAGAAAAGAAAAACCTGTGGGCGTCATTGCACAGTTTGGCGGACAGACACCTCTTAACCTTGCTGCCAAGCTCAAGGAGGAGGGAGTCAACATCCTTGGAACCACACCTGAGGTGATAGACCTGGCTGAGGACAGGGATCAGTTCCGCATGATGATGGAGAAACTTGGAATCCCCATGGCTGAGTCCGGAATGGCATCAGATGTTGAGACTGCCAAGGAAATTGCAGGAAGAATAGGCTATCCTGTAATGGTTCGTCCATCCTTTGTTCTTGGCGGAAGAGGAATGGAGATAGTAAGGGACGAGGAGAGCATGGAGGGCTACATGAAGGCAGCCGTAGGTGTTACTCCGGACCGCCCCATCCTTATCGACAGGTTCCTTCACAATGCGCTTGAGTGTGAAGCAGATGCCATAAGCGATGGCAAACAGGCCTTTGTTCCGGCAGTAATGGAGCACATAGAGCTTGCGGGAATCCACTCCGGAGATTCGGCATGCATCATACCTTCCAAGCATATTTCGGAGAAGAACCTGCGTACCATTGAGGAGTATACAAGAAAGATCGCTGTTGAGATGAACGTAGTCGGTCTTATGAACATGCAGTATGCCATCGAGGATGACACTGTCTATGTACTTGAGGCCAACCCGAGGGCTTCAAGAACCGTGCCCCTTGTATCCAAGGTCTGCGGCATTAAGATGGTGCCCCTTGCAACGGATATAATAACGTCACAGCTCACCGGAAGACCATCTCCCGTGCAGGAGCTCATAGACAATAAGAGCAAATCACAGCCTGCCTACTACGGCGTAAAAGAGGCTGTGTTCCCGTTCAATATGTTCCCTGAGGTAGACCCTGTACTTGGACCTGAGATGAGATCCACAGGTGAGGTACTGGGACTTGCAAGGACGCCGGGCGAAGCCTTCTTCAAGGCAGAGGAGGCAGCAGGAGCAACACTTCCGTTAAAGGGAGCAGTCCTTATCTCACTCAACGAGGAAGACAAGCCCGAGGCAGCCGAAATAGCAAGAAGCTTTGCGGATGAGGACTTCAGGATCTATGCCACAGGCAAGACCTTTGAGACTATAGTAGATGCCGGCATTGATGCCATAAGGATAATGAAGAACTACGAGGGCGGACGCCCCAACGTCGAGGATGTCATCAAGAATGGGGATGTTCAGCTTGTCATCAATACTCCCATAGGCAGAGGCGCTCTGCACGACGACGGATATCTTCGCCGGGCAGCCATAAAGGCAAGGATACCCTACATCACAACAGTGGCAGCAGCCAAGGCGGCAGCTGAGGGAATCAGGGAAGTCAAGGAGAAAGGTGCGGGACACATCAAGTCCCTTCAGGAGTATCATCAATAATTTACTGAATAAAGTCCAGCTAAGAAATGTCAAGGAGTAAATTGAAAATGTTAGAAATTAGCC
>CAMNOS010000076.1 GCA_946546925.1 uncultured Butyrivibrio sp.
GCAATCTGGGCTCACCACGGTATGTTCGCAGCAGGAGAGGACTTTGACCTTACCTTCGGCCTCATGCACACGGTAGAGAAGTCCGCAGAGATCCTTGTCAAGACTCTTTCCATGACCAATGCCAAGAGACAGACCATAACACCCGATGACTTCAGGCACCTTGCCAAGGACTTCAATGTGAGTCTTCCTGAGAAATTCCTGTTCGAGAAATAAAATGAATTTTCCCCTGCTTCATTTGTCACGCTTCATCGGGGAGAGGCAGTAATAAAGAGAAATCCTGTTTCGGGGAACAGTCCGCTGAACACTTGCTGGTGCTGCCCTTGACACAGGATTTCTTTTTGACTTATTGAGGGATTGGTTGAAATCTTAAATAAATATAAACGAATTTACACCCAAAAATCATAATAGTA
This sequence comes from uncultured Butyrivibrio sp., assembly GCA_946546925.1. GTDB lineage: Bacteria > Bacillota > Clostridia > Lachnospirales > Lachnospiraceae > Butyrivibrio. The sequence goes on from CAMNOS010000076.1 coordinate 411, forward strand.
TAATTGTATCTACAGGAAGGGATGCTATGCTGAAAACAGTGCCATTATCCAAAAACATATCTATAGATCAATTAAATCACCTGATAGACACCGGGCACGTTTTTGTAACACCCTTCGGTCTAAACAGAACCTGTTATATTGTGGTTAACCACAAGCCGTTCATGGTGATAGCTACGGATGTTTCCGTCAGGGGTGTACAGTTATCCGGCTCCTGGTACACCTGGGAAGAGGTGGAGGCCATGGGCGGGGTCTATGATTCGGAATTTGAAGCTCTTAAGGCAATCGCAGGAGGAGCATAAGCAGAAGGAAGCGCAATGCTTCCTTCTGTTATTTGTGTATAAATATAAATAAATAATAAAGAATTCATAAACTATGTGTAAATGGCTGATAGAGTGTAATGTTTATGTGATAAAATATTTCTCACGTATTGAATTTGGGAGGAATTATTTTGACTTACGTTTTTTACTATATAGAGGCTCATCTTGCCTGCATGCTTCTTCTTAGTCTGATACTCTACAAGATCGTAAGGGGCGTCAATAAGCAGGCTTCTCAGATTTATCTTGGAAATCTGGTTGTGGTTCTCATCCTTTACTCTGCTGCCGAGATCTTCTGGTCTTTGGTTGACGGCAAGGTTTTTGGCGAATCGCCGTCCCTGTTGTATCTATCCAACATTTTTACCTATATTCTTTTGAGTGTGGCGGCGTATTACTGGTATATCGTCTCGGAAACCCTTCAGAGGGATGAACTTGTTGAGAACAATCTTGCCAGGCACCTTCTGTCGATTCCTGTACTTGTCTCATCTCTGCTGGTAATCACGGCTTTCAGGACCGGGCTTGCTTTTTACGTGGACTCAGACGGAAATTTTGTGAACGGCAAACTGTATCTTGTTCTTGTATTTGTGCCCTTTGGCTACATGATCGCAGCGTCGATCAAGGCTTTCAGAAGATATGCCAACAAGGACAAATATGCTGAGAGAAGCATCTACTTCATGATCGGCATTTTCCCCATAACTCCAATATTGCTCGGAGTAATGCAGGCGCTGTTCTGGAGAGTGCCTCTTTTGTGCTATGGCGCATTTGCTGCAGTTCTGTATGTGTATATAACCACTCAGGACAGCCTTATCTCGATAGATCCGCTCACACAGACCAACAACAGGAATCAGATGTATAAGTACCTGATTCAGAAGATGAAATCAGAAGAACAGGGACTGAGTCTTTTTCTCATCATGATAGATATCAACAGATTAAGGGATATCAACGAGGCCTATGGCCACACGGAGGGCGACAGGGCGCTCAACAGGGTAGCATCTGCCATCAAGGAGGCCTGCCAGGGACAGAGGAGCAGGATGTTCCTGTCAAGATACGGCGGGGATGAGTTCGTGGTTGTTGCAGAGATGGCTTACAGAGCTGAAGCTTCCTGGCTTGCGGACCAGATTAAGAACGAAATAAAAAGAGCCACAAACAACGATGCGGCTCCCTATGATATACAGGTAAGTATCGGAATTGCCCAGTACGACTATCAGCAGCCGATCTCCATGCAGGCCTTTATCGCAAGGGCTGATTCGGATCTGTATCAGAATAAAAAGCTTCAGGGCGCTTAAAAGAGCGACCCGATCATGTGCACCAAAAGTCCTGCCAGAATAAATGCCGCCAGTATTGCGAAGGCATAGATGAATTTCATTCTTCCCATGGTTTACTCCTTATACTTCTTGTCGTTTTTTGTGCTATATTATATATAATACAACAACAAGGAGGAGATAGGTATGTTACTTTATGTATCGGGAAATGTACTTCGTAGCGGTGACGGCTCAATCGAGCACCCTTTCAAGACTATTCAGGAAGCAGCGCTTGTTGCAAAGCCCGGCGATGACGTACTTGTTGCTCCGGGTATTTACAGAGAGTGGGTAAGACCCGCCAACTCAGGCACGGACACGGACAGAATAAGATATGTGAGCACCGCCAGGGGCGAAGCCGTAATCACAGGCTCAGAGCGCCTTACAGGGTGGGAACAGTTTGAGAATCTCTACCGGGTGCGCATTCCCAACAGTTTCTTCGGGGATTACAATCCCTATATCGAGACAGTCCACGGCGACTGGTTCTTTGGTTCAGACAAGAATCCACACACAGGAGAAATATATCTGGATTACAGGTCAATGTACGAAGTATTTGACCTTTCTTCATGTATGCATCCCGAGAAGGACAGAAGGTCCTGGGAGCCGGAGCAGTCAGAGTACGTATGGTACACTGCTCAGGAGAACAATGAGACCATAATCTACGCCAACTTCCAGGGCAGGGATCCCAACGAAGAGAATGTGGAGTTTTCAGTCAGAAAAGCCTGCTTTTATCCTGATAAGACGGGTATCAACAATATTACGCTTCGCGGCTTTACGGTGAGGTGTGCAGCAACGCAGTGGGCACCTCCGACGGCTGCTCAGATAGGAATGATAGGTCCGCACTGGTCCAGGGGCTGGATCATAGAGGACTGCGATATATATGAGTCCAAGTGCTCGGGGATATCCCTCGGCAAGTATTATCAGAAGGGCAGCAACAACAAATGGACCACAAACTGGGTCAAGGACGGAACACAGACCCAGAGGGATGCGGTATGCCAGGCTGTCAATGAGGGATGGGACAAAGAAAACGTTGGCTCCCATATCATCAGAAGATGTGATATACACGACTGCGGGCAGACGGGTATCGTTGGTCACATGGGCGGTGCCTTCTCGATAATCGAGGACAATCACATCCATCACATAAACAACAAGCACAACCTTCAGGGTGCTGAGATTGGCGGCATCAAGCTCCACGCTGCCATAGATACCATAATAAGGCGCAACCACATCGACCACTGCACAAGGGGCATCTGGCTTGACTGGGAAGCGCAGGGGACCAGGGTTACGCAGAACTTCTGCCACGACAACATCCCGCCGCAGGGCACTGTGATCGAGGACAGCCTTTCGCTTGGAGAGGACATCTTTGTCGAGGTGTCGCATGGACCTACACTTATTGACCACAACCTTCTTCTTTCGGAAATTGCCGGCAGGATCAGTACTCAGGGCATAGCCTTTGTGCACAACCTGATCGCAGGCTCTTTTACCTATGTGGGACAGGGCACGGGCAACCTCGGCAAAAAGTTTGCCACCGACAGGTACACTCCGTACCACCTGCCGCATTCAACTAAGATTGCGGGATTCATGACGATTCTTCACGGTGATGCCAGGTTCTACAACAACATCTTCGTACAGAAGAAGGTAAGGCAGGATCTGGTGGATTATTGCGTGGCATGTAACACGGACAAGATGGACATGAACAACTTCATCGCGGGAACCTGTCCGTACAACCACTACCCTACGCCGACGGAGTACTTTGCAAGGTTCTCCAGGAATTCGTTTAAAGAGTTCGGTTCCAACGACATCTATTACGATCATCTGCCTGTCTATTGCGGAGGCAATGCATATTACAACGGGGCAAGACCCTGCGACAACGAGCCCTCAGCCCATGTTGACAACGACCACAAGATAAGCCTCTATCTCGATGAGGAGGACGGAAGATTCACCATCCATACCAACCTCTACGAGTATCTTCCGAGGAACTTCACGGTGCCGATCAACACTGATGTCCTCGGGGTGGCCTTTGAGCCTGAGCAGAGATTTGAAAATCCTGACGGTTCGCCCATAGCTTTCGATTCTGATTACTTCGGGAGAAAGCGCGGGATACATCCTGTTGCAGGACCTTTCGAGGAGTGCAACACCGACAGGTTTACCGTTCAGAGCCCGGATAACGGCGCCTACAGGATAAGCCATGTTGTGAACGCAAGGATTGAAGGGCCGGATGAGAGTTTTGAAGATGGTACTAATATTTCGCCCGATCACAGAGATGACAGAAATGCCGAAGGCAATATCAGGGGAAGCAGAGGAGACAACTTCGAGATGCCCGATGAGCCTGCAGATGAACCCGTCAGGGTCAATGCTGACATTATGCTCACAGGCTGCGAGAGCGCCGGGATCTCTTTTCCCTTTGAAGAGAGCCTCTTCAGAGTAAGGGACATGTTCGTAAAGGGCAATGAAGTGTGGCTTTACGACGGCATCAGTGATAAACTTATAGAGCTTGACTGCGAGTACGGCATATATCACAGCCTCAGAAAATGGTCTGTGGGCGCGCTGCAGTCAATTGATGTGTCCGATGATCCCAACTGCGAGGGGCTTGTGAGAACTGCAGGGACGCTTCTGTGCATCCTCTCCAAGAACCTTGCCAGTGACCCCGCTGACACGTGCCGTACCATACAGGACAAGGTCAATGCGGGCATCGAGCCAAAGGGCATCAAGATGCGCTTTACCACCAAGTATCTCAAGTTCATCCACAACAAGAAGTTCATATCCCTTGAGGACGTGATCTACAGGATGAGCAGGGGTGACATGGACATTGTCACCGAGAGGCTTGAGAAATTATAAATAACAGGAAATCAGAAAAATGGAGAAACGAGCTAACTGGTACAGACTTGACAATGTAGCCAAGATCGTACCTTCTACCGCCAAGGGCGCCAACACCAGAGTATTCAGGCTGACCTGCGAGCTCACCGAGGAGGTGGACAGGGATGTCCTTCAGGAAGCGCTGGATGAGACTGCCAAGGAGTTCCCCTTTTTTAACTGTGTGCTTCACAGGGGAATCTTCTGGTACTACTTAGAGGACAGCGACCTTAAGGCTGTGGTGGAAGAAGAGCATACACCTGCATGTCTTCCGCTTTATCTGCCTGGCAAGAAGGCGCTTCTGTACAGGGTCAACTACTTTAAAAAGAGAATAAATCTTGAGATGTTCCATGTGCTTGCAGACGGCACCGGTGCATTCATGTTCTTTAAGACCATGATAATCCGCTATCTGCAGCTTAAGCATAATCTCAGCAATGATATAAGGCCGGTGGATGATTTTAGCGTCGAGGAGAAAAATGTGGACGCCTTCAGGGACAACTACGCCAAGCAGAAGGGCCTTAGCCAGCTCAAGGAGATGAAGAAGGTGAAGGCCTATCAGGTGAGCGGGGAAGTAGACGACAACCTGCTTCCGCACCTTCTTGAAGGATGTGTATCAGCCGGCAGGTTTCTCGAGCTCTCCCACAAGTACGAGACCACTGTGGGTGTCATGTGTGTGTCCCTCTACATCAAGGCTGTTATTCAGGGCATGAGCAGATTTCAGAAAAAGAGACACATAGTGGTGAGTGTGCCCGTCAACTTAAGGCAGTTCTACAAGAGCGGGACAGCAAGGAACTTTTTTGGCGTCATCAACATCGACTATGACCCCGCGCTTTACGACGGCGAGCTAAAGAGCATCATAGAGCCGGTTGCGGCCGACTTTAAGGAAAAGCTCTCACCTGAAAATATCGAGAAGACTATGAATTCATACTCCACACTGGAGCACAACCTGGCCATTAAGATGGTGCCTCTTCCGATCAAGGATTTTGCCATAGGCTATTTTGACAGGGCGGCCAAGAAGGGCGTCACAACCTCAATGTCCAACCTCGGTCAGATCAAGATGCCGGAAGTGGTCAGCGAGTATATCGACAGATTCAGTGCCTTCATGACAGCCTCATCGCAGCAGGTATGCGTCTGCTCCTACAAGGACAGGATGGTCTTTGGCGAGGTGTCGCCATACAAGACCCACAAGACCATGCTCAACTTTATGAGGTGTCTCACACAGGAGGGGCTGGAGGTGGAGCTTGCCACCAATGATTATGACGACTACACGTAACAAGGAGACTTTTTTATGCAGGTCTGTAATAAATGCAATATCAGGATAAGAGGCAGGAAGGAGTGCTGCCCCCTGTGCCAGGGCAAACTTAACGAGACGGAAGGCGATGAGAACCTGGCATTTCCGATCCTTGAGAAAAGAAAGATCACCAGCATCACATTTCTGAAGGTGTGCACGTTCATTTCACTTGTGGCACTCATCGTGTTCGGTACGGTGAATATTATGACAGACGGCGCTTTTCCCTTTATCGGGCCGGTAATCCTGGGCGTTATTGTCGCCTGGATTGATATTGTGGCCACCATGTATCTGAGGAACAACATAATCAAGGTGATCACCTTTGAAGTTGTGGTCGCTATCGTGGTGGACCTCTATGTGGACCTAAGAACCGGCTTCTATGGCTGGAGCGTCAACTGGATGATCCCCATGACACTTATTGGGCTCGCCATAGCAACGATAATAACAGCAACTATAATGGGACTTCGGCTCGATGAATACATACTTTACATAGTGTTTGATTTTGTGATGGCTCTTTTGCAGATCATTTGTATCAGAAACGGCATGAATACACTTCCCTGGCCTGCAGCCAGCAGTATCATGTTCTACCTGATCCTGATCGCGGCACTTGTGATATTCAGGTTCAGGGATCTCAAAAATGCTTCGGAGAAGATGTTTAACATATGAGCCTGAAAAACCGTATCAATCACAAAAACTTAAAAGCAGGTATTGTCTTTGCCTCAAAGGCGGGGGATTTTGTAGAGGAGAGAATAGGAAAGGCCATTGAGAACTCAGCCTTTAAGGCACAGGAGCTCCCGGATGAGCCGCAGAAGATGACCTGGTACAAGGTGCCTCTTGAAAAGGGCCTTTCCGGGGACGGGTCCGAGTATTACATCTATGTCAAGATAGCTGACCCGGACAAGCTCTGCGTATTCTTTTCCGGCGGCGGAGTTGCCTGGAATGAATATACCGCTGCAAGACCCGTCACAGGCGGCAAGGTTGCAGCAGGTCAGCCCAATTATTATTGGAACAATCTGCGCCCCTTCACCCAGATAATGAATATTAACGTGGGCATCACTGACATAATCAGTGAAAAGAATCCCTTCAGGGACTGGAGTTTTGTGGTCATAACCTATGCCACGGGTGACTTCCATGTAGGGAACAACGACTATCCCTACAAGACCGAGGACGGCAGGGACGAGGTCCTTCACTTCCACGGATATGTCAATTTCCTTCAGAGCATGAAGGTGTCAAAAGAACTGTTTCCAAATCCCAAAATGCTTCTTATCGCCGGAAATTCAGCCGGCGCTTTTGCGGTGCCTGCCCTGGCGGGCGAGGTTGCGGATGATTACTATCCAAACACAAGGAATGTGACACTTTTTTCCGATTCAGGTCAGCTCCTTTACAAGAACTGGAGAAAGACCGCGAGGAACATATGGCAGTGCAAGGAGTCCATATATAAGCCGCTGAAGACTGATAATATAACTCTCGACTGGTACCGGAATCTGTATGACAGATATGGTGACAGATTCAGATATCTGTACTCAAGTTCGGTAAGAGACTACCTTCTGAGCGCCTATTACAACGATATAGTCAATCACAGGTATGAATCAGATGCAGAAGTGCAGGAAGATTACTTCAGACAGTTACAAGAAATGGTGGGAGAGTTAAAGAATATAACTCCCTATTTCGGAATATTCCTCAATGAGTGGAAGATCCCGATCATAACCTCCGGTGGCACGGTGCACACAAGTGTCAGGGAGCCTCATTTCACACTGTTTACGCAAAACGGGATCACAATGGCCAAATGGCTTATTGATGCCACCGAAGGGAAAGTGTATGATGTTGGTCTTGATCTTATAAGAAATGCTTAATCAATAAAGCATTTGGAGATGCGCTCCTCATATTCATCCCTGAGCTCCTCAGGTACATCGTACTCGTCAAGAGCTTCCGATACTGACCAGTGCTCATTGATCATTGAACGAAGTATGTTGCGGATAACACTAAGATCCAAAGCTTCCATAGTCGCAACGTCATTCATACTAAATCCTCCTCAAAACAAAAACAAAAAAACAATAACTTTCTAACTACAATATATTGTAGTCGAATTTTTTTTACATACAAGTATTGACATTTCATACAGAGCTATTTTTGTAAAATATGCACAGAAAAAGAAAGGATCCTTTCATGCATATGACAGTAATTGCACTTATCGTTTCAATACTGGGTCTTTGTCTTTCTTTTTTTCTGGTGGGTGGACTCATCTCAATCGTGACCTTCATTCTGGGAATGCGGCTCTTCCTTGAGGAGAAGTCGATTCCCGCCTTCAGGGTCGTAGCAATCTCCGCCGCCGGGATAATAATTCCCTTTGTCATGTACTTTAATACCTTTGGATTCGCCCTCCCACAGAGCGACGGCTCCGGAAGGAACATCTTTGCAAGGATCATCGAGACCAACTACTCGAACCTGGGGCTTAACTTCGGGAAAAGAACTGCCGACCTCGCAGCTGATACTTTTAAGAAAGCTGCATCGGGGCAGGGAAGCGACGGGGCGCAGGAGGGAGCTGCCGCACAAATGCCCGATGGGATAGGAAGCCATGGAAAGAATGAGGGAAAAATTGAAAACGATGAAAGCAGTGGTGCGGGCGGTGCAGCGACCGGCGAAGCGGGCTCGCTTGATAATTCAGGGAAAAAGGTATCGAAAAACGCCTCTGATAAAGATGGCGAGGGTGACAGCACCGATAGCGGCTCGGAAAACAATATGAAAGAAAAAGCACAGATCCCTGAGGGCAGCATCTTTGAGAGCCTTGACAGCATAAAAGAAAATCAGAGGAACAAGGGCGGGATTGTGAGCATAGCGCCCTCGGATGATGACATGCCCTCCTACGGCGGTCTGCCGGTGGGAACTCTTCTCATTGCCCAGTACTTCAGGGAGGATGACCACAACTGCAATCCTGTGCTTGTTCTGCAGAACAGGACGGGGGAGGAAGTCAGGTACGAGTGCAGGTTCATCGCCAGATCAGATGAAGGTGAGGAGCTGTCTACGTCCTCCAAGACGGTTGAAGTTGTAAGGGACGGAGCCCTCTTTGTGTTTGAAGGCAGATTTGACAAAAGAGACCTGGGCGGCAGGATACCGGATTCATACGAGTTCTCCATAACCAAGAGAAAGCCCTATGAGACTGACCTTGCCAACGAGGTCGCTGTCTATACGGCAACTGAGGGTTCTTCTGCGCTTCTTACTGCAGAGAACAACAGCGATAAAAAAGTCAAAGTCGATGCCTATGTTCTTTTCTTTGACGGGGAAGAGCTTGTGGACTGTATGTGGATGATCCCCCAGAACACGGACGAAGTCTGCCTTGAACCTGGAAGTGCAGCCACTATAAAGGGAGATGCCTACTACAGGTTCGACAGGGTTGAGACTTTTTATACTGCTTATGAGGCACTGGGAGAGTGACGCCATTATGCGCAAAATGCCTTATGTGCGCTTTGCTGCTTTAAAGTGTATTGTGCAATATTTATAGTTATTGTCCAATTTTTGACTGATTATTGGGCAATAATTTTGTTAATAAGTACAAAAAATAAAAAAATCATAAACTAACCTATTGCATTTTGCACAAAGAGGCGATATGATTACATTGTCGTAAGGAACTGACCGATAGTCGTAATTGATATTTGATTTTTGGAAATGTTTTTGACGGTGGACATAATGACTGAGACAGCCTGGTGTATTAACAGATTTATAGAGTGCCTTGAGAAAAGAGTAAGGGTTTAATGAGGGAGAACCTCATTTTACTTTGTTTGCTCTTTTTTTATTTATCAAAATAGATATGAAAAACCGTGAATTTATTAACAAAATAGAAATTAATCCCATCATCGCAGCAGTAAAAGATGACGATGGACTTAAAAGAGCTCTCACAGAAGATGTGGAGATAATATTTGTCCTTTACGGAGACATATGTACGATCCCGGTGATCGTTGACAAGATCAAGAAGGCGGGCAAGGTCGCCATGGTACACGTGGATCTCATTACGGGACTTAACAATTCCAAGGATGTCTGTCTTGATTTCATTAAGAACAACACAGCGGCGGACGGGATAATCACAACCAAGAGCAATCTTATCCCTCACGCAAGAGAACTGGAGCTCAATACAGTACTGAGATATTTCATCCTCGACTCACTGGCACTTCAGAATATTGAGAAGCAGGCCAGGAGCTCAGGAATCAAGCCCGACATAATAGAGTTCTTGCCGGGGATAGTTCTTCCCAAGATGATCCGCAGGATCAACAAGGTCAGCAGAGTGCCGATAATTGCCGGAGGCCTTATAGCTGACAAGGAAGATGTGATGAATGCGCTGGACGCGGGGGCGCTGGCGATTTCTTCGACCAATGAGAAGGTCTGGGGGATGTGAAATCGAAGTTAAAGCGGGAAAGCTTTAATATATTTCTTTCACAAGAAAAAAAGGAGGGTTTAGTAATGGCAAAATACGTAATGGCATTGGATGCAGGTACAACCAGTAACAGATGTATCCTCTTCAACGAGAAGGGTGAGATGTGCTCAGTGGCTCAGAAGGAGTTCACTCAGTATTATCCCAATCCCGGTTGGGTAGAGCATGACGCCAATGAGATCTGGCAGACACAGCTTTCCGTTGCTCGTCAGGCTATGCAGAAGGTTGGGGCTACATATGAGGATATCGCAGCCATTGGTATTACCAATCAGCGTGAGACCACAATTGTTTGGGACAGAACAACAGGACAGCCTGTTTACCACGCAATCGTATGGCAGTGCCGCAGAACTGCAGACATGAAGCAGGAACTTCTTGACAAGTATCCCGGAATTGATAACGAGGCTTACAACAAGACCGGTCTTGTATTCGATCCTTACTTCTCAGGAACCAAGCTTCGCTGGATCCTTAACAACGTTGAGGGCGTTCGCGAGAGAGCAGAAAAAGGGGAACTCTGCTTCGGTACTGTTGATTCATGGCTTATCTATAAGCTGACAAAGGGTAAGGTTCATGCAACCGATTACTCCAACGCTTCAAGAACAATGATGTTCAACATCAATACTGTAGATTGGGACGAGAAGCTCTGTGAGCAGCTTGAGGTTCCCATGAGCATGCTTCCCAAGGCTCTTCCTTCCAGCAGCACAGAGTATGGTGAGTCAGATCCTGAGTTCTTCGGCGGCCCGATCAAGATCGCAGGCGTAGCAGGCGACCAGCAGGCAGCTCTTTTCGGACAGACATGTTTCGAGTCAGGTATGGCTAAGAATACATACGGAACAGGATGCTTCATGCTGATGAACATCGGCACAAAGCCTAAGTTCCCTAACAACGGACTTCTTACAACAATCGCATGGGGCCTTGACGGCAAGGTTGAGTACGCTCTCGAGGGATCAATCTTCGTAGCAGGCGCAGCTATCCAGTGGCTCAGAGATGAAGTAAGACTTGTTGATACATCACCTGATTCAGAATACTTCGCAACTCAGGTTGAGGATACAAACGGATGCTATGTAGTACCTGCTTTCACAGGTCTCGGTGCTCCTTATTGGGATCCTTACGCACGCGGAGCAATCGTAGGACTTACACGTGGTGTCAACAAGAAGCACATCATCCGTGCAACTCTTGAGTCACTTGCACTTCAGACCAATGACGTACTCGGCGCTATGGAAGAGGGATCAGGCATCAAGCTCGCAGCTCTTAAGGTTGACGGCGGCGCCTGCAAGAACAACTTCCTTATGCAGTTCCAGTCAGACATCATCAATGCTCCCGTACATCGTCCTGTATGTGTTGAGACAACAGCTATGGGTGCTTCTTACCTGGCAGGTCTTGCAGTTGGCTTCTGGACGAGCAAAGAAGATGTCATCAAGAACTGGGCTATCGACAAGGAGTTCAAGCCCGAGATGACAGAAGAAGCTCGTGCTGAGAAGATCAAAGGCTGGAAGAAAGCCGTTGACAAGACTCTTGGATGGGCTAAGGACTGATCGGGGAACTATTAAATCTGTGAGGAAAAAATTTACATATACTCAAAGGGGGTAAAAATTTATGAGCGTTTATGTAGGTGAGTTTATTGGAACATTGTTACTTGTTCTTCTCGGCGACGGCGTTTGCTGTAACGTAAGTCTTGAGAAGTCGGGATTCAAGGGCGGCGGAGCCGTTCACATCCTTATCGGCTGGGGTATGGCAGTTATGGTTCCTGCATTTGCAATGAGCAATTTCACAGGATGCCCTTCAGCATTTAACCCTGCAGT
>CAMNOS010000077.1 GCA_946546925.1 uncultured Butyrivibrio sp.
AATCGTATCCTACAGAGCTTTAACAGCGAAATCCGCAGTCTCCTCGCTGCCAGGATCAAAGAGGTACTTCCGGCCATACAAAGGCGTCAGCAGGAGGATCTCGACAGACTTATAGAAATAATAATAAACGGAGGCATCGATTGACGATGCCTCCAGAATTAAAATGTATGTTTATATGTCCGTACCACCGGATTATCAATTGAAAGAAGCGGAGACGTATCATAGAGTAATCCATTTTTCCAGCATGCGTAGCTGAAGCTGAGCTGATCTCTCTTCGCGTAGTCTCTGACCTCATTCCACCAGTCATTCATTGTTTTTTGGAGTAATTTGCTGTGATTGTCTTTTACCAGCAAACATGCATCGATAAGCCCAAAGTGCTCCGGAAAGCCTTCATTGCGGTATCTTCCGATCTGCTCGCTGATAAGTTCCGGTTTATCGGCATTTATCTGTGCGCAGAACTCTGCTTCCTGATAAAGATCATCCCTGCTGTAATGATTAAAACACAGCAGCGGTGCGCCTTTAGAATAATCGTTGATATAACCGACAACATCTCCGGTTATCTGCAGTTTGCCGTCCATCCAGATTGTAAAGTCATAGTCGCCAAGATAATCCCAATTCCCAACTATTTTTATTTTTTTCGACAGCTTAACAGGATCCAGTCCCTCTTCGTTATCAACAAGTATCACTTTATATACTTCAGAAGTAATACTGTCGTTATCCGTAAACAGGTAATAATCCAATCTGTCATCTATAACAAGGGGCTCATGAACAGCATCATATCCTCCTGTTATTGCCGTATAGACAGCCCCCCTGCCTGTAAATGAAGATTTGGGAGGAGCCACCTCTTTTTCTGACAGATACCCGGCATTCTTCTCAAGGTTTTTATAATAAGCCAGCTCTGCCTTGTAAGGATAAATCTTCAGGTCGAATCCGGTTGCCTTTGTTCCATACAAAACTGTCAGAACTTCGCACTGCTCGATCGCAGCCTGCATGACATAAGAGAGCCCTTTACGGTCATTTCTTCCAATACAATCATAAATAAGCTTCTGATAAACCTCTTTTGCATTTACTGCGTCTATCTCAGCTCTTTCATATTCCTGCTGTATGATATAAAGAATATCATCCACAGGAACCTGTTCGCATCCGATCATTCCCTTATCCAGATAATCGCTTATCGTCCTGAGAAGCTTTAGCAATTCTTCGAATTGGTCCATTATCCCTCCAAAATATCCTTCAGAATATTTAATTAAAGTATAACACAATCATTCTATGTTATTATGGAAAAGAGGTAACAAATATATGATACACAGTATAGATTTCTTCCGCGATGAAATAAGAACAGGCTTTTACATCCCCACACAGGTGAAAGTTGCCTGGGCTGCAGCTCTTGATGTGCTGGCTGAGATAGACCGGATCTGCACCGGGCACGGCATTAAATACTTTGCCGACTGGGGCACAATCCTTGGGGCAGTGCGTCACGGCGGCTTCGTGCCCTGGGATGACGACCTGGATATATGCATGCTTCGGGATGATTACATAAAGTTTCGCGCTGTTGCGGACAATGAACTTCCCTCAGAATACTGTATTCATGACTACGAAAGACAACAAGACCACTGGCTGTTCCTTTCGAGAGTAGTTAACCGAAGGCACATTTCTTTTGACGAAAAGGTGCTGTGTGAAGGCTACAACCTTCCCTGGCTCACAGGTGTCGATATATTCGTCAAAGACTATCTGTACCCGGATCCTGCCGATGAAAAAAAGCGGGATGAGGAAGTGCTTAGGCTGATAGCCGTCGCTGACGGAATAACCGACAGTTCGCTGAATGCTTCTACTATAGATATCGAACTTGATTCCATTAAAAAGAAATATCAGACCAGTCTCCCCTCCCCACAAAATAAGAGGGCTGTTTCCGTTGCTCTCTATGCTCTTGCAGAGCAGCAGATGGCAAGGGTTAATCGGGATGAAGCCAAAGAAATCGGTCAGATCTTCCCATTCATCTTAAAAGGCGGAAAAGGTGAGCCTAAAGAACTGTATGAGACTCTTGTTCGTATTTCTTTTGAAGATACAACTATCCCTGTTCCCGCGCAGTACAACAAGGTTCTCACCAGTCGTTACGGCAATTACAACGAACTAAGAAAGGTTTGGAGCGGCCACACCTATCCAGCTTTTGAGGCACAAAAAGAGCTGTTTGAAAGCAGCGCAGGAGTAAGGCTCCCTCGCTTTGAATATGCTCCGCATGCTGCAAAAAGGCCTTCCGTAGACAGATCAGGCAGTTTGAAATCCATGGCAAAAGAATGCCTTGAAGGATTAAAAACGCTCTACCGGAATTTATTCCAGCTTTCCTTCGAATCCTCCCAGGAACTGTTTGTGGAAAAACTCGGAGAACTTCAGCAACTGGCAGTGGATCTCGGAACACTGATCGAAAATGTAAAAGGGGAGAATAATCCTCATTCAAGGGCAATTGTCACTGTCCTTGAACATTTCTGTGAGGAAATATTTAACTGCAGCCAGACTTTCAACTCTGATCAATCCGGCAGCGATTCCACATCATCTGATCATACTGCCTCAGAGGGCAGTTCCTCTTTAACTTCTCTTGGCAGTTATTTGGACACCCTTGAAATCACGCTCACAGAGCATCTATTTAGCAGAAAAGAGATACTCTTTTTGCCGATCGGACACAGAGAATGGGAAACTATGTCCAAGGTCTATGAATCTGCTTTGCAGAAAAAGGACGCAGACCCCGTTGTTGTCCCGCTTCCCTTATTTACAAAAGATTACTTCGGAAACTCCACCATGTCCATGGACGATATACGCGCCAGTGCAGGCATAGACAGATATCCTAATGACCTTCCCATACAGAACTGGGAAAGCTATGACCCTGCGCTCCACTGCCCTGATACCATATATATTCAATTCCCATACGATGGCGAAAACATTTATCTCACGATTCCACAGAAGTACTTTGCTCAAAACCTCAGAACCTACACCGAGAATCTAATCTATATTCCAATAGGGAAGACCTCTGAATTCGGTCCCGATGACGTCACTGATCAGAGCAACCTTAAGTACTACGTTACTGCTCCGGCTGTTGTTTACTCGGACAAGGTCTTTGTCCAGTCAGACAACATCAGACTTCAATATGTCAATGCCCTTACAGATTTTGCCGGCAAAGAAACAAAAGACGTATGGGAATCAAAAATACAGGCAGATGCCTCTCTGTTTGAAGACCGTTTGCGGCTTACCGACTCCCCCAAAAAGAATCTTCTCTACTGCATAAGTCTTTATGAGTTTGCCGAGCATGCAGACCACTTCGAAGATGTCATTAAAGAAAGGTTGGACATACTCTCATCAGCAGGCAATAAATTAGAGGTATCTCTGTGCTTTTATCCTGAGGATTATTCCTGCAGCGACCCGCAGCTTCAGACGGAAATCGACAGTCTCAGAGAATTCATTACCGGCAGCGCAAAAGAAAGAGGAATTGAAACAATCCCTCTTCCTACAGATGATCTGTATTCATTTGTAAGCTCTTTTGATGCCTACTACGGCAGCTCCTGCCCGCTGGTACACGTCTTCACAGGGCAGCATAAGCCGGTGATGATAGCTGACTACACCATATATATCTAGCTGAACAGCCTGAATAGAAATGCCGGATCCATAATCCCCTTAGTTTTGAAGTGCTCGATAACTTTATCTGCAAAACTGTTACTGTGCTCCACTATTCTAGACGAATGAGCCACAATAAGAGCACATTCCTTAAAGTCCGGCAATCTGTCATATTTTAAATGATACAACACCAGTGTCGATACAATTAGTTCGAACAACAGGATAATCCCTCTTACCTGTTTCATATAAAAATCTTTTCTTTCAAAGCCTTGCATAAAATAGCGATAAATGACGTAAACAAGAATCTGTTCCTGCCATATCTGTGCTTCTTCAACATCAAATGTCTGATATGCCAGTTTCCACTTGCCGAGGCTGGCAGAGAGCTGTTCTTCATCCTCAAGGCATCTGATCAGCTCATAAAGTTCTGGAAGATTGGCATAGAGCGAACTCATATTCCTGAAAAGGCTGATAAATTCAGCTATAAACTCGGCTTTACATCCTATATCCCTTTGATATATTCCGGTTTGAGGAAGTATCTGTGAGAAGCCGGAATGATTTCTAAACAGTTCAATAAGTCCTGAAGGATCTCTTTTTCCATCTATGTACGTCTGGAACTGAAAAGAAAACAGAGTCACAAGAGTCAGACGTTCACTGATAGTGAGCTCTCTGTCCTGAGCTATTTCTACGGCTGTTGTGAACGCTCTCACAGAATGGTTAAACACCTCCCAGTTAATTTTAGGATCATTTATTCCACTCTTTTTACTCTCGGCATAATCTATTTTCAGAGCTTCTTTATGGCTCAGAAAGAAATCAGCCACCTCCGGACATGATATACTTACACCTTCAAACAGAATATCCCCGGCCAGAAAACTGTATCTCGGATAAGTCTTGCATGTATCGCATAGATGTTCTTCTCCCAGATTGATATACAGATCGCACAGGTTTTCTTTATTCAGAAAAGGGCATCTGCCATCTTCAGTCAATGCAAAGCATCTGTCTCCCCCTTTAGTCGTTATATTATTTTTCAGCTTGTTTCCAAATGGTCCATTAACAGACATATAATATGAATCCGATTTAGAATCAATAATTATTTTCCATCCTCCCGAACAACAGGTAAACGGACACTCTGATCCTATGCACTTAAAGTCATTAAATATTTCCAGTTCCAAGAATTTCATGATTCTCTCTCCATCTTCGATCAATAACAACAAAGCGCCATATTAAACATCTATGTTCTGTATCATTACCGGTTTGTTCTTAAGTACACACTTCCTCGGCAACACCCCGGGATCTCCATAGAAGGCGTCCCATCTGTCGACATATTCTGCCGCTATGCCATCATGGTCATAAACACAGTTCTTCCAAGCATTTCCGATTTCAGCAGTCAGATCCAGAAACTCATTCCACAGCAGTTTGTCAATTCTTTCAAGATCAGATAGAAGCGTCTTCTGCGGCAAAAGAACTGCCTGTATCTTGTCTTCATTCTCGGCAAATATATCCAGAGACTTCCTTATCTTATCAATCGCCCGCTCCCTTCCCTGAAGGAGAAAGCTTATGGATACATAATAAACAACGACCTTCCTTCCGCTCACATCCCCCACAAGTTTATCCCACTCATCATTTTCTGCTCCGCCACATATTAAGTCGTTCTTCCCTGCCCCTGCTGAGGCGCTTATATCAATATCCACACTTATATTCTCAAGCAGGCTTCCGTCCTCAGACTGCTCTGTCCCCCAGTTGATCTCACTCTCCAGTACAATCTTCTGATTCCAGTAATCCCTCGTGGGCTCTCCGGTCAGTTCGATGAGCCTTCTGATATAGACCTGCTTCATCCGCTCAGATTTCAGTACTACCTTGTCAGAATTGACAACCGCAGGCTGCTCGACCATGATCCTTATCGCCGCCTCAGCCCTGTCACCGTCGGTTTCAGAATCCTCCGGATCAAAACATGGAATGTAGACAAGCTCATCAGTGCAGTTTACCAGATTTTTCGAATAGTACTCAGGTGGTGTTGCCATATAGGTGCTCCACCCATCATAGGGGACCTGCATCACTATAATATCCGGATGCTCTTTTGCCGGGTCATAATCCCGACAGTCCATAGCATTCACATAACCGGGAAAAAGCTCTTTTTCATAGTGCTCATCCAGGATATCTCCGGCAAAATCCCTGTCATAATAATGCACCGGTACGACGCAGACATCAAGCGCCGGATCGGAAACAGCTCTTTTCCACAATCCTTCCATGGTATCCCACCATTTCGCCCTGCAGGGAAAAAACGCGATGCTTCTCCTGCCCTTCAAGACCTTTGGGGATGTGGCTTTCATAATGTACCGTCCGACAGATGCAAGAAGTTCCTGATTATCCAGAGTATATCTGTAAGGGTTCCTGCCCATGTGGTCCCTGAGTATCTGCTCCTGCTCGGAGTAGACCGGATAGCCGTGCACGCCTCCCGCCTTGGAAACATGCATATAGTCACCGTAATCAGCCCTTAATTTCTCATCATACCTGCCAATAGCCCTGATGAAAGTATTCTCAAAAGGCAGCTCCACGTATGACTCATACATCTTCCGGTCATAGATATGATTCCCATGGGACATATAGAATCTCATGAGTGCCACTCTTGAAGCCCCTTCATCCGGGCATTCACTGTAGATCCTGTCAAGCAGCAGCAACAGTCTTCTTTCAAGTCCCGCCCCGGGCCTTAGATGTACCCTGTTGTCTCTTTCTATAACAGGCAAAAGAGCCCGAAGTCTCTGAGAGTCCTCTCCATCAGCCTGTACGATCCCATAGGCATCAATGACCTTCTGTGCTCTCCTCCTTCTCTCTGCCTCAGTATCCGGATCATCGAAAAGTCCGTCCAGCGGAAAAATATCCACTCCCACCGTATAAGGGCAACCGTAGAACTCTTCAAGGTGCCCCGGCGAGTAGTCGATGGCGTGGCTGTTTGAAATCCTGCCAATGAGCTCCCTGTATTCCTCCTGCTCTTTCAGGGTCATGATCACATACCCTTGCGGAAGTTCATTTTTGGCTGCTTCAAAGAATCTGTTCCAGTCACTCCTGAGCATGCAGATATCCAGGTCATCATCCCATGGTATGTAGCCCTCATGTCTAACTGCCCCCATGAGGGTACCGTAGTCTGCAAACCAGCTGATGCCGTGCCGATCACAGATTCCTGCGATCACCGACAGGACCTTGAGCTGTGCGGCCCAGTATCTCTTCATCATGGTCGTGACAAAAAAGCCTTCTCTGACTTCATCTTCAAAGAAGGCTTTGGGAAAATCAATGTTCAAAAGATTTCGTCTGTCATGATCCGTATGCCCAGTCATTATGCTTTTTCTCATCTTTTAAATATTCAAAATCCATCTTTCTGACAGCCGGTATTATTTCCTTATATGATGTGCTTTTTCCAAAAAGCAGTGTCGTTCCTAAGATAAAACCATCAACTCCGTGGGGCGCATATTCTTTCATGCGCTCTGCTCCGCAGGCTCCGTCCCAGTAGAGCTTAAAGCCCATCTTTTCCCTGAGCTTGATGAGTTTCTCGACTTTCTCGCCCACGAAAGGAAGGAACATCTGGCTGGCATTGCCGGGATTTACTGCCATGACAAGTACATGGTCAACGATCCTTAACATCTCCTTGACCGTTTCAACGCTGGTTCCGGGGTTGATTGCAATTCCCGGGTGCATGCCCGCATCGATGATCTTCTGAAGCGTTGTCGAGGGGTGATACTCAGCCTCCGGGTGTATGTACACCGTATCGCCTTTTCTGAGATAGTGAAGGAACATATCGATGTTGTTCCTTGGATGCTCGATCATCAGATGTACGTCAAGGGGCTTGTCGGTGATCCTGGCAATCGCAGCCATATCATACAGGGACATGGCAAAGTTGTGTACATAGCGTCCGTCCATGATATCTATATGAAAAGAATCAATTCCCGCTTCTTCGAGCTCATGCACTTCCCTCTCAAGATTGCCGAAGTCCGCGCACATCATGGACGCACAGAGCCTGAAATCATATTTTCCGTTTTTCATGCTGTCTCCTTTTCTTTCACGTAGCTTTCATGCAGTTCCAAGTCCGCTATATCACAAACCGGTTCCATCAGGTATCGCCATATGGATTGCCTATCAGCTGTCCGTTTTCATCATACTCAAGAAATTCCTGCGGTATCTCCCATCCCCTGTCTCTGTAAGCTTTGTACAGGGCATCTCTCTGGTTGTGGTAGATGGGATAGTTGTGCTGGGAAGTGAACTTTCTGGGTATCTGATAGTCACCAAAAACCTTTCTCAAAAATTCGTCATATTTTCTCGGAATCGGAACGTCAATCACCCCTTCATAAGGAATCCATATCCTGTCGGTAAAATACTCCTCTTTAAGGCCAAGTTCGCCGTAGTATATCACCTGCTCCCTGTTCTCCACGTGAGTTGATGAACTGTCTTCACACAGCCCGCATGCAAGATCAAGGAGCCTCAGCACCTGAGTCTTCAAAGGCTCAGCATCTGTAAAAGTGTACGCCAGCTCCGCTTCCATTGTCCGCTTTATGGCCAGGTATTCCGACAGCCGCTCCTTGGTGATAGTTCCGTCATCCACTTCCCACTGCAGCATCAGCATTCTGTCAAGAAGCTTCACCAGCCTGTCCTGATATGCCCTCTCATCCGGATCATCCGGGATCCTGTCAAAGACGAACACATCTATCCCGACTGCATAGGGGCATCCGTGAAAGCGCTCGAGAAAACCGGGGCTTGTATCAAGCCTGTTCCCATTCCCAACATTGAATGTCATCTCTTTGGGTGCAAGAGCTCCGGGCAAAAGAGAAGTGGTATAAAAGTAAGGCGGAAGCTCTGAGGGGACCACATCAAGAAATCTCTCATAGTCGCTTCTGAGCATCGCCACATCCAGATCGTCGTCCCACGGAATATAGCCCTTGTGCCTGACAGCGCCTATAAGTGACCCGTAGCACAGAATATACCTGATATCATGCCTTCGGCACACAGAGTCAACCCAGTCAAGGAATTCCATCTGCGAAGCCCAGAGCCGCTTTATCATGGAAGTTATGTGAAACCCGCATCTGACTTCATTTGTAAAATAGTCCTCGGGAAAATTAAGCATAAGCAACCTTCTTACACATCAAAGTTCTGCAGCATAACCGGTATTTTGGCTATCTGAGCCTCATAGGCAAGGTCGGATACATCTCCGTAATAGGCATCGCATCCGAGCATAACTTCTTTTGCCTCCTGAAACGTTGCCGTCTCGTCCAGTTCACCCCACCCCTCAGATACGAACTGTCTGACCACTTCATTGTACTCTTCCGTTACCTTCGATCTGTTGATCTCCAGGTACTGCGCCGTCTTTGACCACGGATGCCATATCAGGTGTATATCCTGATCTGCACCTTTAAATATCTCAAGATTTCGTTTAAGCTTTTCTATCGCTGCTTCTTTTCTTGAAAGAAAAGGAAGAACATCTGTGTAGTAGAACATTTTTTTCATGTACAAATAACCTCATATCGGTGCACTGCGTCAGAATGCGCATAAATCCGCTGATCATATATACTATAATTATAAAATTCATAACCTCCTCTTTCAAGCGCATTTACGTTATATCAGCCAATATATCTACGTTTTGCCATATCATCACTGTTTTGTTAAAATTGTATTAGTTAGGATTAATGATCAAGGAGATGGATATGCCTCAATTCCCGGACAGCTTTTGGAAAGAAGAATGCAGGATCGGCTTTTACGTGTCGGAAGCCATGAAAAGAGCCTGGGCCATACAGCTGGACATGCTCGAAGAGATCCTGGAAGTTGCAGACAAGCACCGCATTAAGGTGTGGCTGGACTATGGGACTCTGCTTGGCGCCGTAAGACATCACGGATACATCCCCTGGGACGACGACATCGATATCTCGGTAATGCGCGCAGATTATGTGCCGCTTCTTAGGTACCTCAAGGAAGAGCTCCCCTCATACCGCGACGTGAGAAGCATCTATACAACTCCTGACTTCAACCAGCCCAAAGCTGTTGTGGCCAGCAGGGAGCGGATCGATCCCGGCAACAATCCGGATCAGAAGCTGATCACAGATGCTCAGTATGGCTTCCCCTGCATTACCTGGATCGACATCTTTCCCATGGACTATGTGTCTTCTGACAGGGAGTTTTTTGCAACAATCAGAGAGCTCTATCTTGTAGCACACGGCATCGCATTTGGAATGGATCTTCTGGCCGCTTCCGGGGAACTTGAAGAGAGCCTGTCTTCCCTTGAAGAACTTACAGGCACCAAAGTAAAAAGAGATGAGAATCTTCGCAACTCGATCTGGATGCTGACAGAAAAGATCGCTACCATGACCACTAAAAAAGAAGCCTCGCATATATTCTGGTATCCCGACTTCCTGCACACAACAGACGGGTATCGCCGCCCCCTGTCGGCCTTCTCAGACATTCTTTTCATCGAATACGAGATGCTCAAAGCGCCTATACCCGCAGGCTATGATACAATCCTTCGCTCCGTTTACGGTGACAGATACATGTTCCCGGTCAAAGGCTCAACTTCCCATGAGTACCCGCACTATGCAAGTCAGGAAAAGCTCATCCTGTCTTACACCAGGACCGGTCAGTTAGGAGATATTTTCTGATGAGAAAAGTCGTTTTTTTACCCTGCCACCCCAATATGTGGGAAGGCTTCGAAACAATATATGACCGGGAAATATCAGATCCCTCCAATCAGGTCACTGTCATCCCCATTCCCACTTACCACAGGGGTTGCGATGACAGCTTATTTGACGCGGAATATATCACTGAAGGCTACCCTTCCGAAGTCAGGATCTGCGGCCTCAATGATTACAATCTTGAAGCGCAGCATCCCGACACCATCTATATTCAGAACGTGCAGGATGCATCCAATCCCGGATTTACGGTTCATCCCCATTTTCACACAGGAAACCTCAGGAACTTTACAGATGACCTCGTCTACATTCCCTACAGCTGCATGAGTGAGATCGATCCGGAATACAAATTTCTTGATGAATACTATCCTGCGCTTCTTACTCCACCCGGGATCCAGAACGCGGACAGAATAATAGTCCAGTCAGAGAACATGAAAAAAGTATATCTTGCCCTTCTTGCAGCCAGAAATACTGCTCTGGCAGAGTATTGGGATGAGAGGATCTCTTTTGAGGACTATCCCAGGATCCGGATACTGAACAAATACACCAAAGAAACCATTCCCTATCCCGATGCCTGGAACAGACATCTTTTTGACCGGGGCGGATTAAGGAAAAAGACAGTCCTCTATGTCACTTCAGTCACCGGCATTCTTGAGTTCTGCCGCTCTGACCTGCGAAGGGCAAGGGAAGTCTTTGAAAAGCATCTTGAGCAGAAAGAAACCACCGCACTTATATGGAGGCCTCACAGGAATCTCCCGGAAATAATCATGAAACTGCGCCCCGAACTCTTTGACGACTTCAGGGCGCTGCTGGAATTCTATATTTACAACGATGTTGGTATATTTGACGAAACGCCCACTCCTACACCCGCCATACTCCTGAGTGATGGGTACCTTGGAGATGAGTGTGGCATCAAAGAACTGTTTAAGAGCACAGGAAAACCGGTCCTGTCAGATATATATGATCTCAGCTCCCGGGAGAAGTAGCGCTTTGAGTATTTCTTTTTCCTCATCCGCAAGCGCGCTCCAGGTATTGTTTTCAACAAGCAGAACATCGGCAAAGGGCTCGTCAAAATAATCAAGTGCCTCGTCTATACTTTCAAACACTTTACCTGCCTTTAGGGCCGCTCCGTACCGGTGCTCATCGGCTTCAATCCCATACAGCGTACTTCCGGGAAAACAATTTTTCAGCCCTCTTAGGACCGCGCCATTGCCGCAGCCGTAGTGGAGAACAGTGAACTCGTCCTCTGCAGAATATGGTATCTTAGAAAATATGTCATCGCCAACAGCAGCCATATCTTCCTGCTCAGTTTCGCACTCTGCCTCCGGAAGCTTGTCTGAGGCATCTGTCTTTCTCCCGTTCTCAGTGGCGTCTGTGTTGACGCCTGTACTTCCGGCGCTCTTTGCGTCATCCGCAGCGCCATTTTGGCTCTGCCAGTAACCGCCTTTTCTTACGTTTGCACTTACCGCTTCCGGATCGTCTGCCCACACTTCTTTGTACGCATCCTTATATTCCATCTGCGCTGCCTGAAGGAGTCTTTTTGCCGAGATTTTTTTCTGCACCTCGGGGTTATCGAAATATCCCTTGTTTTCTTCAAGAACTGTCTGCCCTTTTTCAAAAGAGATGGCATCAAAATCCACACCAAGCCACGCAAGATCACCATCCGTTATGGTATCTATTTCATAAAACGATCCGCCCAGCCTGAAGGAATGCCACTCCCTCAGCCGGTATACTTCATTATACCTGAGCGCAGCATAGGTTCCGTAAGTCTCAAATTCACTGAAGGATGAATCGTATATTTTCTCCGGTTCTATGGCATTTATGATCTTCTCCCAGAACCTTGCCCCCTCGATTCTCTCGTTCTTCTCAATATCCGCTATGAGATTCTTCATTATGTCGCATCTAAAGAGCATGTG
>CAMNOS010000078.1 GCA_946546925.1 uncultured Butyrivibrio sp.
ACATCATCGACGCCAGCACGAACACCAGCGGTGAATTCCAGTAGATTGTGATCTCGTTGAGTGAATAACACTGCACGTGATCGATGTAGCACTTCATGGGTGCAAGGCCCCCCGGAAGGGTCATGGCAATCTCATCCTGCAGCCCCCTGTTAGGACCGCCGGAAACAAGTCCGGGCCAGGGATCTTCAATGTTGTCCACCGCCGTAGGACGAAGGTGAGGATTCTTAAATGCCTTCTCACCATTTCCTGTAACATAGCTTATATCCATGCTGTTGCAGCCAAGAAGATAGTCAAGGCCCGAATGTACCGCAGCCTTATATTCCTGCGTGGGCTTAATAACTTTGTCTGTAACGGTAAGTATCATCATATACTTTAGAAGCTCCATGTTGCTTCCCCAGATGAAATCTTCCTTTTTCATGCACAGGCCAAATCCGTTTTCTTTTGCATTTCCGATGAGCCGGTCTGCCTCTTTAACAAAGCGCTCACGAATCTCTTTTTCAAGCTCATCCCCGTCCTGTTTTAGCAGTATCGAAAGAGCTCCGAGTCCTGCGACTTCCGCCCAGCCAAGGCAGGTGAGAACATCGCCCTGATAACCCTTTTTCTGCGCATTCCTGTCAAATTCAAGGTCCTTTTCCTTTTGCAAAAGAGCATCTTCCTTGTATTTCTTATCTCCCGTAGCCTCGTACAAGGATGCTGCAGCCCAGAACCTGTTGGAGAAATCCTCCGCCTCATCATACTCACCCGTGTTGGAGCCGGGAACATTGTAGAACAAAAGCGCCTCAGGATTGTTCTCAAGCCACTTGTAAGCCCTTAGCGAACACTCCATGAGTTTGCCTGAGTATCCTTTATCGTAGTCTTTGTAGATTGTTGAAGCCAGCGCCATGACTGCTGCAACATCCGCTGTTGCGATGGAAGAAACAGCAAACAGGAACAATTCCTCCTTATCATCCTCGGGCATTTCAAAAGGCGCATGGCAGAAGGTCGTAACCTTGTGGTAGACCGCACCGTCATCCCTCTGCATCTTCATGAGGAAATCGAGTTCAACCTTTACCTCTGCAAGTATATCAGGGAGTGTGCCTCCATCCACAGGCACTTTGGGAATGTCAAATTCCACATCACAAAGTCCCTTAAAAAATCTCACTCCATAGAGAAGATGTGCCACTGCAACAGAGCCTGCCGTTGAATATCTTCCGTAGTCTCCTGCGTCGTGCCAGCCGCCCGTAACGTCCTTTTTTTCATCGCTTCCGTAGATGGTTGCAAGGTCCATATGGCAGGGCTCATGATAATAGTCACCAGCGTAGTCTTTAGAAAGAGCATCTCCGCAGCGAAGATAATAATAGCACTTGCAGACATCCCTCATCAGGCTGTCATACGCATTTGGGCCGATCACAAAAGGCGATGACTCCGCATCACCTGCAAGGACCCGAAACTTACCTTCCTCGGTGAAATCAGAAAAATCCGCCACATAGGTATCTTCGCCGGAAACCTCATCACTCCCAAAGTGCGTGACACTTCCTGTATATACGATCTTTCCATCAACCGTCCTTACATCAAACTCCTCACAAGGAAAGTCCAGCACTGCCTTCTTGGGGCTGCCGGGAAAGAAGCCGACCTGATTGGTAAAGATTCTGTTCATCTCATCCTCCTTCTTATTGTTTCTAATGGTCATCACTTTTTCCGGACTATTTTCATTATCACTTTTATCCGAAGGACAATAACCTTTGGTCGTATTTATTGGAATAAATATACACTTCCTTTTTTTATACTACTTCAAAGCGACACCGTGGAGCAATAGTCTCTTAGGATATCGTTTATGTACTCTTTATCAAGGTCCTGGCCGATGATGATAAGGACATTCCTGGAACCCACAACCGGTTTTGTCATAACTTCTTTTTGAGTGGCGTTGATCTCCACCTGACTGCCATCCTCTGTTTCCACTAATCCCTTGATCCTTATCACCCTGCCGGCTTTATCATCAGCAAACAGCCCTTTTGATATCTCTATAAGACGCTCTTGTGGCATTCTTGTATCAAAGTAAAAGAGCGGGCTGAATCTCTTATCTTCTATCCCGAGCTTTACGTATGAAGATTTGCGGTAGCCTGCGCCCTGTATACTCTCAAAATCTCCGGCAGTAAGCTCAGCTACCGGCTTTGCGATCAGGTCGTTATCAGGGTCAAACCGTGCGCTGCAGCCATACTCCTCCATGGTCGCGTTGATGAATCCGGCAATTTCCGAAATGTCCGTCAAGTCGCTGACCTTGCTCAGAAACAGCTTCCCCGCCCAGGCAATCTCAGACATAAAAAGATACTTCTCGTCGCCTTCAAGACTCTGCACCGACTGTGCATCAACGATCCCTATGACGCTCCCTGTCTCGTACCACCTGTCCAGGGGCTCATCGCAGAGGACGTCAAAAAATTCATCGGCGTCATATATCCCGGAGGGCTCTACTATCACCCTCGTATATCCGCTCATCCCCATCGAAATAAGCTTGGTCCTAAAGCGCCTTCTGTGAGCCTCAGCGCCATCTCCACCAACGACCATCTCGAGGTTACAGTTTTCCCCAAGAAGATCCTGCAGAAGAACCATGTCAACGTTCACGGCGCCGTAATCATTTTCGATTATTGCGATCTTCTCGCCGCTTTCTACCAGGTACTTCGCATATTCTTTTATGAAGGTTGTCTTTCCCGAGCCAAGAAAACCTGTTATCAGATCTATCTTTATCATAATGAACCGCCTTTTTTTACATATTATCATAACATCAGGGCATATGTGCTGTTGTTTTTGTGCCGGGCGACGCGACCCTGCCCAAGCCTTAATTCCGTAACCTGCCGTTGCGTTTTACGCCGCGGCTATTGTAAAATGTGCGTAAGTTTTTCAGTACATACAAAAGAGGACAATTACATGATCCAGGACATTTTTCCATATCATCTTGACAATCACTATAACCCGGAGGCGCAGCCTGATGCCAACAGCCTCATCGTTGTTTTCAGGGAAAAAGAGCTTCTTCTTAAAGCAGAAATCCAGGATGCCAAAGATACTTGTATCTACCCGAAAATGAAGGATTTTGAGGGACTTGCTTTTTCTGATCTCACATACCTTTTCAGCATCGGAGATGAAGAATTCTTTTTACTTACAAGGGATTTTGAAGATGTCACATTTGTTCCCAAAACCGGAACTGATGCGCCAAAAGACAGTGCTTCATCTGCAGCTTTCTCCTATACCTTCTGCGGCATAAGAGCTTTGAGGAGCCTTGAACACGCCGAAAAGCGCTACGTCTATGCCGCCTATACCGCATGGCAGCTTGCGGAGTGGTACTCTGTCACAAAGTTCTGCGGAAGATGCGGTAGTCCCAATGAAAATGACAAAAAAGAAAGAGCACGCAGGTGCCCTTCCTGTGGAAACATTATTTATCCCAGGATAAACCCGGCAGTTATAGTCGGTGTTACTGACCCTGACAGCAACAGACTCATCCTCACCAAATACCGCACAGGCTTTAACCACAACGCACTGGTCGCCGGTTTTACCGAGATCGGTGAGACCCTTGAAGAGACCGTGGCAAGGGAGGTCTTTGAAGAAGTCGGACTTAAGGTCAGGAATATACGCTACTACAAGTCCCAGCCCTGGGGCATCGCAAGCGATATCCTCACAGGCTTTTTCTGCGATGTGGACGGGGATCCTGTCATTGCAATGGACGAGTCAGAGCTTAAGTACGCCGAGTGGACATCCCCTGAGGATGTGGAACTTCAGCCAATGGAGTACAGTCTTACCAACGAGATGATGAAGCTGTTCAAAGATGGTGGCTATCAGGCTACACTCTGACAGATTCATCCGAAATTCATCATGGTATTGTCACATATTCAGAGAGGATCTCTGTGAGCTGCTGAACGTCTTCCTCGGGCAGGTTCTCTTTTGCATATTCCATAAGATCTTCCGCATTTCCGTCAGCCAGTATCTTCTGTGCATCCGAAATAGAGTCCAGGGATACGTTTGCTGCTATGATTTCAGCAACTGTCTCCTTGTCTTCTTCCGACATGGAATCAGCGATTTCTTTGGCCTTCCCATCGGCAGTTTCAAGATATTTGTCCATGGCTTCATTGACGACAGCCTTGACTATCGGGTTTGCCTTTCTGCTCTTTTTCCCGGCATTATCAGTCCTGGCGGCAGACTCTGTCTTAACGCCGGCCTCGTTCGTTGAGGTAGCCTTATTGTCGCCTGATTTTTTGCCCAACACTAATATGACACCTCCCAGCACAAGTATAGCTGCAAGTGTTATAAGAAATATTCTAAGTGCTTTCATAAATTATCCTTTCTATTATTGGGCCTAAGGTACACTATCTATCATCCATCAATAAGTTCCGGGTGCTCGATCATTGATTTTAACAGCTTCATTGATCGCGCATAGTAGAACCCGTCAGATATTCTCTCATCAATTGTAAAAGCCAGATCTATTTCCCTGGTTGCGGTAACACTCCCATCAGGGTTTAGATGAGTCCTGTTCTTCTTGGATCCCACGATTACAAAAAGAGAGTTCGTTCCCCAGTTCATCAGATGATGATAGCCTATATCAAGTCCAATAGAGCCTAAATTGGTGAGAACTACAGAGCACTGATACGGATCTGTCGCGATAACGCTCCCGGGCATCCATCCGTGCCTGTCAAGGAACCGGGCTATTGCTCCGACAATCTTTTTCCCGGGAATCTTCATGATGACATCCATCGCCTCAGTTGACTCGTCATCCTGAGTCTTGCACAAAGCTATCTGCTCTGCCACCTTGCGGCTTATGCTCTCAAGGGTGTCACCCTCATCCATGGTGATCCTTGCAAGAGTTTCATCCCCCTCATCCCTGAATTCCTTCTTGACGGTGAATGCAGCATTGATATGTTCTCGCTGATACAGTGTCTGGTTGGTGATAAAGCGGTTGAGCTGAGGACGCTTTTGTACCAGTTTAAGCATTGCCGCAATCACCACCGAAAAGATTGTGAGCCTGCATTCAGGATGCGCCTTATTAAACTCTCTTATAAACTTCTCAGTCCCTGATATATCCACCGAGAGCTTCATATATGCTTCATTGTCACATCTGTTCGTGTTCATGAGCGGATAGATGTAATGCATCGAATCAATCTTGCGGATCCTTGTTCCGTCCGGTCTGTCACCTAGTTTTCTTCTTTTCAATCTCTCTTCCTCTCCAAAACAAAACAATTTTCAGGAAAATATACATAACTGCCGCAGCCCACACATCGGTGAAGGAGTGCTGCTTGACAAAACACACTGATATACAGATCATTAATGCCCAGGCTGTGATCAGGATCTTTTGCCACAGCTTAATGTCCCGGGCCACAATCCACGCTGAGAGCACCGCAAGGGTGTATCCCACATGAAGGGAAGGGCACACTCCCGTAGGCGTATCTTTTGAATAGATTATTCCAAGCAGCCATGTGCAGAAGTTTTCTTTTTCAAAATGATCAGGACGAAGATACTGCACCGAAGGCCACAGGATATATGTGATAACTGCAGTTATCTGCATTCCGACTATCAGCTTTTGTGCCAGGACAAAGTTCTTTATATCATAAAGCACGAAGTACAACAAGGACAACACCATAAAAAAATACCAGGACACATAAAAGAGCACGAAATATTCATTAAAAGGTATATAGTCATCTATAACGCTGTGCACTGCGTGGCATCTGCTCTCGGGGATGAGCCTCTCTGTGACAAAATACATAATGAAATATATGATCCATCCCGTAAGAAGCAGTAAATGTCTGTACTGTCTGTCCGCAATATTTGATAATCTTAAGTTTCTGTAATCTACAACCGGTTTTCTCATTACTTTCTTTCGTTAAAAGGATAATATTTTCGTGACACATTCGGATAGGGTACAACCTTGTGCCTTGGCAGGCTGTAGGCTATCTCGGAGATGCTATCCTGCAGGTAAGTGCATATCCTCTCAGCTTCTTCTTTCGAACCGGCACCCGGATCATACACGGCAGCCTTGCCAAATACTATTTTCTTAAGAGCAGGGCAGATATACATCGGCACAAAAGATACCGCCTCACCGCTTAGTTTGTAGTGATACCTTGCCACCGAGACAAAGCCGCGCTGGAATTTATGAACAATGTTGTTGTACTCCGTATAGTCCTCAGGAAATATCACTACAAAAGCGCCCTCCTTCATCCTGTCAGAGGATATCTGAAAGGTTGTCATTACGCGCCTGTCCCGATACACGGGGATTGTACTTGCATTAGTAAAAACAATCTCCGCCAGTGTCGGAATCATGTATGAAAATATTCTGAAAAATGGCCTTATAAGTATCGGCTTTTTTGACCAAAAGTCCCTGTATGCATAATCTGCTACCTTGTCCTTCTCCATCATATCAGAGATGCACCAGATGTAATGCTTTCCGGGGAAGTACAACTCAGCGGCGATCGGTCCATAGGCCTGGGAGTGGTTCCCCACAACGACTGCAGGCCCCTCTGGCAGATTCTGCGCACCTTCCACCTCAAATACAGGCATCACAAGCGCAACCATTTTTCTAATGATCCGATATATAAGACGTTTCAATTCTCACCTCCGAAAGTCATACCTAAAGAAACAGTATACTCCATTTTATCACATTTGGTCAGACAAAAATCAGGCAGTAATAATGCTTACTTGTTTAATACTTTTTCATGTTACAATAGTCTATAGATCGATCATAGAGTTGACGAAATTTGTTCAAAAACTTTCAGGAATGCTGACTTTAATGATAAAAACCTGGTTTATAGACGCAATAAGAAATATAAAAAAGAGATTTGTATCCTGGCTTTCCATAGTGACCATTGTTCTCATTGGAACCACTCTTATTCTTGGACTTTTCTTTGCTTCTTCCACAGTAGAAAAGGCAACTTCAGCTTTTGCCCAAAGCCAGAATTTCAAGGACTTTGATGTATCCGCTTCCACCGGCCTAAGGCAGGAAGACATCTCAGTATTAAAGGGGCTTGAGGCCATAAATGATGCGGAGGGGCAGATCTCTGTCCAGGGCTTTGCAACTCTTGGCGAAAACAGTGCAGGAGTAACCATCATCTCATCCACTGAGAGAATCAGCGTTCCAACAGTTACGCAGGGGAGACTCCCCGCATCTTCTGATGAATGCATCGTCTCTTTCAGCGCCATAGGGAAACTCGGGGCACATATAGATGATGAGATTACAATAAGCATCCAGTCCGAGCGCTTTACGGAAATACTTCCGAAAAATAAATACAAAATAACCGGAATTGCATCTCACCCCGATTACATGGTCAATATCTCCACGGATTATATTGTTCTTCCCCTCTCCTCTTTCGATACCTCACAGCTTTCTTTTGATTACTCCAATATTCTTGTGGATGCGGATATTTCAGAAGGTATCTTTAAAAAGTCCTACAAGGAAAAGAGTTCGCAGCTAAAAGAAATCATTGAAAAAGAGGCGGATTCCATACTTGAAAAAAGAAGCGCCGATATAATAAGGGATCTTGATTCCGAATATGACAACGCAAAGAAAAAGACTGAGGATGAGCTGAATAAGGGAAAGGCAGATCTCGACGAAGCAAAAAAGCTCTTTGAAGAGACCATTAAAACTGCAGAGGATGAGCTTTCTTCCGGTGAACTACAGCTCGATACCCTAAAAGAGAACGCAGCAAAAGAGCTTAAAGAAGCCGAAAGACAGATAAAAGAAGGTGAAGCCAAGTACAATACGATGGTAGCCGATGGTCAGGCACAGCTCGACAAAGCAGAGAAAGACATGGAGGATGAGCTTACTTTCAACAAGTGGAGGATTTTTGACGGTTATCTTGAACTGGACAAAGCAGAGAAGCTCCTCAAAGAGAAGGAAGAAGAATACAGACTCGGAAAAGAAAAGCTCAGCCAGGGCAAGGAGGAGCTTGAAAAGGCCTGGAAAGAATACAACAGCAGCACCGATCTTATAGATAAGTATATAGGAAAGGACAGAATCGACACTGCTATTTCCCTGATCGAAGACATGGACACGGACTCCGCCATAAAAAAGCGGGTGATAGACGCACTCAATTCCATTAAGGAGCTGGATCTGATAGAAAAAGGATATGCTCTTTTTGACATTATCGACAGTATGCCCCCGGAAATGGCTGAAAAAATTGAAGACATGCTCAGCAGTCTCGGAAGCCTTTCTGAAATAAGAGACAAGCTGGATAAGATTACTGAGAGCAAGCGCCTCCTAGAAGAAAAGCAGAAAATGTATGATGATGCAGTCGTTTTTCTTGATGAAGCAAGGGCTCAGCTTGACCAGGGGTGGTATGACCTTGAGAAGGGAAAAGAAAAGCTTGCCGAGGGAGAAGCAGAACTTGCAAGAAGAGAGCCCGAAGCGAGGGCAAAGCTTGCTGATGCAAAGGCCGAGTTTGAATCAAAAAAAGCCCAGGCACTCTCAGAGCTTTCAAAAGCCAAAAGTACACTGAGCTCCAAAAAACAGGAAGCCTCAGAAACCATAAAAAAGCTTGAGGATGAACTGCTTAAGGCAAAAGATGAATATAACACCAAAAAAGAAGATGGTGAAAAAGAGCTAAAGGAGGCATCTGCAAAGTATGAAGATGCCAAAAGAGAGGCTTATGAAAAGCTCTCTGAGGTCAAAGACCAGATCGATGCAGTCAAAGACATGCCTGCAGGCTCCATGGTACAGACAAGAGACGTCAATTTTCCCTTCGTCCAGACCAAATCCTACATCAAGGCCATCAGGGGATTCTTTAGTGCCTTTACTCCCCTTTATGCAGGCATAATAGCCATAGTATGCTTTTTTACCATGACCATCATCATAGAGGAACAGACGAGCCAGATCGGGACAAGCAAGGCCTTTGGAATGTACGAATCCGAGATCATGCGCAAATACGTTGTTTTCGGTGCATCCGGTGCCCTCTTTGGCGCTATACTTGGTGTGATCGGGGCATTTATGATAGAGAAACTCCTCATCAATACCATGAAGGATAATCTCGCCTTTCCCCTTGACGGAATCGGGCACAACATAGCCTTTATTATACTGCTTCCTGTCATGGAGGTCCTGATAACTGTTGTGGCTGTGCTCTGGTCCTGTCACAGATACATCAAATGCTCTGCTGTCGGTCTGATAAACGGAAGTGAGCCCGCAGCCAGGTACAGAAAGAAGGAAGGCTTTAAACTCTCAGGTAGCCTCTACACCAACCTCATCTTCAACAACCTGCTGACAGATATCGGCCGCGAAGTAGTCTCAGTGGTCACTATTGTCATGTGCGTATTCATAGTAGGCTTCGGAATTGATATCAAACTTGCCTACGAAGGTGCACTCAAGAATCAGATGTACAATATCTGGCAATATAACCTTACTCTCACCGAGTCAGGCACAATAACCGATGAGGAAAAGGAAGCTGTGGAAAAGGCCCTCTCTTCCTATGATACACTCTATCTTCCCATCACAGCAGGTGTCATAACAGACGGAGAAGCCCAGGTTCTCACAAGTATAATCTGCGTGGATGACAAGGAAGAGTTCGGCAGATTCTACATCCTCAAGACCCCTTCCGGAAAAAGTATTGAAGTTTTCGATGACGGCGTTCTGGTGACCAAGGAAATGGAGGACAAAAATGCCCTCTCTGCCGGCAGCACAGTAAGCCTTACCGCAGGCGGCCTGTCTCCATCCGAGGTATCGGTAAAAGGGATCTTCATGCTCTATGCCGGAAAGACCATGATAATGACAAAGGATTACTATAAAAATAAGTTTGGATCGGAGCCTGTGTCCAATACCTATTACGTCAAAACGGGATCAGTAAACGAAAAAGAACTCCAGGCAAGCCTCTCAGAGCTGCCCGGAGTATCTTCGGTTGAACTTACAAAAAATCTCAGAGACCGCAACATGGCTGTTGTCAATCTCTACAATGCCGTGGTTGTAATCGTTATTCTGTTCTCAGTACTGCTCTCCTTTATGATACTGCTCAACCTGAGCAATATCCTGGTGGCCCACAGAATGAAAGAAATCCTGACAATGCGCGCAAACGGATTCTCAAATGCGCAAGTGATAGGTTATCTCGTGCGTGAAGTCATGCTGATAGAGGCGTTGTCAATTGTGATAGCCCTTGCCTTTGGCATGCCGCTCACCAGCATAATAATAAAGAACCTTGAGACAGACGCATTCATGTTTGTGAGATCTCCCTTTGCCCTTGCCTGGACCGGGTCGGTCCTCATCAATCTCCTGTTCTGCGTCACAATTAACTTCATCGCTTTTAGAAATGTTAATAAGGTTCCTCTGACAAATATAAGCAGATATGATTGAGGCCACAGCCTTTATGGCTGTGTAAATCGTTCGAGCAAACAACAGGTCTCTATTCCCCGCGTGAACGGGAACATATCCACAGGCACTGCCCTTTTTGCCTTGTACCCTGACTTTTCGAAGATCTTAAGGTCATTCGCAAGAGAGTCGGGACTGCATGAGATATACACGACCTTGGAAGGCGAAAGAGTCTGAACCGCCTTGATGAACTCAGGCGTTGAGCCGGACCTTGGAGGGTCCATGAATACAAGGTCTACCCTGTCACCTGATGCGGCCATCTGCTGCATGAAGACGGTGGCATCATTCTGGTAGAAGGTGATGTTTTTGATCTCATTGATCCTGGCATTTAAGATCGCGTCTTTGACCGCATCCTTGTTGAGCTCGACGCTGATCACCTCTTTTACATGAGGACTTGCGATTATGCCGATGGTGCCTACACCCGAGTAGCAGTCAAGTGCCACTTCGTCGCCTTTTAAATCCGCCATCTCAATCGCAGTTCTGTAGAGGATCTCAGTCTGCACAGGGTTCACCTGGTAAAAAGACTTCGGACTTATCTTGAACTTCATGCCGCAGCACATATCATAGATGAATCCCGGTCCGTACATGGGCTTTTCCTTATCTCCAAGGATCATGCTTGTCTGCTTGTCGTTGACGTTGAGGACAATTGTGGTGATCTCAGGATGCTCTTTTAAAAGAGCTTTCACAAAGTTGTTCTTGGACGGAAAGATCGGAGAAACCGTCACAAGGACAACCATGATCTCACCGGTGTACTTGCCGATCCTTATGAGCACGTGGCGAATAAGACCGAATCCGTTGTCCTCATCAAAAGTCTTGATCTTGAAGGACTTAAGCATCCCTCGTATGCTGGCGATTATGGCATCTGCCTTCTGATCTTCAAGAAGACAGGAATCAACAGGCACCACCTCGTGACTGCCCTCTCTGTATATGCCTGTGAGGGGATTGCCCTTTTTGTCGTGAGTAAATACGGCGTGCACTTTGCACCTGTAGTGCTCGGGGCTCTCCATGCCAATAAATGACTCCACTCTGCAGTAAGGCTCAAGGAGCTCCTGAACACGGGCATGCTTCTTGCGCAGCTGGCTAACGTAAGGCGTGTCGATCATCTGACAGGCTCCGCACTTCTTAAAGACAGGGCAGCGGCTTGTTTTGATCTGCTCCTGTTCCGCATTTTTGCTTCTTAGAGCATCCTGCCTTTGCCCCCTTTTTTCAGCGGCTCTGTCTGCGTTCCTGCATTGTACGGTCTTTTTGCCTTTAGCCTGAGCGACTATTGTTTTTTTGCCGCCTCCTGCAGTTCTTTTCTTTGCCGTCTGCTTTCCCGATGCTGCGCTTTTCTTCTCCTTAGCCATGTCCACCTCTTATAAATTCCACATCCAAATAGTCATAAGTCAAAAGAAGCAGAGGATCAAGATCCTCTGCTCTACCGGTTTAATTACTGTTCGTCTTCCTCAGATCTGCCCGAAGTCTTATTCTCAAACTTAAGTTCCGGCATCTCAAGACCAGTATCCTCGTTCCTGACTGCCTCACTTCTCCTGCGGATGCGCTCGGTATTCTTGAGCTCTCCGTAGTCCTTGAACTTGATGCCCTCAATTCCCTGAGCCAGTTCCTTGGCTCTGACAAGATCACCCTTGTTGATTCTGAAGGTACATACTATCCTGCTGCCCTTCCTGTCAAGGAGCCTCTGGATGATGGACTTGTCCTGCCATTCTATAAAATAAGAAATCCTGTGTGCAAGAAACCTCTCCTCGAGCTGTTTCTTGGATTCCATGCTGTAAACCCTGCAGAAGGGCACCTCGTTATTAA
>CAMNOS010000079.1 GCA_946546925.1 uncultured Butyrivibrio sp.
AGTGCAAAATAATGACGACGAGGATTAATTAGTGATAATGCAGATGACTACAGCTTATAGGTCAAAATGAAATAAAAAAAATGTACAAAGCAGAGGGAAATCATTTGTTTTCTTCTGCTTTTTTTTCTTCTGCATCGTATAATGTATTTGAATGCGCAATATCGAAAATTCATATATATATGCATAATTATTAAGGAGGAATGGACGTGGAACTCAGGGAAATTTCAATCTATGAAGCAAAAGACTACGATCTGCCAGCAGGCGAGCCGGGGCTGGGAGTTACATCTACCTGGTATGCTCTTGATGATGAAGATGTATACAAAGGATTTATGGAGGTGAGCTATTTCGAGGACGATGATTTTAATCAGATAACCTATTTTACGGTGCCTGACCTGTATCAGGGCAACAACTATGGAAATATTATGCTGGCATTGTTCCTTGATCAGTACATTCCGCAGTCTACACCGGATGATCTTCTGACTGCATCCTTTGACTATAACACCGGCGATGGAGAGGTCCTTGCCCGGATCTTTTCAGACCATGGATTTGACATTGCACTAAGTACTTACAGAGAATGCTCGATGCCTTTTGAGACGGTTTATAAAAAACTGGCGGCCAAGAAGGCAATTTCCTATAAAGGCAAAATGGCGAACTTTACGGAGTGTATAAATGACGTTGTAGATCAACTGCCGGCTCTCAGGGATTATGGAATCACCCTGAGTGATTTAAGAGAGGCGGACATCGAGAAGAGCATAGCCGCCATCAATAATGAGGGGAAACTGGAAGCTCTTATGCTGGTAGATACAGATGTCGACGGCAGAGAATCAATCATAACGGATCTGTACACTGCCACAGATGACCCGACCATTCTGAGACGTTTCCTGGCATTCGCGGTCGATAACGGCGCAAGGTGCCCACAGCCGCCTGAGTTGATCACTTTCGTGGCTGCAAATGAGAAGTTGGAAAAGTTTATGGATACATTGTTTGAGAATGCGCCTACATCAGATCTTATCATGGCTGAGGCAGAGTTCAACCTTGGTAAATATGTTGAGCAGCTCAAACTCTTAGATTCACTCAGGAGGTAAACCGATGTTAGATAAAAATCTTAAGGTCAGCAAGAATAAGAATAAAACGGAGAATATTCTGAACACCGGAGCGCAGAAGAATATTATTGCCAACGATCTTATCAAGCAGGATAAGAAACTGATACCGGAGAATCTTCTTCACAACGGCAAGGTCAAGACCGGTCTTACTCTGGCAGAAGCAGAGTATCTCGGGGATGTAATTGATATGGATACTTTTGACGAGCAGGTCCTTACCTTTGAGAATCTGCCGGCTTTCAGGCTTGCCAAGGAAAAGTCCATACTCAGAAAAGGTCCCCAGGGCATGAGCGGATGTAAAAACGGCTTTGCAAGAATGAGATGGACCAAGAAGCAGAAAAAGAGGGTTAAGGAAGCTACAAAGCTTCTTGAGAAGCATAAAGAGCTCATTGGCCAGTATGAAAGCCTTAAGACCACGGCCATAAGTGATGCTGATTCCATAAAATTCAGATTTGCAACGCTGACTGCCAAGGGTGAGCTGTATAAGAAGAATAAGGCCGAAAGACTGGAAAGAGAAAACGAAGATCCGCTGATGCAGAAAGCCAGGGATCTGGGAGGCATGCCTGAGCTTACCGAAAAAGAAAAGAAGGAGCTGGACGAAAAATTTGTCGAAGATAGAAGTAAAGAGTTAGTTGAATCTTCAGAGCTTCTTGAAGATGTAAACACGAGACTGACCAACGATGCGATTGCAAGTGTCACAAAAGGACTACAGGAAACTCTTACCCAGGTTGATACAATACTTACCAATTATGTGATCGAAGCTGATCAGGAAGCTGAGCAGGTTAAGAAAGATATTGAGAAGAACAAGAAGGACAGGGAGAAAAAGGAGAAAAAGACCGGAAAGAAGGATGCCGGTGAGGAATTTATAAACGATCTGGAAGAGCAGCGACAGAATCTGCTGAACGTGGATGCGCAGATTGAGGAGCAGCAACAACAAGTAGGCCTGGGAGAACAGGGCAAGAAACTGCGCACTACCGTAATGGATCTTAAGGGCGGTAATGAGACACAGCTGGCTGAGATGGCTACTCTTTTCAAAAAGATCCTTCAGGAATCCCAGAAACCTTTTGTTAAGGACATCGTTGAGGATGACAAAATTGTGTCTACTGAGGATGTCAGCGCTACAAGATATCCGGGCATCATAGAGGATGCAAAGAAAGTGCTGGATTATGCCTCGAAGCTGAAGATGCCTGTGCCTGAGGAGCTGTACTATCTCATAGATATCAAGGGCGAAAATGCGAATCCGCTTTTGCAGAACGCGCATGAGAAGCTGGATGCCAAGAAGCATGTGGCAGAGGGCTTTGTATTTCTGATGTCTGCAGTATCTCAGGTTTATTACGACGCTCTCAACAGGTTTGCGGGCTATGCTGTTCATGACGGCCTTGCCAAATACCATAATACCGAAGATCCGGAGAGAGTAGCCAAGAACTACGATATCTTTAACATTAAAATGATGACACAGGTAAGAAGTGTCAGGGACTCATCTGCGGCTTATGCCAACGAGATCCGCAAGAACAGGATCAAGATTTATGACAACAATATTTCGGAAGAAGATCGTCTTAGCAAGCAGCGCAGGGATAATGTTGCAATCATCAAGAACGCACAGCCTACAGGCGTGAATGCCGAGGAAGAACAGAAGAAGCTTGCGGAGGCTGAGAAAGAGCGCCGTGATAAAGAGCTGAGATCTCTCCTTGAGAAAGACATAAGAGGTACAGTTGAGGTTGACGAAAAGGATATGAAGGAGGCGCCCTGGGTTCTTGGCGATCCTAAATATACTGAAAAAGTCTACACACTTATAAAGGACAACCCTGAGACCACCAATCTTACGGGAGTTGCTCTGAAGAAGTATCTTATTTCCATGAACGCAAACCTGCATCACAACCTGATGCAGCTTAACGATGAACTTCCCAAGACTTCGGTTGGTTCCCAGTTCCGTTACATTCCGAAGCTTAGGGATGATTATATTCAGAAGCTGATGGATGAGCAGTTTGCAGTTTTGCTTCACGGTGAGATCAACTTCCGGGATCTGCTTAAGAACAACTCGATCTTAAAGGATTTCTTTAGCCAGCCTAAGTATAAGGCAATAAAGAACAGACAAAATGAAATAATGAAGGCAATCAACTCTGTGATTGGCTTTGATTATTTCACAAATGTCAAGCACCTTGAGAGCCTGTGGAAAGATAACACGGTACAGGCCCTTCTTACCAGCGAGCCTGTGAACGAGAAAGAACAGGAACAGCTCACCAAGCAGAAGATATTTGAAGAGGATCAGCAGAAGGAAGAGCCAAGATATAAGTCAATTGAGGATGTGCCTTTTAACCTCGTTATGAAGCGTCTTACCACCTCCACGGAATACGGAGTGACAGATAAGGGCTTTAAAGATGCTATTGAAAAGATCAAGGCCAATGTGACCAACAATATCAATGTCATTGACAAAAAGATCACCCTTATGGGACTGTGTGACACCGCAAAGGATATGCTTAAGAAAAATGTCCTTAAGAGAATCGGCGGTGAGTACCTTCTTGGATACGACGTCATTGCCCAGGACATTTTGGAGTACACCGTTGACAACGTGATGGCCTTTGACGGTGATACCGCTGCCATCCAGAGGACATGGGACAGAAAATTTGCCCGGACAGGTCTGCCCAAGAGGCTTTCCGCCAAGTTTGAAAAGATGATCTCAAGCAAGGTGAACGCAGATGGCAAGAAGGATCCTTACTATCTTCGCCCGAAGGGATATAAAGTAAGCAAGAGAAGTATTAACAAGTGGGAAGAGACCAACGATAAGACCAACAAGATCATCACCAGTCTCAAGAAGGTCTACAACAAACAGATCAAGAACTTCCTCAATAATTATGCGAAAGGTGAGGAACTTCGCAAAGCCATCACAAATGACCGTAAACAGTATATTGGCGGAGAGCTTAAACTGACAAAGGCCCAGTGGGAAAATATTGAGAAGTACTTTGAGGATGCATGGATCGTTGCCTTCAGAGACAGCTACGAAAACGGAGAGTACCACGATAAAGATGCCGTAAAGATATTAAACGGCATGAAGCCTGAGCTCAACAAGATCATTGATGTACAGCTTACGGCTGCATATAAAACCAAAGCAGACCTGGAAGACAGGGAAGATAAGACTGCCCTCAACGAGTACATGGAGACCCTGGTCACAAGAGAGGAATTCATGGAAGGGCTTAAGAACAATCCGGTCCTTCAGCCTAACCAGCTGGTGGTAAAAGATGACCTTGAGAAGCAGATTTTCGGCGATCCTGCCCTTAAGAGCGTACTTAAGAATAAGGCAGATCGGGATATGCTTACCCAGGCTCTGGAGGAGGCCCTCAGGGATGAAAAGAGTGGCCTGCACATCAGATGCCCGTATCTCGAAGACGTAAGGAGTATTGAGAATATCGCTAATCTGAGCCTTATTGATTACTCTCAGTTCTTTGCTGACCTGAAACAGATACTCTCTGTTGTAAGAGCGGCCACAGATGATGAGATAAAAGAAGCTAAAGAGAAGAATCTGCCTGCGCCAAAGAACAAACTACTTCTTGAGGACTGGAGAAGGAGCGGCACGGCCGGAGAAGACCCTTACGGCATTAAGAAGCTCCTAATGAAGGATCTCCTTGAAGGCAGGCTCACTGCAGAGAATATGGCCCAGACCATCGAGAATTACCGGAATGCCGCAGCTGAGAAGGAGACTATTGGGAAGATGCGTCTCGACGCCATCCTCCACACGGAAAGGACTCTTGATGATCAGCGCATGAATTTCAATTATACGGAGATCAAAGGCAAGGAGGTCAACCAGACCCAGAGGGTAAGAAAGCTGAACTATGCCCAGCAGCTCTGGTTCCTGCTCCGTCAGCATGATACCCAGGAGTCAATAAACGGCATCAAGCACAGCAAGACTGCGGAAGGTGTCTTTGGCGAGTTTTTGTCCACCATCGGCTCTGAACTGAGAGGAATGGAACCCAAGAAGCTTAAGGGTGAACTTGCTAATTTGGGTAAATGGCTGGATGAAACCGAGGTATATTCCGGACTTACCAAGAATAAAAAGATCGGTTACGGCATAGCGGAAGAAAGTCAGAAGAAGCTCAATAAGCTTGCCTGTGCTCCACTCAATATTATTGGCGGACACGATGCAAGGGCGCTTTATTTGTTAAAAGGATTTATGAAGAGCATACAGGATTCCGATTCGTCAGCCAAGAAGCTTACCTTTGCTGATATCATGGGTGAGATGATGCTTATGGGCTGCGGAAAAGAATACTTCGAAGCAGGCGGAGCCGGAGAAAAAGTCTTTCTGAATTCCGATGATACGCAATACTATGAGAACATTGTCAATCAGCAGCAAACGATTAATAGCAGGAAATTGAATGTTCAGCTTTACCTTGAGTCACAAGGTCTGAGTGTGGCCAGGCAGAATGAGATATCATCCAAAGTAATGAACGTTATCGCCGGACTCAGTGATACTCGTGAAAAGGAAGGCAAGGCTGAGAACATAAGAAAGTTCGGTGCCGGAAATCTCGAAGAGCTGGATGATAAGCTTATAAGTATTTACGGCAAGGCCCCCGGCTGCAAGGAAGAACTGGAAAAGAGTAAAAAAATCGGAGAACTTTTCCTCAAGAGAAGAGATGCTATTGACAATTACCCCGGTGTAGGAATGAAGAATCAGGGTAAATTCAGAATCATCAGGAACTATCTTATCAAAGATGATGAGGCCTGGAGAAAGATCATGACCGCCACCGATGATGAGTTTGCTTCTTACTTGGAGGAGCTCAACAAAAACTACGGGACACTTTGTGACGTCTTTTTGAGTGATGCGTTTAAAGCATCGCAGCCGGTTATGGAGCAGTATCTTATGAAGAACTGGTCTGTCCTCAAGACCAGATCCGGCTGGGAATACATGGACTGGTGGACGGATGTAAATACCTTCTACGGCGCCTTCATGACCGTAAAGAAGCCCAAGAAGTCAATTCTTGACAACCTCGATGCGGTTCAGAAAAGGATGGTCAAGGAGAAAATTGATACCAGTGTCGGACAAAGTACCCTGCACATGAGGCTCAGCTATATCCTTGAAGCTGACCCCTCTGCTTTCAATCTCCTCTACGATGAGAAGCAGATGTTTGACGCCATACAGAAGGTGGATAAGCAGTATGCCGCTAATATGCAGGCCTTCAGGGATATACTAGACGATATAACTGTAGCAGCATTCCGCAAGCAGGATTACCATCCTGACAAGGAACTTGATGCACTTTACAAAGAAATCGCCACTATCTGCCAGACCGGTGAAATGGTACAGAAGCAGAAGGAAGCAATGGGCTCCGAGAAGGTCATTGAAAAGATGTATGAGAAGGCCAAAAAGGGCGCGGAGATTACGGATAATGACAGGGCCTACGCCG
The DNA here is from genome assembly GCA_946546925.1 of uncultured Butyrivibrio sp. Taxonomy (GTDB): domain Bacteria; phylum Bacillota; class Clostridia; order Lachnospirales; family Lachnospiraceae; genus Butyrivibrio. The sequence goes on from CAMNOS010000079.1 coordinate 6,494, forward strand.
ATTACAACCTGCTCATGCAGATCATCAAGCCCGCAGCCTTCACAATGAACCCTGAAGCCTTTAAGCTTACACTTTTGGAGAAACTCAAGGACTTCAAGAGATGGCAGCAGGATTCCCGCAATGTCAACATCTACTCAGACAGAAATGTCCTTGATACCAAGGAAGAGGTTCGGCTTGAACTTCAGTTTAAGAAGAGCGAAGGCAAGATGCTGGAGAGAGAGTACCAGAAAGAGCTCTCCGAATACAGGGAAAAGAGACAGGAGATGGGCTCTGTAGGCCTTGTGGCATACGGCAAAACCTCCAAGTTCGACTCGGGCGACATCAAAAAGGCAACATCCTTCGTGGAGGATGAGCTCTTTTACAAGTATCTTGATGCCGAGGCTGAGCAGAAGTACAAGGATAAGGGCAAGCTCAAAGAGCTGGCTGAGATAAGGAAGAACAACGGATTTAAGGATGCCGACGAAGAGTTCATCAAGGGACTTCTTGTAGAAAGAGTCATCGCGTACGGAGAGATGGACGAAGAGACGCTCAAGGGACTTATGGTCGCTGAAAAAGAGCGCCTTGTATCCCTTGACACGGCCCTTCGTAAAGCCGGCTACACAGATGAAGATGAGATAAAGAAGGCAATCGTATTTGCCTTTGCTCAGAATGCAAACAGGTCGGAGCTTCCTCTTGACGGAACTCACGAGAATGATATCAAGGAGATCGAGGAGGAGCTTAAGACCAGAGGAGAACTTCTCGATATCAAGAGGCCTGCATCCAAGATAGCCCAGAGGGACTACGACGAGTTCATGGATTCCATTGATGTAGCCAGGTTTACCATGAGCAAGGAGCAGTTTAAAGAGGTCTGCGACAAGAAGAGAAAGCAGCTTGAGCTGATTGACGCCTGCGTGGCCAAAATACAGGAGAGCACAAAAGAGCTTAAGCTGCAGGTCGGACTTTATGAGTATTTCAAGAAGGATATCTATGAGGCTCTGAACAGCGAAACAGGAGTAGAGCAGTTTACTCAGTCTGTACAGGAGCAGCTGGATAAGCTGATCGGCAAGGATGTTCAGGGAAGGAACGACCTGGATGCTGAGAGCATAAAGGAAATAATAAAGAGTTACCTGCCTGACTCAAGCGCGCTGATGCAGCAGATATCCGACAAGTCACTTACTGCTGAAGAAAAGCTCTTCTCAACAGAGACCTATACAAGGGCTGACATGGAGAAAGAGATCGCCAATTCCGGAAGGAAAGATCTCATCAAAATGTTTAACAGCCTGACTGTTGAGGAACAGAAGGTATTCGCCCTGACTCTTACATTCCCGGATATAGGCCTTACGGAAAACGAGATGCTCACTTCCAATGTTGCACTTCGCGACAAGAGGAAGGAGAATGAAAAAGAGCTTGCAGCCCAGGAGCAGCTGGCGGCCTTTATCTACGATCAGGACTTCTCGCCTAAGATTGATTACAACCTTGTCATGAGAAGACTCATGAAGACCGACAGAAAGTCCGGCCTTCGCAGAATCTCCAAGACAATGTTTGAAAAGGCATTTAAGTACACCCAGTTCTGCAGCATGAAGAGAGATGAGATGAGGCCCAAGGACTTCACCAAGCTCGCAGACGGCAGACTTACGGGTGCTCTTGCCGGATACTTTACCGGAAGGACTAAGGAGGATGATGATCCCGTTAAGGAGGCTCTTGCAGGAAAGGCTTACTACGGTGCCAAGACCTTCAGAGATCTCTTCAAAGCCTTTGGAGATGATGACCAGAAAAAGGATGAGTCAGTTAAGGCCATTGTTGATAGATTTGGCAAGTACAATGATGTCCAGATGCATATGCTGCTCCATGTTCTTCAGGACAGGACAGCGGTCGACTATACAACTGCAGCTACCAGATGGCAGGCATTCCTTCTCAGAGGGGCCAGCTTTGCAAATGAGGAAAGGCGTGAGGTTATTAAGAACTCGTTCCGCAGGCCTGACGGAATGGATAATGCCTTCATTGCAGAACTCAACAGGTCCATGACCCACAGTATCTTTGACAAGGCAGCAGAGACACTCTTCAGTTATCAGTTAAAGGATAATATCAATCTTGATAACAAGCCTATTACCAGGAATGACTTTGCTGATGATGCGCTTCAGCGTAAGACCAAGATTGACTGGAAGCTCGTTGAGAGAGCCATGGATCTGGTGGAAGAGATTGAGAACGATAACCTGAAGATCCAGATGTGCAGACAGACTGTCAACCATACAATGGATCCCAATATGCCTAACAAGCAGGCAGCTGAACTTGCAAGAGAGATAGAGGAGAAGTTCAGAGAGGATACTGATCTTAATGTTGAGGCTCTTCAGGTTGCCATGAAGAAGGCTGAAAAGGATGCTAAGAAGGCAGCCAAGGAAGAAGCCAAGCAGGCAGCTAAGGAAGAAGAGAAGAAGGAAGAAGAAAAACAGGGCGAGAAGAAGGAAGAGGAAAAGAAGGAAGAGAAGAAAGAAGAAAAGAAGGACGATGGCAAGAATGATGTTAAGCTTCCCGGATTCGTCAATCACTTTGATTTCTTCAATGATATGCTTGTCAGAGAGGCCAAGAAGGATCCCGAGAGAGCAATGCCTCTGATCTCAGCATTTGCAGGTCTGTCCATGAACGAGAAGATGCTCCTGGTACATGCTCTTAAGAACAGGGATATACTGGATGTTTCAACAGATAACACCTTTACAACTGCTATCGGATTTAACGAGAACCAGTATGTAAACGAGCTGGGCAGAGACAAGCTTGCAGACTACTACGTCGATCACTTTGGCCTTGCGGGAGCCAAGAATATCATGGCCACCACACAGTATGACCTTCGTGATGCCATGAGGAGCCTTGTATCAACACAGGTTTCCGATGCCAGGGACGAAAAGAACAAGAAGGACTTCTCACAGATGATCATAGGTAAGAAGGTATTTAACTTTACCTATATCGGAGCCGACAGAAGCACAGGAATAGACTGGAACCTCTTTGCAAATGCCCTTAAGTTTGTGAAGAGAACCGAAGGCGAGAGAAAGCTCCTTGCAGGTGAGTCTGAGGCATATCGCTCCGCCGGAGATATTGAGAAATACGGAAGGTTCAAATACAACTATCAGTTCATGAGAAAGAACCTGTACCGCTCGGGCTACAGATTTACCAGATTTGCAGGTAGAAGGATCCGTGCTGAGCTTGAGAAGGCTATCCCGGGATACGGAGTAGGCCAGAGAGTTATGATGGCGTGCCTGAGTCCCAAGTGGAGAAACAAGATGCTCAGCAGTGGATTTGTAAAACCCGGTGTAAGTCAGGGACTTATCAATGACGGACTTGGTTATGCAGGACTCGGCGGCACGTCAGTATCAGGCGTATCATCAGCTCTGGGAATGATACAGTCAACAGCCCAGTCGGCAGCTAAGGTTGGAACGGCAGTTGCAGGAGAGGGCATAACTCAGGCAGTAAATGCCATAAAGGGCATCTACAATGTAGGAAAGAACTTTAAGAACGTGGCAGATATCAACAGGCCGCTTGAGAATCAGCAGGAACTTAAAAAGCAGGGTGCTGAGAAGCGTCAGGAAGCTGCAAAGGCTCAGACAGAGGCTCAGAAGATGATCACCGATGAGACCCACCTGAACAAGGAATGGATCATTAACGAGGTTGCTACCATTGCCGGAAAAGAGGCCAATTATCGGCAGATCATGCAGACCATGACTGAATGCGTTGACGTTCTTTCAGGCAGCAGCTTTGGCGTACAGGCCTTTATGAACACCTTTGTAACCGGCATCAGAATTACAATAAGTGAGGCCCTGAATGTGGCGAAGTTCATCATGAGTGTATGCGGTGACAAGAAGATGATGGACAAGTACTTTGCTGACAACGGACCTATGGGTGCTGAAATAGCCAAGCTTAAGAGCGGTAACATAAAGGAAATCATACAGGATCAGAGCTACAGAGAGGACACAACCTCCAGAGATATCATGAAGGAGGCTATCCTGAGAGAGCAGGAGGCTAAGTTCCTGGGTGACATGGGCAATTCCGAGATCTTCAGAAAAGCATACGGATTTAAGGACTTCACGGAGCAGGCATCCTATGTGGGCTGGAATATAGTCCAGACACTGCTTCAGAGTAGCAGCCCCTTCGGCACAGATCCTGCACAGTTTATGAAATCCGCTATCATTCTTTCAGCTATCGGATGCGCTGACTGCGTAGGAAAGCAGGATAACGACACTGCTCAGAAAGTATACAACAAGCTCATGGGAACAGATATAAGATAATTAGGCAGATGCTGCGCTGAGCTAAGATTTCTTTTGCCAGCCAAAATAACGGAGTCGAGGGGACATTTTCTGAAAAAAATGTCCCCTCGACTCCGTCCCCCCAGAGACAAAACGCCACCAAGACCCACACCGCCCCCAGGGTCTTTTTTTGTCCTTGATTTTATCCCCTTTTTGACTTATTCTAATAAGTAGTTTGCTTTATCACTTTAAAGCGCAGATTTTCAGTAGGAGGTTTTGGAATGAACGACAATGCGAATAAGCAGCTCTGTCTGGGCAATAAGGCTGTTGCCCGCGGACTTTACGAGGCCGGAGTCTGCTTTATTTCCAGCTATCCCGGTACGCCGTCAACAGAAGTTACCGAGGAGGCTGCTAAATATGACGAGATCTACTGTGAGTGGGCACCCAATGAGAAGGTGGCCATGGAGGCCGCTTTCGGAGCCAGTCTCGCAGGAAGAAGGAGCTTCTGCGCCCAGAAGCACGTTGGACTCAATGTGGCTGCGGATCCTCTTTATACCATGTCCTATACCGGTGTAAATGCAGGCATGGTCATCGTTGTGGCAGATGATGCAGGAATGCACTCCTCTCAGAATGAGCAGGATTCAAGGCACCACGCAATAGCTGCCAAGGTTCCCATGATCGAGCCCTCTGATTCTGCAGAGGCTCTTGAGTACACCAAGCTCGCTTATGAGATCTCCGAGAAGTTTGACACTCCGGTGCTTCTTAAGATGTGCACGAGAGTTGCTCACTCACAGTCTCTGGTAACCTTTTTCGAGAGAAGTGTTCCGGATTTTCCTTATGAAAAGAATATTGCCAAGTACGTAATGATGCCGGGCAACGCCAAAAAGCGCCACCCCATAGTTGAGGAGAGGACCAGAAAACTCATAGAATATGCTGAGGACTGTCCTTTAAACAGAGTTGAGATGGGCGGCACAGAGTGCGGAATCATCACCTCTTCAACATCCTATCAGTATGTAAAAGAGGTATTTGGAGACAGTGTATCAGTACTGAAACTCGGAATGACCAATCCTCTTCCCGAGAAGCTCATAAGAGATTTTGCAGCAAAGGTTGAGAAGCTCTTTGTTGTGGAGGAGCTTGATCCGATCATAGAGAACCACGTGAAGATGCTGGGAATAGAGGTGACAGGTAAGGAGCTTCTTCCTATCTGCGACGAGTTCTCTCAGAACCTCATTGCCAGGGCCTTTGGCAAAGAGACCAAGGACTCTTTTGCCCTTGAAGATACAATTCCGAACAGACCTCCTGTAATGTGTGCGGGCTGCCCTCACAGAGGACTGTTCTACACTCT
>CAMNOS010000080.1 GCA_946546925.1 uncultured Butyrivibrio sp.
GGCATTTGGAAAATCTTCGTATGACGTGTACTTGAAAGCATGTAAGAACGTAAAAGTGCCAATGACGTGTCCGAAAAGCACTCAAAAGGACACGTCATATAAATTTATTGTCTGTGACATGTTTATGCAAATACCGTCCTGTCTGTTTCCATGATTCTCAACATCGTTCAACGTCGAAATCCTGATGGTTGTTTAGTACCGATCAGAGCAACTGCCGATATCGTGGTGCGCCGGCATTAAGAAAGAAGCACATCTGCCCTGTGCTTTTTTGGTTTTGCTTGCTCTCTCAGTTCCTGATAAGAGCGGAGCAAGCGCTGCATAGAGTGCGCAGGCGTTAACTATAAGTGCGCCGGTCCAGGCGCTCATCTCTGCATAGGCCGTTGCCCTAAATCCCACTCTTCCAATAAAGAGAGATATCACAAGTATCCTCAGGACCATCTCCAGGATGCCGGACACCATCGGAAGCATCGGCTTGCCCATGCCCTGGACTGCACTCCTGACCACAAAAAGAATATTCAGTGATATCATCATTACTCCGCATCTCGGCAGGAAATCCGACACAAGAGCAATCTGCTCATCGCCTGACAGAAGGAATCCCGCCAGTCTGGATGGCATAAATACCATCAGCGAGCCAAGAAGCAGATATGATGTAACAGCAATACCGACACAGACGATCAGTCCATCCCTGATCCGCCTGTACTGCCTGGCTCCGTAATTCTGACTGGTGTAGGCAGTAATTGCGCTTCCTGCGGTTGCTGCAGGATTCATAAAAAGATTCAGGTACTTGGTGCAGGCAGCGTATGCCGCTGTGTAGACCACTCCGAATCCGTTTACAAAGTACTGCACAACCATGCATCCTATCGCAGTTATAGAATTCATAAAAGCCATTGGAAGGCCGTTTCCAAGAAGCTCCGTAAAAACCTTCCTGTCATTGATAAAGTGCCCTCTCTCCAGCCTCAGAAACTCTATCTGCCTAAGGCGCCTTATGCATATCACGGAGGATACTACCTGTGAGGCGAGGGTTGCTATTGCTGCTCCCTCAACTCCGGTATGGAGCACAAAGATAAAGAAGCTGTCAAGAGCCAGATTAAGAACTGATGAAACTATTATCGCTATCAAGGGAGTCCTGCTGTCGCCGAAGGCCCGAAGTATCGACCCCGAAATGTTATAGCAGATCCCTGCAGACAGGCCGCCGAATACAATGTATCCGTATTTAAGGCTCTCCCCGATGATCAGTTCGTCCGTCCTAAGGAGCCTTAATGCATGCGGCAAAAAGAGTACGCTTGCCGTTGTGAGCAGAATTGCAAGGATTGTTCCGAGCTCTATCACTGCCGCAAACCTGTGCCGCAGCGTCTCTATGTCCCTCGCCCCGTAGCTCTGTGCTATAAGAACCGAGAAGCCGTTGGCGAGTCCGAATGAAAAGCCTACTATGAAAAAGAAAAGTGAGCCCATATTGCCAACTGCGGCAAGAGCATTATCCCCAAGTCCTCTGCCCACTATCCAGGTGTCTGCAAAATTGTAGAACTGCTGCAGCATGCTGGATAAGAGAAGCGGCCAGTAAAATGACAATATAAGTTTCAGCGGATTTCCGCTTGTAAAGTCAATTTCTCTTGCAGTATTGTTTGCGATCTTACTTGTACTCATTCCATAATCCTTTTAATACAATCTGTTTCCACTGTATGGTAATAGTAATCCCACAAGGAAATAATTAGAATCAATTTCTTGTTATCTTTTGCCCGTTTTTTGTTATCATTAGATTATGGAAAACACATTCAAAGAAAAAATCCAGTTCAAATCACCATCAGCCATCATAATGGCGGACGGAGGCGGCCCCGAGACCTTTCCTGCCCACTGGCACAACGCGGCAGAGTTTACTCTCATACTTGAAGATGGCTGCAAATACAGGATCAGCGACACTTTATACGAAGGATGCAGGGGCGATGTACTTCTGGCCTGGCCTCACCAGATCCACGAGACCATAATGCTGCCAAAAAGAGGCGCCGTCTTCATCCAGTTCCCGTCAACAGTGCTTGAGAGCAGCCTTGACCTCATATCCATCGCGAGGTTTCTGTATGTATGTCATCACATAAAAAGATCTGAGAATCCTGCCCTGACTGAACTTATTGAGAACAAAATATGGGAAATAAAGAGAATAATCAGTTCAGGTGACCCGCTCTCAGAAACCAGATGCAAGCAGTGTGTCTACGACATATTACTTGCTGTGGGAGATTATTGTCTTGCCGAGAACACAAAAAGCGTCGAGACCGGGGACAATTCAGGCACAGGCTGGAATTATGTCCATTCCGCCTGTCTGTTCATCGCAGAGAACTCCGGCGATAAGCTTTCACAGGAAATGGTTGCCAGACATGTGGGGCTTAGTACCTTCTACTTTTCCAAGCTTTTCAAACAGTACATACACATGTCTTTTCCCTCTTATCTCTCGCATATAAGGGTCAGGAATGCCGCATCGCTCCTTCTTGATGATCATTTCAACATCACCGAGTGTGCATTCCTTGCAGGCTTCCAGTCCACGACCGCCTTCAACAAGGCCTTTCTGGATATCACAGGCCACTCTCCGAGAGACTACAGAAAGCTATACAGATAATGACAAAAGACCTGATGCCGATATCTTCCGGCGTCAGGTCCTTGATATTACTCTTGATAATATCTTTGATACAATTCCAGAATCTTCTTAAATAATCTCAATCAGAGATTATACTTTGCTGCGATAAGAGGTGCAACCTTGGAGGATCCGATCCTGCTGCAGCCTGCCTTGGCATAGGCAAGTGCATCCTCGATAGTGCGGATTCCGCCGGCAGCCTTGATCTTGACATCAGGGCCTATGTGCTTCTTGAAGAGCTCAATGTCCTCAAGTGTTGCGCCCTTAGAGCCAAAGCCAGTTGAAGTCTTGATGTAATCTGCCTTGACCTCGGTAACGATCCTGCACAGCTCGATCTTCTCTTCCTCTGTGAGGTAGCAGGTCTCGATGATGACCTTTAAGAGCTTGTCGCCGCAGGCCTTCCTTATCTCTTCAAGTTCCTTTTTAACCTCGTCATATCTGTGGTTCTTGACATCGCTCACATTGACAACAGTATCGATCTCTGATGCGCCGTCCTCAATAGCAACCCTGGCTTCTACAACCTTGGACTCAGTGCAGCTGTAGCCAAGAGGGAAACCAATAACTGTGCAGAGCTTGAGGTTATCGCCGTATTTGTCATGTACTCTCTTAAGGTATGTAGGAGGAATACAAACTGTTGCAGTGCCGTATTTAACAGCCTCGTCGCAAAGTGAAACGATTCCCTCCCATGTAGCATCTGCTGTAAGCAGTGTGTGGTCAATAAGACCAAGAATATCTTTCTCTTCCATTTCTTCTCTCCTTATAGCTTGTAACTAAAATATATTGCAAATTACCTCTCATCCATCCTGACATATTCCTTGCGGGGCTCGATGGCCATATATGCGGGGCGGATTATCTTGCCGTTGTTGGCAAGCTCTTCCATTCTGTGAGCGCTCCAGCCTACGATTCTTGCCATTGCGAAGATCGTGGGATACAGCTCCTCGGGAAGATCCAGCATCCTGTAAACAAAGCCCGAATAGAAGTCCACGTTGGCGGATACGCCCTTGTACATTGTGCGCTCTCCGCTGATGATCTGAGGTGCAAGTCTTTCGACCATCTCATAGAGTCTTAGCTCGTCCATCTTGTTCTTCTCTGCTGCAAGCTTCTCCACAAAGCTCTTTAAGATCACGGCTCTTGGGTCTGACTTGGAGTAGATAGCGTGTCCGATACCGTAGATGAGCCCTGCCTTATCAAAGGCTTCCTTGTTGAGAATCTTGCGAAGATAAGCCTCTACTTCCGCCTCATCATCCCAGTTTTTCACATTCTCCTCGATGTCGTCAAACATGTGAACAACCTTGATATTGGCTCCGCCGTGACGGGGACCCTTAAGGGACCCTATCGCTGCCGCAATAACGGAATATGTGTCCGTCATCGATGAGCTCACAACGTGTGTCGTAAAGGATGAATTGTTACCACCGCCGTGCTCCATGTGAAGCACAAGGCAGATATCCAGGAGCTTGGCTTCAAGCTCTGTGTACTTGCTGTCAGGGCGAAGCAGATAAAGAATAGTCTCAGCCGTTGACAGCTCCTCCCTCGGAGGATGTATATAAAGTGAATTGCCCTCATGGTAGTGGTTGTAAGCCTGATATCCGTATATAGACAAAAGAGGGAACAGACTTATCAGCTGCAGTGACTGCCTGAGCACATTGGCCATGGACACATCATCTGCCAGATCATCATAGGAATACAGAGTCAATACACTTCTTGCAAGGGTGTTCATCATGTCACGGCTTGGCGCCTTCATGATGATGTCCCTGACAAAGCTCGTGGGAAGCGATCTGTAGAATCCCAGAAGCTTTTCGAACTCAAAGAGCTCTTTGCCCGTGGGAAGAGCATCAAACAGAAGCAGGTACGTACACTCTTCAAATGCGTATCTGTTCTCATCCTCAGCCGCCCTGATCAGTTCCTTGACATCATAACCTCTGAAATATATCTCGCCGTCAGCGGGAATCTCCTTGCCATCAACAACCTTCTTGGCAATGATCTCGGAAATCCTTGTCAGTCCTGTAAGTACACCCTTACCATTGAGGTCACGAAGGCCTCTCTTAACGTCATATTTGTAAAAAAGTTCGTTCTCAATAAGATCAGCTTCCGTAGAAAGCTTGGAAAGCTCCACAATTTCAGGTGTGATTTCTGAGTAAATAGCCTTGCCTAAGTCCATACGCACCTCCGTTATATAATCTTACTCAAAACCCCTTATGACTATTTTATCAATAATCAGATGCCAAGAAAAGCCTTAACTGCACTCTCCATCTGATTTTTCTCAACCACAGTCTTATGTCTTACTTCTGCATTTCTGATAGATTCAACAGCTGCAGGTACGCTGACTCCGGAGAGCTCTGAAAGTCTGTCTGCAAGCTCGAAGTCGTCGCATGAATCATCGCCTTCCCCTAAGGCATTCATAACGCTTCGTGTGAATTTGTAAGGACTTGCCGTTGATGCAATAACTGTTGCAGTGGTATCTCCGCTCTCAGCTCTGTACTTCTTGTACACGGAAGCGGCAACTGCAGTGTGTGTATCAATAAGATAGGAGTGGTTCCTGAACAGGTCGGAGATTGCTTCAAAGGTCTCCTCTTCTGTTGCGAATCCGCCATAGAAACAGGAAAGTTTTTCTCTCATCTCGTCTGTTATCTCATATTTGCCGTCCTTAGAGAGCTGTTCCATATAAGAAGCATCGGCCTCGGAATTGTCGCCTGCAATGTGATATATGAGTCTCTCAAGGTTGGAGGATATAAGGATATCCATTGAAGGAGAACTTGTGAGAACGAAGTCTCTGTTCCTGTCGTACTCTCCGGTCTTGAAGAAGTCAAAAAGTACTTTGTTGGAGTTGGATGCGCAGATGAACTTTGCAATGGGCACTCCCATCTTTCCTGCGTAGTATGCGGCAAGGATATTGCCGAAGTTACCTGTGGGAACAACAACGTTAATGCTCTCATCGTCCGCAATCCTGCCCTCTTTGAGGAGCTTGCAGTATGAATAAACATAGTAGACGATCTGAGGAACAAGTCTTCCTATATTTATTGAGTTGGCTGATGAGAACTGGAATCCCTTTGAATCCATGTAGGAAGCAAGCTCAGGGTCAGTGAATATCTTCTTGACGCCTGTCTGCGCATCATCAAAGTTGCCCTCAATTCCTATTACGCAGGTATTGTCACCCTTCTGGGTAACCATCTGCTGTTCCTGAATGGGGCTTACGCCGTGCTTGGGGTAAAAGACAATGATCCTTGTTCCTGGTACATCGGCAAAGCCTGCAAGTGCAGCCTTCCCTGTGTCGCCGCTTGTCGCTGTGAGGATAACGATCTCGTTCTTCACAGAGTTCTTTTTGGCCGCGGTCGTCATGAGATAAGGAAGTATGGACAGGGCCATATCCTTGAAAGCTATGGTCGCACCGTGGTAGAGCTCAAGGAAATATGCGCCGTCAGCCTCAGATAAAGGAGCAATCTCCTCTGTGTCGAACTTGGAATCATAGGCATGGGAGATGCAGTACTTAAGCTCTTCTTCGGTATAGTCAGTCAAAAGCAGTTTCATGACTTCATAAGCTGTATCCTGATATGAAAGCTCAGCGAGCTCTCTCATGCTCTTTTCCAGCTGTGGTATGTGATCGGGAACGAACAGACCTCCGTCAGGGGCAAGGCCGCGCAGTATCGCCTCTGACGCCTTCATCCTGCTCTTGTCTCCTCTGGTACTTGAATAATAGACTTCCTTTGACATTTACACTCCTCCATTTTTGACACGTTTCTACTATCTAATATAAAATAATAAATAAGTATAGCATATCGGGAGCAAAAATGAGTCCAAAAAAGTATATTGGGGTATACGAAACCACATTAAAAGACGGAACTCCTTCCTACAGGGCATCCATAACCTACTGCGGGAAGCATATTTCCCTTGGAAGTTTTGACGAAATAAAGACAGCCTCAAAAGTCTACAAGGATGCCGCAAAAGTGCTTGATAACAGCGATCTTACGATATCATCATACAAAAAGAGCTTTGCGATTCCTTTTGAGAAATACGTTACACTGATTAATTTCAGGGACAAGGGAATTTACATTTCAACACCGATATATCTTGAAAAGAAATATTTTCTTTACTACCTGTCCCCCACAAGAGCCCTCAAATTTGACATCGACGATCTCTTCTACTACTCATCCCACAAGATCATGCAGAGGGGCTCACATCTTTTTGTTGCAGACTACGGGAGCCAGCTGTCTGTTCTTGCAAGGTACGGGATCAAGAGCTACGCTGTAGAAGGCAGAGATTATCGCTTTGCCAATGATGACCCCAACGACCTTCGGTACGAGAACATAATAATCCTGAACAGATACAGGGGAGTCAGACAGTACACTCACAAGGGCTTTGTCAAGTACAAGGCCGTGATACACATAAAGAGCAACTATGTTGTAGGCAAGTACAGGACCGAAGCTGAAGCCGCTATAGCTTACAACAAAGCTGCCGATATACTGATTAGAAATGGTATACAAAAGAATTTTCAGCTTAACTATGTGGAGGAACTGACTCCTTCACAGTACGCTGAAGTATATCTCAAGGTAAAAATAGCGCCAACGATCTACGCTTTAAGGCCATGAAGAATTCTTTATCAGAGGATAAAGGAGAAACCATATGACTTCACTAAAAGACAGGAAGAAATTCGGTATAAAGGGAACCCTGAGGTGGCATGTGATCCGCCTCATAGTGGTGATACTCGCCGCTCTTCTCATGGCGGTCAACATTAAGACTTTCGTCAATGCCGGCGGTCTTTTCCCGGGAGGCGCGACGGGACTTACCATCATCATCCAGAGAGTCGCCCTCAAATACTTTGGCCTTAGTATCTCCTACACGCCCATCAACGTGGTTTTAAATGTGATCCCGGTATACATCGGCTTCAGATATATCGGCAAGAGGTTCACTCTCTTTTCCATGATAATGGTGCTGGCCAACGGTGTGTTCGTAGATATGCTTCCCAACTACTCCCTGACACACGACCCTCTTCTCGTTGCTGTTTTTGGAGGGCTCCTCAATGCCATCGCCATAACCATGTGTCTGAATGTCGATGCCACCAGCGGCGGCACCGACTTTATCTCCATCTATCTCTCCCAGAAAAAGGGAATGGATGCATTTCCCATTATACTCGGCATGAACGTGGTGATACTGGGAATTGCAGGTTTCCTCTTCGGCTGGGACAAAGCTCTTTATTCAATGATCTTCCAGTACGTATCGACCCAGGCTCTCCACGGGCTCTATCGGAACTACCAGCAGCGGACCCTCTTTATCATCACCGATATGCCCGACCGGGTCTGCTCCATGATCTATGCAACCTGCGGTCACGGCGCAACACTCATCGACGGCGAGGGCTCTTTTGCCCACAGGAATAAAAAGATCGTCTACTCCATCGTAAGTGCCGCAGACACCAGAAAGATAATCCCCAGGATCAAAGAGATCGATCCAAACGCTTTTATCAATTCCGTCCGCACCGAAGAGATCACAGGAAACTTCTACATGCGACCGAGGGATTGAAGGGAAATATTTCATTCTGTTCTCCCCGTCCAATGTTTTATCTGTTTACAGCATGAAGGGATAAGACCATCAGGCCTTAACCACGCGGTTTCTGCCGCCTTCCTTGGCGCTGTAAAGAGCCTTGTCAACGTTCGTAAAAATATCCCTTACGTAGGTACTTCCAGGCGAGGTGATAACGCCGATGCTTATTGTGATATGCCCCACTTCGGGAAAGACATGATCCTCTGTCCGCTTTCGGATAAGCTCGGCTGCTTCCATCGCCTTATCACTGTCCATGTGCGGGAATACGACGAAGAATTCCTCGCCGCCCCAGCGCCCTGCTGCTGCCCCGGGATGTTCATCAGCAAGCTCTTTTAAAAGAGAGGCCACCTCCTTAAGGACTGCATCCCCTGTCTGGTGACTGTAGTTGTCATTGACAGCCTTGAAATGATCGATGTCTATCATGAGAAGGCTTACAGGAAAGCCCTCTGAGGATGAGTCCGAGAGGACATTCCTGATGAACTCCTCAGTCTTGCCCCTGTTGCACAGACCTGTAAGCGCATCTGTCTCTGCCATGACTCTTAGCCTTTCGTTGAGTAGGCGAATGTCCTTCTGCGCATCAGCCAGTTCCTCCATTGCGGTGTAGACCAGGCTCGTCAGTCTCTTAAGCTGCGCAGCGGGGCCTTTGAGCACTGAGTCATCTGCTCTGGCCTGTGGGAATTCTTCTGCCGGGGCATCGCCCTCGCGCATGGCTATGGAGAGCTGCGTGACATTGTGCTCAACAATCTCTCCTGTCTTCATATTGCGCATGATCTCGCCCCAGGTATAAAAGCCTGCGGTGGTGCATAAGTTTTCAAAGGGAGCAAGTTCAAGGTCCCTGTAGTTGTCCCAGAATGTCTTTCTGACTATGCAGGAATAGATGAGGACAGCCTGCGGCTTAAACTGCCTTATCGCCTCAAGCCTCTCGTTGACCTTGTTGACTATGGTCACAGGATTGCCATAGGAGAGCTGGATCTCCATCCCTTCCGTCACGTGGCCGTGGAGATTAAGGGATCCGTCCTCCTCGATATGTATGGCGCTTCGAAGCCACTCATCGCCCTTGTACTCTGCAAGAAGCGGGAACGTGTACCCCTCCTGTGCATTGTTCTGAAGCCTTCTGTCTATGTGAAGGAATCTCTCGTAGATTTCGGAAGCAGGTCTTCCACTGAGTTCTATAAGTCTGTGGCCGTCAGCTTTTGTGACCGTAAACGGCACTCCGAGAGCTTCCCAGCCTATGACCTTGTCCATGTCGACATGAAGTTCTTTTCCTGCAAAAAGCGTGACAAAAGCCGAGTCGTAACTGATACCTTCAGCATCAAAGGCATAGTGAACGGTAGCATTCATTGCATGCCCGCCTGAGTAACCTCCGAAGATCAGGATATCCCTGTTGCACTCACTTATCTCATCGAACAGAGCCTTGGTCTCAAGCTCCGTCCCGGGAAGGATAAACTCAGCAGCCTTGATATCGGGAATACTGTCGAGATACTCCCGTATCTTTTTTCCTGTTCCGGCCTCATTCCCCTTCACGTTGTCAAAGCGGATGACCTCAGCTTTTGTGTTCTCAAAAAACAGCGCTCCGACAAGGACACCTTTCTTCATCACATGTCCGTTCATGATCTCTCCGGCAGACATGGTTCCAACAATGCCCGCCTCAGGGATGAGACAGTGAATCGCCGCGGCAGTTTCTTCAGTCCACTGCGCCTCCTCCAGCCCACTGTAAATGTGGATCAGGATATGGCTGTACTTTCCGGTAGCCCTTTCTTTTAATATGTCCTCAAGCTGATGCTCAAGCTCATTCTTTTCCTTTAACTCAATAAGTAATTGTTTCAAATCAGATTACCCTCACATATTGCGTCAATTCCAGCTATCGTCTCGCATCTTCCTCTCATCCTCAGTCTCCCAGTCGGGGATTGGGATCTCTTTATTGAGCCTCTCCAGGATTGTCTCAAGGCTCTCAGGTCTGTGGTACAGAAATCCCTGCGCCAGCTCACAGCCGGTCTCAAGCAGGAACTTCCTCTGCTCCTCTGTCTCAAGGCCCTCACACAGAGTGTGGATCCCAAGCTTGTGTGAAACGTCGATCATAGCCTTTAGTATTACCCTGTTAGCCCCGTTGTGGGCGTCCAGCTGCATGAGAAGCGCCATATCAAATTTGATGAGATCGATGTCAAAACTGCTGAAGACATTGAGCGCGGAATATCCCGATCCAAAGTCATCAACCCAAAGCTTATACCCGTTTTTCCTTATCTCATCAAGCTGAGCGTAAAACTTGTCCGTAGCTGCGGCCATTCCCTGCTCGGTTATCTCAATGATGAAATAGCTCTTATCAATGCCAAACCGTGCTATGTCGTATTTATCGTAGATCCTGTTGATCTCAGAGGCCACATCAATGTAATCAAAATCCTGCCTTGAGAAATTCACCGACACCGGAAGCATGGGAAGCCCCGCCTCATAGCGGATCTGTATCTCCCTGCATACAGTCTCAAAAATATACAGATCCATCTCGTGCATCATGTGGTATTTCTCGAGGGCCGGGATGAAATTATCAGGAGTTATCATTCCTTTTTCAGGGTCTATCCACCTTGCAAGTGCCTCAAAACCCATGCCGTTGCCGGTCTCAACTCTGAGGAAGCACTGGTAAAAGACTTTTATCCACCCCTCTTTTTTGGCTCTCTCAAAGTTCTCAATGATGTATCTTTGTTTGTTGTAGAGCGTGTCATCTTCCGCGGTGTAGAACCGGTAAAAAATGTTGAGATCCTCTCCCACAAGTTTGTTGGCGCGGATAGCGTGGTCCACTGCCTCTGTCAGGGATACCCCTTTGTCGCAGACATAGATTCCGGCATTTAATCCGGTAGTTGTTCCATAGGCTCTTTTCTTTATTCTGCTGTTTATCTCATCAATTCTGTGTTCTAAGTCTTCCCTGCCGCCAAACCTGTCCATCGCAGCAAAAAAGTCAGATGCAGCGCGCACGACCAGCCCATGAGGAAAAGCAGTCAGAAGGACATTGGCAATGATAACAAGCAGCTCGTCACCTCTTTTTATGCCGTATTTCCTGTTGTAGGACTGCATGGAATCAACATCTATATACAGAATCACCGGTGTTCCGCCGTTATCCTGTATCTGCGTCATCTTCTCCTGCCCGTATCTGTTAAAGTAGTTAATGTTTGGAAGGTTTGTAAGCGCGTCGGTATAGAAATCATCCTTCTGAAACAACTTGTATTTCTTGGAAATCTCAATCAGACGTTCTTCATGCCTTTGAACGTCGCTGTATATAAGAAAAGCCAGTTCTGTCCCGTCTTCCATGGTCTGCCAGTAGCCCACAGCATGTATCAGGTGATATCCGTCCTCCTGGATCAGTCTGAAAGTGACGTCATAAGCGGAGTTCTTGCTCAGGAAATCTATGCTGATCGCTCTTAATTTTTCCCTCTCATCCGGATGAACCTTTTCATACAGTCCGGTGTTTATCATCTCCCCGTAGTAGTCATTTAGTTCACCTCTTGAGAGACCGTTATAGTCCAGGTACCCCTTGGATATGATTATCGGTACAAAACTCCCGTCCCTTGCCGGTTCTATGATGATAAGGGGTATAACAAGGCTCTCAAATACACTTCTTACTTCATCACTAAACTTATACACACGCTTTACTCCCAGATAAAATGACATGTTAGCTCATATAATAATCCGATATGGCTATTTACCAACTCGTGGTTGATATTTATAAATTCCCGAAGCATTCGTGCTC
>CAMNOS010000081.1 GCA_946546925.1 uncultured Butyrivibrio sp.
CATCTGCAACGCCTTCTGCTGCTGCCTTTGCGGCTTCTGCTGCTGCGTATGCCTGATCCTTGGTTGCCTGCGCTGCTCCTACTGCAGCATCGTATGCTCCGTCGGCTGCACCTTCTGCTGTTGCCTTTGCAGCTTCTGCATCTGCGTATGCCTGATCTTTTGTTGCCTGCGCTGCTCCTACTGCAGCATCGTATGCTCCGTCGGCTGCGCTTTCTGCTGCTGTCTTTGCGGCTTCTGCATCTGCGTATGCCTGTTCCTTAGCTGTTCCTGCATTACCTACTGCCTCATCGTATGCGCTGTTGGCTGCACCTTCTGCTGCTGTCTTTGCGGCTTCTGCATCTGCATAGGCCTGATCCTTGGCTGTTCCCGCGTTACCTACTGCCGTATTGTATGCGCCATCGGCTTCGCCTTCTGCTGCTGCCTTTGCGGCTTCTGCATCTGCGTATGCCTGTTCCTTAGCTGATCCCGCATTACCTACTGCATCATTGTATGCGCTGTTGGCTGCACTTTCTTTTCCGGCTCTTTCTGACTCTGCATCGGCATAGGCCTGGTCTCTCTTAGCAGCTGCTGCCGCCACATCGTTCTCGTACTGCTCATTTGCAGCGCGAACTGCCTCAGCTTTGGAACCTGATGCGTTTGAAATTGCACTTTCCTTAGTGGACCTCGCTGTCTCTACCGCCTCATTATATGCTGCATCTGCACTGCTCTTAGCTGCCTGCTCAGCACTTGCCGCGGCTTCGTATGCCTGAGTCTTTGCAGCTTCTGCCTGGCCCACTGCATCTGTGTATGCGCTGTCGGCTTCACCTTTGGCCGCCTGCTCTGCACTTGCTGCGTCTGCGTATGCCTGCTCCTTGGCTGCATCTGCATTTCCTACTGCTTCTGTGTATGCGCTGTCGGCCTCGCCCTTGGCTGCCTGCTCAGCACTTGCTGCGTCTGAATATGCCTGCTGTTTTGCAGCATCTGCATTTCCTACTGCTTCTGTGTATGCGCTGTCTGCTTCGCCCTTGGCTGCCTGCTCTGCACTTGCTGCGTCTGAATATGCCTGCTCCTTGGCTACATCTGCATTACCTACCGCCTCATCATATGCACCGTCCGCTTCGGCCTTGGCTGCCTCCTCGGCATCTGCTGCATCTGCGTATGCCTTGCTCTTATCTGCATCTGCCTGATCTACTGCTCCGCTGTATGCAGCATCCGCATTATCCTTGGCAGCCTCCTCAGCACCTGCTGCAGCTTCATATGCCTGCTGTTTTGCAGCATCTGCATTTCCTACTGCATCTGTGTATGCGCTGTCTGCTTCGCCCTTTGCAGCCTCCTCAGCGTCTGCTGCAGCTTCGTATGCCTGCTGCTTTGCAGCATCTGCATTTCCTACTGCATCTTTATATGCACTGTCAGCTTCGCCCTTTGCTGTCTCCTCGGCGCCTGCTGCAGCTTCATATGCCTTAGTCTTATCTGTATCTGCCTTGCCAACCGCCTCTGTATATGCGTTATCGGCATCTTTCTTCATGCTCTCTTCTTTCTCAAGAGCTTCGTCGATCTTTCCTGCTGCCTCACTTGCGCTGCCGGCCTTCTGTTCTGCAACAGCCTTAGCCTCGTCATAAGCTGTCTGCGCAGCTGTTTTTTTGTTCTCGAGCTCAGTGCGGGCTGCGTTTAGTGCATCGAAAGCATTCTGAGCCTGCTCTTTGAGCTGTTCAGCCTTCTCCTGAGCGGCTGCAAGAACAGCTTCCTGAACAGAAATATCTGTCTGCGCGGTGCTCTTAGCCTGATCATACTCAGACCTTGCCTTTTCCTCAGCTGCCACTGCATCAAGATATTCCTTTTCCTTCCTGGTATATTCAGCCTCTGCCTCTGTAAGAGCTTCATTAGCTGAAGCCACGGCAGCTTCTGCTGCTTCGTATACTTCGGTGGCAGCCTTCTGTGTCCTCGCGGTCTCAATATTGGCATTAGCCTCAGATATTGCACTGTTTGCGGCATTTGCGATGTCTTCAATTGCTGCTACAGCTTTGTCTACTCCGTCAACAGCATTTGATGCATCATCCACCTTGGAATTAACTTCAGCTTTCTTTTCACTTATATTCTCAACATCCGAAGAAATACTTTCAGCCGTCTCAACAGCGCTCTTTGCATCTTCTGAAAGAGCTGCACCGTTCTGCTGTATTTCTGCCAGATTGGTCTCTGCTCCATCCTGTACTGCACTGCCTGCGCTCTCAATGGCATCGCTGACATCACTTGCTGCGCTGTCAACTTCTGAAACTGCCTCGCTTAGAGATGCTGCTGCTTCGCCGGCATCGTTATCGTTCTGTCCCAGATCTTTGATAGGTTCCGGATCAATGTCAGCTGCCATAGCCGTTACAGGCTGCAGCATCATGCCGGCACTGAGTCCGATTGTGATTGCCCTGATGATCTGTCTGTCGATTGTGTTTCTCTTCATGTTTTTCCCTCTCACACGTTTTAATAGCTGTTTTCTTTTCAGTTTCCATATACCGAATTACATCCTACAACAACTATAATCATAAAAACCATCATATACAACGCAAGTATTGTTCTTTATGAGTTTATTTATTGATGATTAAAAGAATTTAGAAACTCGTAATAATTATTTCAAGTTTTTCGGGGGTAAATTGAAATTTTTCAATTAATTTCATCATGAACAGCACAAAAAAATCACCCATCATAATTTTTCATGATAGGTGATTATAAGCTGCAATATGAAATTCTGTTTATTCAGGTTATACACCAAACAAAGCGATCACATTATGATGACCTCTTTAGTCAGAAAAGGAAAAACACCAAAGAAAAATCCTGATCTGCATCATCCTTCAAACAAAAGATCTGCATATGTCGGGAAGGGCCAGTCCTTCTTATCAACGAGCATCTCCAGCTTGTCTGCGGGATCCCTTAAAGCGTCCATTGAAGGACGAACCTTGTCCTTGTAGAAATATGCAAGCTTCCTCTCATCTGTGATCTTGCGCGCCTTGGTCTCATTGACCTTGAGCTCCTCAAGTGCCTTCTTCATCCTTGTAAGTTCAGAAGTTATCTCTTTGAGCTCTGACAAAAGAGCACTCTCATCGGCACCTGCTTCCCTGACCTCGTTGACATCTCTTGCAAGGCGTCCGGCGTACTTCATGACTGCAGGAATGATCTGCTTGGATGCCATGTCGATCATGGTGAGTGCTTCTATATTAATGGTCTTGGCATAGTTCTCAAAGATGATCTCTTTTCTTGACTCAAGTTCAGTCTTTGTGTATACGCCATAGCTCTCAAACAGCTTAACAGCCTTTTTGGTAGTCAGGACATCTGCCGCCTCGATGGTGGACTTGATATTGGGAAGTCCTCTTCTCTCAGCCTCCTTCACCCAGTCTTCAGAGTATCCGTCACCGTTGAAGATGATCCTCTGGTGGTCTGTCAGGTACTCCTTCATGAGGTCATGCACCGCAATGTCAAAGTCTTCAGCCTTCTCGAGGATATCTGCAGCCTCGCAGAATGCCTCAGCCACGATTGTGTTGAGCGTGGTGTTGGAGCTGGCCATGGAATCGGATGATCCAACCATTCTGAACTCGAACTTGTTGCCGGTAAAGGCAAATGGTGATGTCCTGTTCCTGTCTGTTGCGTCCTTCTCAAACTGCGGAAGGGTTGACACACCGGTCTTGAGCTTGCCGCCGCGCTTACTGGACTTGGCAACGCCTGTCTCGATAAGCTGCCTGACCACATCTTCGAGCTGCTCACCTAGGAACACCGAGATAATGGCAGGAGGCGCCTCGTTGGCGCCAAGTCTGTGGTCATTACCGACATCTGCGGCACTCTGCCTCAGCAGATCCGCATGTGTATCAACGGCCTTGAGTATGCATGAGAGTATAAAAAGAAACTGTACGTTCTTATTGGGTGTATCTCCGGGGTCTAAAAGATTCATCCCGTCATCTGTACAAAGAGACCAGTTGTCGTGCTTACCGGAGCCGTTGACTCCGGCAAAAGGCTTCTCGTGGAGAAGGCATCTCATGTGGTGATGCTCAGCTACCCTCTTCATGGTCTCCATTATTATCTGGTTGTGATCGACAGCAATATTGGCTGTCTCATAGATAGGAGCAAGCTCGTGCTGTCCGGGAGCAACCTCGTTGTGCTGGGTCTTGTCAGGAACGCCAAGCTTCCAGAGCTCGGTGTTGAGGTCCTTCATGAACTCACCAACTCTCTCCCTGATAACGCCAAAGTAGTGGTCCTCCATCTCCTGACCCTTGGGAGGCATTGCGCCAAAAAGAGTCCTTCCTGTGAAGATGAGGTCCTCTCTCTTCATGGACTTATCCCAGTCCACAAGGAAATATTCCTGCTCAGGGCCTACGGATACATTGACCCTGGTAGCTGTTGTGTTGCCAAAAAGTCTTATGATTCTGAGTGCCTGCTTGTTGACCGCCTCCATGGAACGAAGCAGAGGGGTCTTCTTGTCGAGCGCTTCTCCTGTATATGAACAGAAAGCTGTGGGAATGCAGAGAGTAACTCCTGCCCCTGATTCCTTTAAGAATGCCGGTGAAGTTATATCCCAGGTTGTGTAGCCTCTTGCCTCAAAGGTTGCACGAAGGCCTCCTGATGGGAAGGATGATGCATCAGGTTCACCCTTTATCAGCTCTTTACCTGAAAAAGAAGTGAGCATGCGGCCGTCCTCATCTGCGCTTCCAACAAAGGAATCGTGTTTCTCAGCCGTGATACCTGTGAGTGGCTGGAACCAGTGGGTGTAGTGGGTCGCCCCATTCTCCATCGCCCAGCTCTTCATTGCGTTGGCAACAACATCAGCAGAGCCCTTAGAAAGCTCACCGCCGTTCTGTATGACATTAACAACCTCAGTATAAACTTTCTTGGGAAGACGCTCCCTCATCTTGGCGAGGGTAAAGACGTTCTGTCCGAAGATCTCTTCCACATTTACCGCGCTATTCATACGTTCTGCACCTTTCTTACATTTTTTCTGTCATACAGTGTACAATAATTCCTTCAAAACTTGAAGCTTTTTTTATTCTAAAGCTCCCTCAGGTGCCTGAACCCTTAGAATATCAAATCTTGAAGGCTTCTCGGAAAGGTCAAGGAAGATCACTTCCCTGGAGTGCGGGCAGGATTCAACAGCCGTACCGTCCTCCCTGTACATGCCCTTTACAACAGTCTTTACATCAGTTCCGTCGGGCTTCATGATCTCAATCTCATCGCCAACAGAGAATTTATTCCTCTGCTCTATTCTTGCAAATCCCCTCTCGTCGATGTCATAGACTATTCCAAGATAGATGTATTCATTAATGTATGTATTGTTGTCGTATATCTGCGTTTCTTCCGAAGGCTTTCCAAAATAAAAGCCGGTTGTGAACTGCCTGTAGGTACACTTCGAGATCTGGTCAAGGTACCAGGGCATATTCTCCCTGTACTTCTCCTCAGATTCAAAGAAGTCGTCGATCGCTTTTCTGTATGTGCGGGCCACAGTTGCGACGTAAAGAGCTGTCTTCATGCGGCCTTCTATCTTGCAGCTGTCAACTCCCGCATCCACAAGCTCCGGAATGTGCTCTATCATGCACAGATCCTTGGAGTTAAAGATATAGGTTCCGCGCTCGTTCTCATAGACAGGAAGATACTCTCCCGGCCTCTTCTCCTCAACAACCGCATACTTCCACCTGCAGGGATGGGTGCAGGCGCCGTGGTTGGCATCCCTTCCCGTGAAGTAGTTGGACAAAAGACATCTTCCGGAATAAGAGATGCACATTGCCCCATGGATGAAACATTCCATTTCCAGATCATCAGGTATCTTCTGCGTTATCTCTTTTATCTCATTGATGGATAGTTCCCTGGCGGCAACCACCCTCTTAGCTCCAAGCTCGTACCAGAAGTTGTAGGTCTCGTAGTTGGTGTTGTTGGCCTGGGTTGATACGTGGATGTCTATCTCCGGGCAAATCCTCCTGGCCTTCATGAAGATGCCGGGGTCTGCGATTATAAGCGCATCAGGCTTTAGTTCCTTAAGTTCATGCAGATATTTCTCGACACCGTCAAGGTCATAGTTATGGGCAAGGATGTTGACCGTCACATGGACCTTAACACCGTGCTCGTGGGCAAACTCTATGCCCTCTTTCATCTCGTCATGAGAGAAATTCTTGGCCTTGGCGCGAAGTCCGAAGGCATCTCCTCCAATATAAACCGCATCAGCGCCGAAATTGACAGCGGTTTTTAATACCTCAAGACTGCTGGCCGGTATAAGTAATTCGGGTTTCTTCATATATATGTTCCTCGTCACCTTTCAAATGTGCATATAAAAATTCGACGCATCAGATTTCACAGCTTAACCGACAATGTCATGCCGTCGCCCACCGTCATTATCACCGTGCTTAACTGTTCATTGTGCTTGAGCTCGTACAGGTACTCGCGCATCCGCGCATGTATTGTCCGGTTTCTCCTTGTGACTGCAAACCTCGATTCAAATACGTCCCCGTCCTGAAGTACATTGTCCGACACAAGGAGCCCGCCCTCTGATAAAAGCCGCAGGCAGTCGGGCAGGAAGTTTATGTACTGACCCTTGGCCGCATCCATAAAGATAAAATCATATCCGGGTGTCAGCTCCTTTAACACTTCCAGGGCATCGCCCTCAATGAGCCTGATCTTGCCCTTTGAATCATATCTGGCAAAGTTCTCTTTGGCCACGGGAATCCTCTTCTCATACTTCTCGATGGTAGTTATCCTCGTCTCATCAGGGGAGTACTCTGCCATAAGAAGAGCTGAAAAGCCAATAGCGCAGCCGACCTCAAGAATATTCAAGGGTCTGTTCTGCGCCATCAGAAATTTCATAAGTGCCTGTGTATCCTTGCGGATGATGGGCACCTGCGTCCTTATTGCCTCCTTCTCGAGTTCATCGAGATAGGGGGCATTCCCTGTGTCCAGGGAATTGATAAAAGTTCTGATCCTGTCCTCGTCAGCCACCTTCGCTCTCCCCGTCTTCTCCTTCTTCAGAGTCACTGCCTGCACCGGACATCATCGCGATCATCTCCTCGGGAGTCATGGCCGTGCTGAGCTCGTAAGTACCTGCTTTCTCCATTCCGTGATACTCAGAGAATCTCTCCTGGAGCTTAAAGAGGGTCTTATCCGTGATAAGTCCCACTCCGGAGAGGTTCTCCGCTATGGTGTCGACAGAATCGCCATCCTTAACAGTGAAGGTAACTGCCCTTCCCGTTCCGGATGAAACCGCTGTCTGGTTGAAGATGTGATATCCGTAGTTGTAAGCCATCTTAGAATATTTGGATATCAGCATCGCAACTATTACGACAAAGACAATCTTGACTATGGCGTCAAGAAGTCCAAGTCCTATACGTCTTGCATTCATAATAATTCTCCCCGGAAGACATCAGAAGTTGGTGTCCATGATGATAGGCATTATCATGGGTCTTCTCTTTGTCTTCTTCCAGATGTAGTCACTCAGGGCGTCCTTAACAATGTTCTTGAGCTTGCTCCAGTCGGTGACGCCTCTCTCAAGTGCCTCTGTCACATCATCATATACAAGGTCCGTCGCATCGTCAATAAGCTTGTCGGACTCTCTTACATAAACAAAGCCTCTTGATACTATGCTCGGGCCTGATACGATCTGGGCTCCGGCCTTGTCAATGCCGAATACAACTATGACGATACCGTCTTCCGCAAGGTGCTGCCTGTCCCTGAGGACCACGTTGCCTACATCGCCGACACCAAGGCCGTCAACCAGGATCGCTCCTACGGGAACCTTGCCCGCAACCTTAGCACCATTCTCATCCATCTCAAGGATCTCACCTGAGTGGAGGATAAAGATATTGTCTTTATTGATGCCAAGCTCCCTCGCGATACCTGCCTGAGCCATGAGGTGTCTGTACTCGCCGTGAACCGGTACTGAATACTTGGGCTTAACAAGGGTATATATAAGCTTGATGTCTTCCCTGCAGGCATGTCCGGATACATGAACATCCTGGAAGATGACATCCGCTCCCTTCATCTGAAGCTCATTGATGATGTTGGTTACAGCCTTCTCGTTGCCCGGTATCGGGTGCGACGAAAAGATGACCGTATCCCCTCTGCCTATACTGATCTTGCGGTGCTGGCCGCTGGCCATTCTCGAAAGCGCTGCCATACTCTCACCCTGGCTTCCTGTCGTAATGATGACAGTTTTGTTCTCAGGGTAGTTCTTGATCATGTCTATGTCCACAAGTGTGTTGTCAGGAATCTGAATGCACTCAAGTTTCTGGGCAATGTCGATGATGGATACCATGCTGCGGCCTTCCACCACAACTTTTCTTCCGCATTTGTGCGCAGTATTTATGATCTGCTGCACCCTGTCAACGTTGGATGCGAAGGTTGCAACAATAATCCTTGAATTGCTGTGCTCTTCAAAAAGAACGTCAAGTGCTCTTCCTACTGTCTTCTCTGATGCAGTAAATCCGGGGCGCTCGGCATTGGTCGAGTCGCACATCAGGGCAAGTACACCCTTTTTACCGATCTCCGCAAAGCGCTGAAGGTCGATGGGATCTCCGAATACAGGTGTATAGTCAACCTTGAAATCTCCGGTGTGTACAACCGTTCCTGCCGGCGAATAGATGGCAAGAGCAGCGGCATCTACAATCGAGTGATTGGTTCTTATGAACTCAACCCTGAACTGTCCAAGATTGATCGACTGGCCGAACTTTACAACCTTCCTTCTGGTCTTTTTAAGAAGGTTGTGCTCCTCAAGCTTGTGCTCGATGATGCCCATGGTAAGCCTTGTCGCATAGACAGGCACATTTAGCTCATGAAGCACATAGGGAAGTGCGCCGATATGGTCCTCATGGCCGTGTGTTATTACAAAGCCCTTGACCAGATCGATGTTCTCCTGAAGGTATGTGATATCCGGGATGACAAGGTCTATGCCCAGCATATCGTCATCAGGAAAAGACAGACCGCAGTCCACTACAATAATACTGTCCTCATATCTGAAGGCAGTGATGTTCATTCCAATCTGCTCAAGGCCACCTAAAGGTATGACCTGCAGCTTGGACGTGTTTTCAGTTTTCTTTTTGTTCAATATAATTCCTCCATTTACTATTGGCGGATGCATGGATATGGATATAAAACCAGATTGCCCGTTAGATATCCAGATCTATTCCATCCTCAGAGAGCAGCTTACGAAATACACCGGCAACAGCTTCCAGCTCCCGGTCGTCGTCCACTATCACATAAACTGCCTCTTCATCTTTAATATCGGAGTCATCCCGAAGAATAAGTGCTTCGGAATCTCCGTCTTCCTCATCAGTTACCAAAAGATAGGTCCTGGCCCCTATTACGGTCTGCTCAAGACAATAAAATTCTACTGCTTCTCCCCCGTCGGGACTAAACATAATCTTATCCAAATCAGTTCACCTTTTCATTTTGTTGTCCAGATAATCCTGAAGGATGATCTGAGCAGCTATCATGTCGACGTACTCTTTTCTCTTTTTGCCCCGTATGCCCGCTTCGTCCATTATCTCATCGGCGGCAACAGTAGTAAGGCGCTCATCGAGCATCTCAACAGGTATACCTGTCCTTCGCTCAAGCTTATCCTTGAATTCAAGGCATAACATTGAGCGCTCACTGTCCGTCTCATCCATGTTGATCGGGAGTCCCAGAACTATCTTCTCAACTCCATATTCCTGGATGAGCTCTTCAATGCGCGCAAGAGTCTTTCTCAGTTTATTCTCTTCATTCCTACGGATGATCTCTTTGCCCTGGGCTGTCAGAAGAAGCTCATCGCTGATGGCAACTCCAACAGTCTTTGATCCGTAGTCAAGTCCCATAATCCGCATACTTTTGCTCCGGGATACTCGGTGTTACCTGGTCTCCCAGTTGTTGCTCTTGATATATTCTGTGAGCATCTCTTCTACAAGCTCATCTCTCTCAACCTTCATGATAAGGCTTCTTGCGCCCTTGTGGCTTGTGATATAGGTTGGGTCTCCGGACATGATGTAACCTACGATCTGGTTTACGGGATTATAGCCCTTCTCAAGAAGTGCATCGTAAACGACAGACAGTACCTTCTTAACTCCTGTCTCAGGTTCTACCTCAACCTTGAAAAATTGGGTGTTTCCTAAATCCTGATCTGCCATGTTGTTCTCCATTTCTATTTTTTATGAGGTGCGTGCCCTCTTTTGATCGACTCATCTATCTATAATTCTACAACAGCATTTGTAAATGTTCAAATTTTGGTGCCGGTCGTCTCAAAGGTCCTGCGAGAGATGAATATTCTCTCCCCGACACTCACTCATGGATAGCACAAAGTTATTTTTACATTGTGTTGTTCTCTGCTTAAACAAGAAGAGTTTCATCATTCAGAAACTCACGGACAGTTACCTCAGAGAATTCACCTGAGCGGGCTAAGGTGTACTCAGGGGTGCCTTCCTTAACTGCTACGCGGACGTAGCGGTCGGTGTGGCCGACCATGTATTTATGGCCTTGATGGGTCTCTTCATCTTCCCAGAGGACAGAAAGAGGCTCTCCGATGAAAGAGCGGCGATACTCCACGGAGTCGCGCTCCGTAAGGTCTATCAGCACATCACTCCTTGCGCTCTTTTCCCGGTCAGTGAGCTGATCCGGAAGGCCTGCAGCCACTGTGCCTTTCCTCGGGGAGTATTTAAATACGTGCATCTCATAGAAAGCTATGTCCTCACAGAACCGGCGACACTCTTCAAACTCTTCCTCTGTTTCCCCCGGGAATCCCACGATAACATCCGTAGTTATTGCGGGTCTGTCGAAGGCCTTGCGCAAAAGAGCTACACTCTCCCTGTACTCTTCTGCGGTGTAGTGTCTGTTCATCCTCTTAAGGACCGAGTCGCACCCGCTCTGGAGCGATAAGTGAAAGTGGGGACAGAGCTTTCTGACTTTCGCAAGGCGCTCTACGTTTTCAGGGGTTATGAGCCTTGGCTCCACTGAACCAAGTCTTATCCTCTCAATCCCGTCTATCTCCTCTATCTTCTCAAGAAGGTTCACCAGCATGGGTTCACCCTTGTCCACTCCGTAAGAACCCACATGGATGCCGGTTATGACAACTTCCTTAAGGCCCTTTTCCGCCAGGTCCCTGACCTCTTCAATGACGTCCCCCATGTCGCGGCTTCTTACTCTTCCCCTGGCATAAGGAATGACGCAGTAGCTGCAGAACTGGTTGCACCCGTCCTGAACCTTGATATAGGCCCTGGTGTGTTCAGGAAGCTCGGAAAGTCTCATATTCTCGTAAATATCGGTGTGGTTTATATCGATAATGGAAGTTCCGCCAAGTGTCTTATCAGGTGCAGCAGATTTACTCCGTTCGTGAAAAGAGCCATCGGACGAATCTTTATATGCCCCGGACTCAAATGCATTAGCGTCTTCACTTCTTGCCCTGAAGAACTCCTCCAGGATATCGGCGATCTCAGACTTTTTGTTGTTACCTATAGCAAGGTCTATGCACTCGTCCTTTTTGACGCCTTCTAGTCCTGTCTCCACATAGCATCCCACTGCTACCACAACAGCATCGGGATTTTCTTTTTTGGATCTGTGGAGCATCTGCCTGGATTTCCTGTCAGCTATGTTTGTCACTGTGCAGGTGTTGATCACATAGACGTCCGCCTCGTCATGAAAAGGGACGATACTGCATCCGGCGTCAAGGAGCTTTCTCGACATTACGTCCATCTCATAACTATTCACTTTGCAGCCAAGATTGTGCAGGGCAACCTTAAGGCCATTGATGTATTCATACATAAAACTAAATCCTCATTGACTTTTGACAATCATACGTTTACTATAAAGAAGAGAAAAGGAGGTACTAGACCAATGAAAACCGTAAAAATTTCTTTAAATTCAATCGATAAGGTAAAATCTTTTGTTAACGATATTACGAAGTTTGATTATGACTTCG
>CAMNOS010000082.1 GCA_946546925.1 uncultured Butyrivibrio sp.
AGCAGCTCTATGAGGCTCTTGAGGGATGCCCTGTTACAATCAGATTCCTTGATCCGCCTCTTCACGAGTTCGTTCCTACAACCGAGGATGAGATCAAGAAGCTTGCAGACGCTAAGGGCAAGAGCATTGATGAGATCAAGGCAATCATCAACTCACTCCATGAGTTCAACCCTATGATGGGTCACAGAGGATGCCGTCTTGCTGTTACATATCCTGAAATTGCCAAGATGCAGACCAAGGCTGTTATCCGCGCTGCTCTTGAAGTACAGAAGGCTCACTCAGACTGGACAGTTAAGCCTGAGATCATGATCCCTCTTGTATGTGAAGTTAAGGAGCTTAAGTACGTTAAGAAGATAGTTGTTGAGACAGCTGATGCTGAGATCGCAGCTGCAGGCGCTAAGCTCCAGTATGAAGTTGGTACAATGATCGAGATCCCCAGAGCTGCTCTTACAGCTGATGAGATCGCTAAGGAAGCTGACTTCTTCTGCTTCGGTACAAACGACCTTACACAGATGACATTTGGTTTCTCACGTGACGATGCAGGCAAGTTCCTGAACGCTTACTATGACACCAAGATCTTCGAGAACGATCCTTTCGCTAAGCTCGACCAGAACGGCGTAGGCAAGCTTATGGAGATGAGCTTAAAGCTCGGCAAGCCTGTTAATCCTTCACTTCATGTTGGTATCTGCGGCGAGCACGGTGGAGATCCTTCATCTGTTGAGTTCTGCCACAAGATCGGACTTGACTATGTATCCTGCTCACCTTTCCGTGTGCCTGTAGCTCGTCTTGCTGCTGCTCAGGCTGCAATCGCTGAGAAGGCTGCACAGAAGACCTGCGACAAGTGTGGTTCAGAGTCATCATCAAAGTCTTTCGTAGACGATGAGACCAAGCAGAAGCTTCATGAGGCTGCTGAGAAGGCTCAGGAGATCGCTAAAGAGCTTGCAGAGCAGTCTGCTGATGTAGCTAAGGCCGGCCTTGAGGGACTTAAGGCAGGTGTTGAGGCTGCAGTTAAGGCTTACAAAGAGACAAGAAACAGCTGATCCAGACTTAAAATATAATAAGATTTGATCATGGGTGGGGCCTTCGGGCCCCACTTTTAAATTATTAAATCTTACTAAAGACCGCTCACATATAGCGCATGCACGATATTTTATTATATAATATATCGTAGTATAGTGTTTATAAAGGAGAGTGTATGGCAGCTGCAAATACTGCTCAACTTAATACGACCGTCACTCAAATGGGGCTTGATGCCTTTGGAGATAACTCTTACGAGAGGGAACTTGAACTGTGCAAGGAGGTGGGAGCAGATGTTGATAAGCTCAGAGCACTCAAGTTTAATTCCCTGCAGCTTGCTGAGATAAGGAAGGGTATTCTCGACAAGGTCGATGTATCAAAGTACATGGACCCCAATCTGTCATGGAGCGCCATGGAAGAGATGCGCCTTGAGATGTACCAGCACATCGATATGTCTGAGTACAGAAAACAGGGCTTTGATTTTCTGCAGCTTTCACAGATAAGGCAGGGACTACAGTCCGGAATAGATGTATCGGTATTTGCCAAGAAAGAATACTTTGCCGACCAGATGAGAGAACTGCGCCTTGGGCTTTCCAAAGACCATGAGGTCCCTATTATCTTTTATCAGGACCCTGCGTTTGATGCCCTTCAGATGAGGGAGATCAGGAAAGGTCTTGAGAGCGGAGTCGATATCAGTATCTACGCCCATGTGCAGATGCCTTATATGAAGATGAGGGTCATACGCGAAAGTGCAGAGGACGGACTCAACTTCAGTCAGGCTGATATTGACCGATATAACGCCAATGTCCTAAACCAGATGCACAAGGCAAGGAACGACGGCGTTGATATATCCAAATATATCAGGGACAGATTTGACGATGAACAGCTTGAACAGGTGAGGATAGCCCTTAAAGAGAATATCCCCATTGATGATTATATAACCGGTGAAATGAGGGGCGATGCCATCAAGGAGATAAGGATCGGCCTTGAGAATGGTGTCGACGTTTCACAGTATGCGGATGCGGCCTACGGCTGGCAGCAGATGTATGAGATGCGCATGGGCCTGGAGCATCAGATCGACATCACACCGTACAGAAAGCCGCTATACCAGGCTGACCAGATGAGGGAGATAAGGCTCGGAATAGAAGAGAGCCTTGATATCAGCAAGTTCTCCACAATGATGTACACAGCAAAGGATATGCGCCGCATAAGGCGCAAGCTTCTTGCAGGTGAATATGATGATGAGAAGTCAATCCGCATAAGCAAAGAGGAGCTTACACAGACTGGCAGGAGACTGTCTGAGGTTGATACCTTTGTCACCGATATGCTTCTTCACAAGGATACATATATTGCTTTTGCTGAGAATAACATGATGTGCTACTTGACGCTCCCCGCAAGAATGGATGGGCGTAAGTACACAGAGGAAATAATCCTCAAATTCCTGGAGAAATGCAAAGTCATCTTCGGAATAGACAAGACTGAGATCAAGAAAATCGCCGAAGCCGGCAAACCGGTGATAAGAGCGCTTGTGGCCACAGGAAAAGAGGTGGTCAACGGCACAAACGGACACTACAAGTTCTTTTTCAATACAGAGATCAACGAGGAACCTGAGCTTTTAAGGGACGGAACTGCGAATCTGGACAATATCGAGTATCTGCAGCCTGTCAAGGTTGGGGACAAGATCGCGGAGTACCAGAAGGCCACCCGTGGAATTGACGGATACGATGTCTTCGGCAACTTTATCAAGGCTGTTCCCGGAAAAGAGATACCTATCCTGAAGGGCACCGGATTCATGATAATGAATGACAGGATCAGCTATGTGGCCACCTACACCGGCGCCATCAGAATGGTGAACGGGAAAGTAGAGATCACAAAGCTCATGGTTACGCAGGAAGTCAGGATCACCGACAAGAAGATCAAATACGACGGTACTGTCTTTGTTGTGGGCGACGTCTTTTCGGGAAGCGTAATAGAGGCCACCGGAGATGTCATAATCGGCGGACACATGGAGAGCTCTGAAGTTACGGCCGGTGGAAAAGTCGTTATAAAGGGCGGAGTAACCTGCCCGATAAGGGGCGGCGTCACCGCAGAGGGAGACGTTCAGGCCAAATACTTTGAGGGCGCGACCATAATAGGAGACAACATATCAGCCAATTACTTTATCAACTGCAAGGTTGAAGCAAAGGGCATGGTCAAGACCTTCGGAAGAGCGGGAATGATCTACGGCGGAACCATCAACTGTCTCTATGGCATTGAGGCAGCTTCTGTAGGCAACAAGACAGGATCCAAGACAATCATCAATATTGGTGTCAACTCCAATATCCTTGTAAGATACAACCAGATAAAGAAGAACATAAGCAGGGAGGCGGAGCAACTTGAAACCCTGAATAAGGAAAAAAACAGGCTTCGTGAAGTCGGAGGCGGAGACAGGCAGCTGATGCAGTGGAAAGTCAAGATCAATGCCGCTGCGGCCACCAAGGAATCAAGGATAAGGGAGCTTGCAGCTGAACTTAAGGAACTTGAAGCAGAGATCGAAAAAGGAAACGGCGCCAAGGCTGTTATCACGGAGATGGCATACGCCAATACGATATTCGTAATATCAGGAGTGATATACAGAGTGGAGACAGACCGAAGAACCTACGACAAGCTTACCTTCAAAGCGGATGCCAAGAAGGAGAACATCATAGTCTACTGACGGATAATCGTCAAAATAACACTGCAGGGGTCATCCCCGGCAGTGTTTTTTGTATAAATTCGCAGTTGTGTTAAGCTAAAACTTATGTTAAATTCTTATTATATTTTTTTGGACTTTACCACTATGCAGTGACGGAGAGAAACTATGGCACAATTATGGGGCGGGAGATTTACAGGAAACATCAATGAACTGGCTTGGAGTTTTAATGCGTCCATCACCTTCGATCAGAGATTTCTGGAGGTCGATGTGAGGGGCAGCAAGGCTCATGCAAGAATGCTTGCCAGGCAGGGCATAATATCTGATGAGGAGAAAGATGACATTATTGAGGGACTTGATGGCATCTTTTCCGATGTGAAGTCAGGTAAACTTATTATTACAGATACTTACGAAGATATACACAGCTTTCTTGAAGCAAACCTGATAGAGAGAATAGGCGATGCGGGCAAGAAGGTTCACACCGGGCGAAGCAGGAACGATCAGGTGGCTCTGGACATGAGGCTGTATGCCAGGGACTCCGTAGTCCGGATGGCAGGGCTTTTAAAAGAGACGATAGGATGCCTGCTTGATATGATGAGAAACAATCTTGACACTTATATGCCGGGATTTACGCACCTTCAGAAGGCTCAGCCTGTGACACTTGCTCATCACCTCGGAGCTTACTGCGAGATGTTCAAAAGAGATCTCCAGAGGATGAAGGATATCTACGAGAGGATGAACTACTGTCCTCTTGGTGCGGGAGCCCTCGCAGGTACCACTTATCCATTGGACAGGGAATATACCGCAGAGCTTCTTGATTTCTACGGTCCGACCCTCAACAGCATGGATTCCGTATCTGACAGGGATTACCTGATCGAATATCTGTCTGCTCTTTCAACAATAATGATGCATCTTTCGAGGTTTTCCGAGGAGATAATCATCTGGAACAGCAACGAGTACAGATTTGTCGAGATAGACGACGCATATTCCACAGGCAGCAGCATCATGCCTCAGAAGAAGAATCCGGATATCGCGGAGCTTGTCAGGGGCAAGACCGGAAGAGTGTACGGTGATCTTATGTCGCTTCTCACCACGATGAAGGGAATACCTCTTGCTTACAACAAGGACATGCAGGAGGACAAGGAGGCGGCTTTTGACGCCATGGATACAGTGAGCAACTGTCTCGTGCTCTTTACCGACATGTTAAGGACACTTAAGTTCAACAAAGGCAACATGGAAAAGAGCGCCACAAGAGGCTTTACCAATGCAACGGATGCGGCAGATTACCTGGTGGGAAAGGGAATGCCCTTCAGGGACGCGCACTCAGTAATAGGACGTCTTGTTCTCTTTTGCATAGACAGAAATTGTGCTATAGATGATCTTACTCTCAAAGAGCTTAAAGATTTTTCCGAACTCTTTGATGAAGATATTTTTGAGGCAATCAGTCTTAAGACCTGCGTTGAGAAGAGGCTCACGATCGGGGCGCCCAGCGCAGAGGCAGTTAAGAAAGCTATAGAAGCAGGTGAAAGATTCCTGGCAGATTTTAAGATCTGAATCCGGGAGCACATAAAAGGAGGAGTAAAATGAGCGATAAACTTAAGGTAGCAGTACTTGGCGGAACGGGAATGGTAGGACAGAGATTCATTTCAATCCTTGAGAACCACCCCTGGTTTGAGGTTAAGACAATAGCGGCAAGTCCCCGTTCAGCAGGTAAGACCTATGAGGAGTCTGTAGGCTCAAGATGGAAGATGGAAACCGAAATGCCCGAGAGCGTCAAGAACATCGTTATCAAGGATGTCACTGATGTGAAGGCAGTTTCAGAGGATGTGGATTTTGTACTCTCAGCAGTCAACATGTCCAAGGATGAGATCAAGGCAATAGAGGAGGAGTACGCTAGGACTGAGACCCCTGTTGTATCAAACAACTCAGCCCACAGATGGACCCCCGATGTGCCCATGATCATTCCTGAGATCAACCCCGAGCACACAGATGTGATCGAGTTCCAGAAGAAGAGACTTGGCACTACCAAAGGCTTTATAGCAGTTAAGCCCAACTGCTCGATCCAGAGCTATACACCTGCTCTTACAGCATGGAAAGAGTTTGAGCCCTACGAAGTTGTGGCTACCACATATCAGGCAATTTCCGGCGCAGGCAAGAACTTTGAGGAGTGGCCGGAGATGGTCGGCAACGTTATCCCCTTCATCTCAGGAGAAGAGGAGAAGTCTGAAAAAGAGCCTCTGCGTATCTGGGGTAAGGTTGAGAACGGCGTGATAGTTCCTGCCGATGACGTCAAGATCACCTGCCAGTGCATAAGGATTCCCGTGCTCTACGGTCACACAGCCGCAGCATTTGTTAAGTTCAAAAAGAACCCTTCAAAGGAGGAACTCATAGAGAAGCTTGAGAAGTTCTCCGGACTTCCTCAGAAGCTTGAGCTTCCAAGTGCGCCTAAGCAGTTTATACAGTATATGCAGGATGACAACAGACCTCAGGTTACTCTTGATGTCAATTATGAGAACGGAATGGGTGTGAGCATCGGAAGACTCAGGGAAGATACCATCTATGACTGGAAGTTTGTGGGGCTTTCTCATAACACCTTAAGAGGCGCGGCAGGCGGAGCCGTTGAGTGCGCAGAACTCTTAAAGGCTACAGGATTTATCAACAAGAAGTAATAAGAGCACATTTATGGAAGAACAAAGAAGAGTAGATCTGGCTTTTTTGAACAGATATTATGAGAGCTCTCGCTCAGGCATTCTTGTGGTTTACGGCCACAGGAATGTTGAGCAGAACTCTCTGCTTTTTAAATTCACAGAAAACAGGAGAAGTGTCTTTTACAACGCAAGATCTGCATCCGAGAAGGAGCAGATCCTTTTGTGGTCCAAAGAGGTCAAGGCGGCAGCTGACATCTTGGCGGCGCCTTCTTATTCGGACATTTTGAAAGCCTCCCTCTCCATGACGGGAAGAACTCCGGTTATATTTGTAATCAGGAACTTTGAGTACATCATCAAGGGATCGGATTCCTTTATGAGGCAGCTCGTTGACTTCGTAGAAAGCGACGGAAGATACAGGCAGATCCTGGTACTGCTGGTAAGCAGTGACGTGTCCTGGGTCGAGAACAGCATGGTTTCGGCCCTGGGCGAATTGTCTGCTCACATAACGGGCTTTCGGAAGATCAAACCTCTTCCTTTTGCGGATATGAGGGACTTTTTTGGAAAGATGTCTTACAGGGATGCGGTTATGACTTACTCGGTACTTGGCGGTCAGACGGCTCTCTGGCGGTATTTTGATGATTCTTTATCCTTCAGGGAGAACATCTGTAAGAATCTGCTTGATCCGGGGAGCTATCTGCACGGTGAGGCCATGAGGCTGACGGAAAAAAATCTGCGTGAGACTGCAGTGTACAACACCATTCTTTCAGAATTGGCCCGCGGAGTTAATAAATTAAATGACCTTTATCATGCAACAGGGTTTTCGAGGGCGAAGATCTCGGTTTATCTGAAGACACTGATTCATCATGATTTTGTCTATAAGTGCTACTCCTTTGGAAATGCAGGAAGAGAGAACGTCATGAAGGGGGTTTACAGGATTGCCGATCCCCTTTTGTACTTCTATTTCAGATTTATTTTTCCTAATGAGAGCAGTTTATTACAGATGCCTGCGGATAAGTTTTATGATATATTTATATCTGCGGGTATTCAGGATTATGTCGATATTTTCTTTAAGCAGGTTTGCAGGGAGTATCTAATAAGGCTCGAGGAGAGAGGCCTTTTCCCCTTTGAGATAAGTGACGAGGGAGAGTGGGTCGGCAAGGAGGGCAATATCGACATTATTGTCCAGAGCGAGATGGGTGACACGGCACTTGGCTTTGCAGCATGGCAGAGACAGATAACCCATGAGGACCTCACAAAGCTTGAATACTGCGCCAAAAAAGCAAGACTTGAGGGAGATATGATCTATCTCTTTTCGACTGCGGGCTTCGACGAGTGGCTTCTAGATGCATCACTTAAGCCGGATCTGGGCCTTAAGCTCATTGGGATAGACGAACTGACAAATGGCTAAAAAGCTTATTATTACAGAGAAACCATCGGTGGCCAGGGACTTTGCAAGGGTTCTTGGGGTATCCGGTAAAGGGCAGGGATATATCGAGAACAATGATTACGTTATCTCCTGGTGCGTAGGTCACCTGGTGGAGATGCTGTATCCCGAAGCATATGATGAGAAATACGGAAAGTGGAGATTGGAAGATCTCCCTTTTTTGCCTGAAAAATACAAATACGGCGTTATAGAGAGATCTAAGGACCAGTATAAAATAGTCAATGACCTGCTGCACAGGCCGGACATTGACACAGTGTATTGGGCAGGCGACTCAGGAAAAGAAGGACAGACCATCGAGGAGAACATAAGGAACTTTGGCGGCGTGCGAGAGGGCATGACTGAGCTTCGCGTCTGGATAGATTCCCAGACCGATGAAGAGATAAGAAGGGGTATTGCCGAGGCGAGACCCATGTCCGATTACGCGCTTCTTGGCGAGTCCGGGATCATGCGTGCCATAGAGGACTACAGTCTTGGAATCAATTTTTCCAGGGTGCTTTCTGTCAAATACGGCAAGCTTCTCAATGACG
This sequence comes from uncultured Butyrivibrio sp., assembly GCA_946546925.1. Taxonomy (GTDB): domain Bacteria; phylum Bacillota; class Clostridia; order Lachnospirales; family Lachnospiraceae; genus Butyrivibrio. The sequence goes on from CAMNOS010000082.1 coordinate 8,308, forward strand.
CAGCGGCAACCAGGTCATACACCGCAATAGCAGTAGGACGTGTTATGACCTGCGTCCTGGGCATGGTTGTAAGGCGTGAGAGAGAGATAAGAGATTTTGTGGAAACCCCTTTCTACAGAGTGACAGGGGCTTTTTCTGATGCCAATATCACTGCGCAGTGGAGGGCAGTTCAGGGATCCAGGTTCTATGAATCCCCATCTTTGTACAAAGAAAACGGATTCAAAAAACAGGAGGATGCGAAGGCTCTTATTGACTCCCTGCAGGGCAAGGAAGCTGTTATTGACAGCATAGAATCAGGGAAGACCTCCAAGAAAGCGCCAATGCTCTTTAACCTGGCAGAGCTCCAGGGAGAGTGTTCCAAGCGCTTTAAGATAAGTCCTTCCCAGACCCTGGAAGTAGCTCAGGAACTCTATGAGAAAAAGCTTACTACCTACCCAAGGACCGATGCCAGAGTGCTGACTACAGCTGTTGCCAAAGAGATAACAAAGAACGTAAGGGGACTTACGACCCTGGAAGAAGTGGGACAGTTTGCTGACAATGTGCTCAAAGGCGGTATGTACAAGGGAATAGAGAAGTCCTCTTACACAGATGATTCCAAGGTCACGGATCACTATGCCATAATCCCGACTGGGCAGACCGGGGCACTGGGGACACTTTCACCCCTTGCTAAAAACGTATATATGCTGATAGTAAGAAGGTTCCTTGCTATCTTTTATCCTCCGGCTCAGTACAAGACGGCCAAGCTTCAGGTACTGGTCGACGGGGAGAGGTTTTTTGCTTCTTCCAGAGTGCTTATATCTCCCGGATATCTGGAGATCGTTGGCATGCCTTCGGATAAGTCCTCTTCCGGTGCAGAGGCAGATTCTGCTACAGGCTCCGATGACGAAGAGGATGTGGGAATCTCCAGGGAGGATTTCCTTAAGTTTGTTGACAGCGCCCGCAAGGGTGATGTGGTATCAGTCGGCGGATATTCGATCAAGGAAGGCAAGACTTCTCCGCCCAAGAGATACACATCAGGAACACTTATACTTGCCATGGAGAATGCGGGCAATCTCATAGAGGATGAGGAACTGAGGGCTCAGATCAAAAAGAGTGGCATCGGAACTGCAGCTACCAGATCAGGGATAATCGATAAGCTCATCACCAATAAATATCTGAATGTCAGCAAGTCGCAGATCATCACTCCCGGAACACTCGGTGAGATGATCTATGAGGTGGTCAGTCTTTCCATACCGACTCTTCTAAATCCTGAGATGACTGCAAGCTGGGAGAAGGGACTTGAGGGCATATACAACGGCACCGTCAATGCCGGAGAGTATAGGCAGAAACTCGAGGACTATATAAGGCGTGAGACCAACAAGATGATAGGTGCTGATCTCACCACAGCCATAGCCGCCAATATAAGCAGATTTGCAGGGAAAGATGCCAAGGGACTGGCGGCCAGAAAGCCTATCGGAGTTAAGTGCCCTGTCTGCGGCGGAGATATGACTACAACCTCTTTTGGCTACGGCTGCAGCAATTATTTCAACGAAGAGATAAAGTGCGGCTTCGCCATCGGTGAGATCGCAGGTAAGCGGCTTGAAGAAGAGGATGTCAAAAAACTCTTAACAGAGGGAAGGACTTCCGTTTTGGAGGGCTTTACCAGCAAAAATAAAAAGAAGTTCAAGGCAGTGCTGGTCCTTGACAAGGATGAAGCGGGCAAACCTGTTGTCGGGTTTGACTTTGCAGATATTCCTGCCGAGTACGTTGAGGGGCTGTCCTGCCCGGTATGCGGCGGCAGGATAGTCAGGACCGGGTACGGAGTAGCCTGTGAAAACCGCGGCAAAGAAGAGAACGGATGCTACTTTAATATAGGTGAAGTGGCCGGCAGGAAGCTTGACGATGAGACCATCAGGGCCCTTATCACAAACGGAAGCACTGATGTCATCAGAGGCTTTAAGTCCAGGAATAAGACTTCGTTTGACGCAAAGCTCGTTCTTAAGAAGCAGGAAGATGACAGGCTTTCTGTGACGTTTGACTTTGAGGGGATAGAGCCTGAGTATCTTGCGGATGTGGTATGCCCCGACTGCGGCGGCAGGCTTATCAAAAGATCTCTGGGCTTTAGCTGCGAGAATTACAGAAAGGAAGACCCGCAGTCCTGCAGGTTCTTTATCGGCAAGATAGCGCAGAAGCAGCTCTCCGAGGCCAATGTGCTGCAGCTTCTTAAGGAAGGCAAAACAGGGACCATCAGGGGCTTTAAGAATAAGGACAAAAAGTCATTTGACGCCTGCCTCGTGCTTAAGAAGAACGAAGAGGGGAAGGCCGAGATATCTTTTGACTTTGAAAACGTTGAAGCCAAGGTGCTTAAAGGGGCAGTATGCCCTGTCTGCGGAGGTGAGATAGTCAAGACAAGTTTTGGCTACGGGTGCAAAAACTATAATAAAGAAGATCCTGAGCACAGCTGTAAGTTCAACATAGGACAGATAGCGGGCAAAAAGCTCTCGGATGCCCAGATCAAAGAGCTCCTTGCAAACGGATTGACCTCAGTTATAAGCGGCTTTAAGAGTAAGTCCGGCAAATCTTTTGAGGCAAAGCTTGCTCTTGGTAAAGATGAGAGCGGTAAAGTTACGGGGATCAGATTTGTCTTTGAAAATGAGGACAAGGTAATGCCCGATGTTAAGTGCCCTGTCTGCGGCAAGCAGATCATCAGGGGGCACTGGGGATACAGGTGCGAGGACTACAAAAAAGAAGAGGGAGGATGCAGCTTCTCTGTAGGTAAGATTGCAGGCCTTGACCTGCCGGAAGAAGTGATAAGAAAGCTACTTACCGACAAGATAACAGATAAGATATCCGGCTTTACCAGCAGGAAGGGCACGACCTTTGATGCCTGCCTAGGCTTTGATGAGAATTACCGGGTAGTGTTTAAGTTTGACTGACAGTATCTTTTTGCGGGAGTGACCAGGATGAAAGAATTTGATGCGGTTGTCTTTGATATGGACGGGGTGATATTTGATTCCGAGAGGGCCACAATGGAGTGCTGGGAAGAGCTCTCTGAAAAATACGGTTTTGGTGATATCACTGAGCCTTACCTTGCAAGTGTAGGGACAACATCCGCCAGGACCGGAGAAATAATGCGCAAGGCTTTCGGTGAGGACTTTGACTATGACAGATACGCAAAAGAAGCCTCTGCCATGTACCATGCAAGGTACGACGGCGGAAGGCTTCCCATGAAGAGCGGTGTTGTGGAAATACTAAAGGCCCTCAGCAAAAGCGGCAAGAAGATAGCGCTTGCCTCATCCACAAGGAGACAGACTGTTGAATCCCAGCTTGAAGCTGCAGGGATACTTAAGTTTTTTGATGAGATCGTCACCGGCGACATGGTGAAAAAAAGTAAGCCTGAGCCGGATATCTTTTTAAAGGCCTGTGAGAAGACCGGTGTACTCCCGGAGAAAACAATAGCAATAGAGGATTCCTTCAACGGGATAAGAGCAGCCTTCTCAGGACACCTGCGCCCCATAATGGTACCTGACCTTCTTGCACCTGACGATGAGATG
>CAMNOS010000083.1 GCA_946546925.1 uncultured Butyrivibrio sp.
TTCAGTACGCCGGCTTTTTCAATATGATGATCGACAACATGAACACGGTGGGAGAACTGACGGCTGCTGTTTCATACTGGATGAAGAACAGCAACGATGACAAGTACAGGATCCTCGCGGAGGACAGTGCGGCAAAGCGCCTTGAACTCATGGAAAAGGCTGTGGTCGAGTTTGTTGAGGTAGCCAAGGTTACAACGGATGCGGCTACTGCTCAGGAGCAGGAATATAAGGACATGTACCGCGAGTCCGCCATCAAGAAGCAGATGGAGTATCTTCAGAAAGAGCTGGATGAGATGCATCCGGAGAATCTTACGGATATACAGAAGTTTGAGAAGAAGATAGACGAAGCCGGTATGAATGAGGATGCCGAGAAGGAAGCCAGAAAGGTTCTTGACAGGCTCAGGCAGGAGGGCAAAAACAGCCCCGAGACAGGTATGCTCTATGACTACCTGGATTTTGTCACTGGACTTTCCTGGAAAAAGCAGGAGGCTGAATTCATAGACCTTGATGAGGCGGAGAAGATCCTAAATGAAGATCACTACGGCCTTGATAAAGTCAAAAAGCGTATTATTCAGCAGATTGCCGTTATGAACCTCAAAAAAGAGCAGTCCGGTTCAATACTTCTTTTTGTGGGGGCGCCGGGAACCGGCAAGACCAGCATAGGAAAGAGCATAGCAAGAAGCCTTGGAAGGGAGTATGTCCGCGTAAGCCTGGGCGGCATCAGAGATGAGGCAGACATCAGGGGACACAGGCGGACCTATATAGGTGCAATGCCCGGAAGGATCATGGATGCCATAAGTAAGAGCCAGGTGTCCAATCCTGTAATGGTACTGGACGAGATCGACAAGCTCTCCCAGTCATATAACGGTGACCCTGCAAGTGCACTGCTTGAAGTGCTTGATCCTGAGCAGAATAACACTTTTACCGATCATTATATGAATGTTCCCTATGACCTTTCGGACGTGATGTTCATCTGCACTGCCAACAGCATTGATACCATCCCCGAGCCCCTGCTCAACAGGATGGAGGTCATAAACTTCACGGGCTATACCCCGGATGAGAAACTCAAGATAGCGCAAAAGCATCTTTTGCCAAAATCCATGTCTTCAATGGGAATTTCTGAGGATTCTCTGACTGTGTCTGATGAGATACTTAAGACACTCATAGAAGAGTATACAAGAGAAGCAGGAGTGCGCGGTCTCAGGAAGAGGATCGATTCTCTTTGCCGCGGTGCAGCTGTGATGATCTCAAAAGGGGGCAATGAGAAGCTCTCTATCACTAAGGAGCAGCTCAGAACAGACCTTGATATGAGACCGGTGCACAGGGAAATTGTCCCTGACAGGCAGAAGGCCGGAGTTGTGACAGGAATGGCCTGGACTCCCGTTGGAGGAGAGATCCTCTATATCGAGACTCTCTTTACCAAAGGGAAGGGAAACATCATAATCACCGGAAAGCTTGGAGATGTAATGAAAGAGTCTGCGCAGATAGCCGTCAGTCTTGTTAAATCTCTTTTCCCTGACAAAGCGGCTATGTTTGGAGAAAATGACCTGCACATTCATGTGCCTGACGGAGCGGTTCCAAAAGACGGCCCTTCGGCAGGAATAACCATGACGACGGCAATAGCATCTCTTCTTACCGGAAATGACGTTGATCCCAGGATAGCGATGACAGGAGAGGTCTCACTGAGGGGACTTGTGATGCCGATAGGCGGGCTCCCGGAGAAGCTCATGGCAGCTTTAAGGAGCGGTGTAAAGACAGCCTTTATTCCTGCAGATAACGAGCAGGATCTCATTGACGTCGCCGATGAGGTAAAAGAAAATCTTGAGATCATACCCGTAAAGACTGTAAGGGAGGTCTTTGAAAGAACGGGTGTTATTAAAAACGAATAAACTATTCCGGAAGCTGTATTGAGGGAAGGTGGCGTACCTTTCTCTCAGAGACTTCGAATGGTATGTTTTCTGTTTTTAAGATGTCCAGGAACAGATTGAGCGGCTTTCTGTTTTTGTCTATGAGCTGAAAAGCTATGAAGAATCTGTCATCAAGGGCAGTTACTTCCAGCATCAGATCGCCGTCGGTTATGTTGTATATGCTTTTGATATGCTGCTGCATTCCGCCGTAGTCCACCGGACCCAGGTAACTTACTGTGTAGTTGTCCCTTGGATCACTTCTGAAAGTGCTGTTTCTGGCAGCATATTTTCTCTTCTGTTTCAGATCGGGCTGTGCGTCAATTCCCCTGTGAGCATCCTGCAGACGGACAAAGCGCTCGCAGGCAAGCTCAGGCTGGTTCTGGAATACCATGGCACCGCGAGCTCGCATGCTGAGCTTGCTGATTGACTCGTTTCTCATGTTCCATTCATATTTGACATGGATGAAGCGCACGAAATCGCGGTAGGATTCACCGGCTCCGATATCTTTGCGGTAGTCGGCGGCAATCCTGCCGGAGATATGTGTCCCCTTCTTTTCCCTGAAAAGATATGCGCAGACCTTATACATCATGGCTGTGAGGATGGTGTAGGGACTGCCGTCTACTGTTTTGGCATATTCCATGAATTTGTCGGCAGGGATCTCTATTTCGTAGTAGTAACAATCTTTGGCGAAGGGATTGAACATATACCTGAGGAATCTGCCGATTGCCAGATTGGAGTTGCCTCCGTCGTAGCGCGATATGGGTTCATTTTTGGGCAGAGTGTTCTCGTCGGGATAAAAGAGCTCGCCCTCTGTCACGGGACTTCCCGGAAGCTTTAAGTCTTTTGGCGGATCTATCTGACCATACTTTTTGCACATATATGAATACAATGTGGTCTTAACCCAGAATAGAAGTCCAAAACCGCCGCAGAGAGAGTGAGATGCGTTGAAATATACAGTGTCATCTTTGTAGGATATGAAAAAGAGGTGGCCGTTCACCTCTTCACTTCCAAGTACTACCCTCAAGTCCTGTTCCTGGAGTACTGCGATCGGTTTGTCGTTTGGGATCAGGGTGTAATTCTGATTCTCATCCAGACCTACTTTGACACTGAAATACGGGTAGCGGGCAAAGGCTTCCATGGCAGCCTCTTCAAGCAATCGTACATCGATTGCTTCGTCAAGGCGATACTTCATCCTCATGGTATAGGAGAGCTTTTTGCCACATTCATATAGCAGGTAGGTATCCGGGTTGTTACCCATATCATATCCTCCGGTTACGCGGGTGTGTGATATATAGACTACTTATAATCATTTTACTGTGTATTATATAGTACCATCATTATACTCCGATGAACGAATAATGATATAGAATTTCACAAAAAGATAATAATTTGCGCCCTAAAACAAAAAAACCGGAGGATTTCGCATACCACGAAATCCTCCGGTTTTGTCAGGCAATTTTATGACAGATAACGAACAAATTTCACAAAAGTGTTTGATATGTTCCGGTCACTTTTTTAAATCTGTTCATTAAGCCCGATGGCATATTTTGCCGCGGCTGCAAATGTGATAACTTGTCTCAGACAGCACAAACAGGCGCTTCAAAAATGTGTGAGGAGATTGGTTATGGAAAAGAGATATCCGCTTACAGCGGCTCAGAAAATGCATGACAGCTGGATCAGACAGTACAGGACACAGCAGGTTTCGGGGCTTAGCATTGTGGCAGCACTTCAGACGGAGTTTGATTTTGACATTCTTGAGAAATGCATCAGGGAAGAGACAAAGCGCTATGGCTGCATGAGAGTCAGGTTCACAAGGACCGGGAAAACAGGAAAGACGCAGCAGTACATAATAAGTAAGGATGAGCGCGAGGTTCCCATCAAAGACCTGACGGGCATGTCACTGCAGGAAGCAGACAACGTTATGCAGAACTGGGCATATGAGACTTTTGACGGGGATGACATTCCGATGTGCGAGGTCTATATGGTAAAGCTCCCTGAAAACTACAACGGCTTCTTTGTACATATGGATCACAGGCTCATTGATTCCTGTGCAGTCATGGTCATGACGGGAGATATCCTGAAGCTGTATACACATTACAGATATGGCGGAGAATATCCGGATGAGCTGGCGGATTATGAAATGCAGCTCAAGGCAGACCTTGAGAAGTCTGCAAATACAAGGCGTTTTGCCAGGGACAAAAAGTTCTGGGATGAGCAGCTTGATATGTACGGAGAGCCCCTTTATTCCGACATTCAAGGGCCGCAGGTTCTGGATGAAGCAAGAAAAAGGCACGGTGATGCTCAGTTAAGATCAGCTGACATCGAGCGAAAAGAGCTTTTTGTACAGGTGAAGGATTACAAGCTGGAACCGGAAGCCGCAGGCATTTTAATGAGGTTTTGCGAGGACAACAGGATATCAATGACAAACCTGCTGCTTCTGGGAATCAGAACATATCTGTCCAAGCAAAACGGGGGACAACAGGATATATCAGTCCAGAATTTCATATCCAGAAGGACAACAAAAGACGAGTGGACATCGGGCGGAAGCAGAACCATTATGTTTCCCTGCAGAACAGTCATAGCCCCTGAAACTGATTTCATTGACGCTACAAACATTGTCCAGAATATTCAGAACCACATATATATGCACAGCAATTACGACCCCGCATATATATATGATGAGATCAGAAAAAGGTACAACACCCCTGAGGATACGACATATGAGAGCTGCTATCTCACCTACCAGCCGATGTCTGCAAAGATTGATAACAAGTACCTTGCAGGGATACCTGTTCATGCCAGGTGGTTTGCCAACGGTGCTGCAACCAAGAAGATGTATCTCACAGTTACACACACGGATGACGGCGGAATGAATTTCTCATATCACTATCAGACGGTGCAGCTTGGAGAGAAGGATGTGGAGCTGATGCATTATTACCTCTGCAGGATCCTGTTTAGAGGAGTTGAGGATAAAAAGCGCACAATCGGCGAGATCATGGCCATGGTGTGACAAATAACTTTTAATAGGGAGGAAAAGATAATGAGCAAGGAAATGAAGTTTAAGAAGATAGTAGCGCAGTACTGCACCGTAGAAGTGGGGGAGATGAAAAGGAGCTCAAGGTTCCGCGAGGATCTGGGATTCAGTTCTCTGGATTTTATGTCGCTTCTTGGGGAGCTTGAGGACGAGTTCGACCTGAACATCGAAGAGGAGAATATGGAGTCTGTTCTGACAATCGGAGATGCCCTCGAACTGATTGACAACCTTAAGATGGCAGGCTGAAGGGTAGTGTAAAGCAAGTTGTGAAAACAGCAGATCGTCCTAAGAAAGGAGTATAAAGATGAAAAATATACGCACTTTATGGGAAGATACCGTTATGAAATATGGAGATCTTCCTGCGATAAGATGGCTCAATAATAAAGAAGTATGTGAAAAATCCTATGAAGAAATTGATAAAAGCGTGCGGAAAGTCCGCACGATGCTTGAAGAGAACGAGTTCTGCGGAGCGCATATCGCACTTATAGGGACAAGCTGCCCGGAATGGATCGAGAGTTATCTGGGAATTGTCACGGGTGTAAACACTGCTGTGCCGCTTGATGCAGCACTTCCCGACGAGGAGCTTGCGGAATTGATCAGAAGGTCTGACTCTGATGCGGTATTTCTTTCACCTGAGAAGGAATCGCTTAAAGGCTGGATAGAAAAAGAGTGCCCGAGAGTCCGCAGCATATGGATGCTCACCCCAAATGAGATTGATGGCTTCAAGGAGGGAGGGGCTGATGTCCCGGGTGCGAAAGCCTATGAGATAGCAACCATAATATACACTTCGGGAACCACAGGAAAGAGCAAAGGAGTTATGCTCACACAGGAAAACCTCTATGAAAATGTGGATGCGGTTGAGTATGAGGATAAATCGGGATGTGTAGTCATGAGCGTGCTTCCGATCCACCATGCTTACTGCCTGGTCATGGACTGGCTCAAGACCATGAGTCTTGGATCTGTTATATGCATAAACGATTCTTTTCCACATATGGTGCGGAATATGGGTATATATAAGCCCGAGGTCATGCTTATGGTGCCGCTCATGATCGAGACCATCTATAAGAAGCTCTCAGCCCTTGAAAAGCAGGGCGCGGACAGGAAACTGATAGCAGAGAAGGTCTTTGGCGGCAATCTCAGGACTGTTTTCACCGGTGGGGCGCATCTTGAGCCGTATTATATTGATAAGTTTGCAAAGTACGGCATAAGTATATTTGAAGGTTACGGAATGAGTGAGTGTTCGCCGGTTATCACGAGCAACACGCCTGCCTGCCACAAGGCAGGTTCCATCGGCAAGCCTCTTAAAAACGTGGAGATAGCTTTTGAGGACGGAGAGATTCTCGTGCGCGGAAGCAGCGTCATGAAAGGCTATTACAAGATGCCGAAGGAGACTGACGAGGCACTTAAGGACGGGTGGCTGCATACGGGCGACAAGGGATATCTGGATGAGGATGGTTTTCTTTTCATAAATGGAAGAGTAAAGAATCTGATAATCATGTCCAACGGTGAGAATGTATCTCCGGAAGAAATTGAGAGCAGGCTCTCGCTAAACGACCTCATTGCTGAGGTGATTATCACAGGTGAGAACAACGGTCTGACAGCCAGGATCTACCCGGACCAGGATGTGGCAGCAAATATGGGATATAAAACTGCTGAGGATGTTCAAAATGCGCTTCAGTCGATCATTGATGAGCTTAACAGGACTCAGCCCTCATATCGCCATATCACTTCCATAGTGGTCAGGAGAACGCCTTTTATAAGGAATACCACAGGCAAGATAAAAAGACAGGATGCACTTAAAGAGACAGAAGCAGCCTGACAAAAAGCTTCCGGAAAAGATCAGGTGAAATCGTTTTAACCAAGGAAGGGGAGAACGCCGTTCATAAAGATAACGGTGAGCTTTTCTGCAACATATTCAGCGGGGGATGAGAAGTCCTCCGCTGTCCATTTATGGAGAATGCCGACAGTGCTGCCGATGGCGCCGGCTATCATGAATGAGAAGTCATTTCTTGAGATCGCCACATTGGCATTGGTGTCAGTGACGGTGGTGACGTACTTATGGAACATGGTCATGGCTTTCTCAAACAGACCGTCACCTCTTGCGTTTTCAAGCAGGGTGGCAAGGAAGGGATTTTCTTTGGTATAGTTGCAGACTGCAAGAAAGAAAGACCTGCACAGATCCTTGTCGTTCTTGGGATGGAAGGTCTTCATCATGTGAAAAATATCGTCAAGAGTTTTATCCTCGGCTGCAATGATCAGTGCGGGGATATTTTCATAGTGGTTATAGAAGGTGCTTCTGACTATACCGGCCTTTTTGATTACGTCGGTAACAGTGATCTTTTCAAGCTCTTTTTCATGAACAAGCAGAAAAAATGCGTCTATTATTGCCTCTTCAGCAGTGCTGTATCGCTCATCCGATTCATTCATCGCGTATAATTCCTTTGGATTCTTTTTTAGAAATTATACATTGCCTGGTCGCCAATCGGCAATCTTTAAAAGAGCCTGATAATAAGGAAAGCCATTCCTGTTATGGCAAGGCCTACTGATGCGGCGTCAAGGCACTTGAGTCTCAGGTCATTCGGATCGAGGTATCTTCTGCCAAACCTGATGGCGTCCACTGTTCTGGGATTCTTTTTTCCGCAAATTGATTTTGTACCGGATCTGTCCATATGCTCATCCTCCTATTTACCGGATTCAGAAAACGAGACACAACATGTTGTAGAATATAGTTTAAATATACACTATATATTCTAAAAAAAGTATTAAACCTTCGGTAAATTTTGTGAAACAAAACAGCTGAAATTGGATTTTGCCGCCTTAATGCTTATAATGTTAAGGAGATATTTATTACATTGGAGGTTATAGAATATGTTTTATTTTCTGGTAGCACCATATCTTGTTTACAACGGAGTTTTGATAGCGTCGGCGGTCATTCCCGCAATCTTTCTCATGGTCAAGGTGTATCGCTCAGACAAGCTTGAAAGAGAGAGCTCTTATATGATCTGGAATCTGATCAAGGCGGGTATTTTCTCATCGCTTCTGGCGCTGGTTGAGGAGAGGGTGTTGTCCGCTGTTCTGGATATGACTGTTCCCTATGATTCTCCGATGTACAACATAATCCTTTATTTCGGTATTGTTGCATTTGCGGAGGAGAGCTCCAAATATCTTCTGATGAAGCGACAGACCTGGAGAAGCGTGGAATTTAACTGCCAGTACGACGGGGTTGTTTATGCGGTATTTGTATCCCTTGGGTTTGCTCTCTGGGAGAATATCAGCTATGTTATGACTTACGGTTTTGGAACAGCTGTAGTCAGAGCGGTTACAGCTATCCCCGGTCACGCCTGCTTTGGCGTGTTCATGGGTGTTTTTTACGGCATAGCCAGGAGGCTGTATAATAGGGGCGAAAGAACAGCATCCGGACTTTTCAGAGTATTATCGGTAGTGATACCGGCTCTTTTACACGGCTGTTATGACTACATCGCCACAATGGAAGAGAGCGACGGAAGCGGTTATTTTCTTGTATTTGTAGTTGCTATGTTTGTGGTGTCATATTTCCTGGTTGGACGTTCTGCCAAGAAAGACCGGATCATAGCTTAATGGCAGTTTTGTGCGGAGAGCGGCATCCAATATAGGTATAAAAATGAATCGTTCAATAGATTAATTCTGTATTGGGTTATGCAATAATTTTTTATCCAGATTAGCACTCTCCATTGACGAGTGCTAATTGTGGTGTTATATTGTTTGTAGAACAAAGGAACAGAGAAGACCATTAGGACTTAGAGGTTCCTAAGATCCAAATCCTCCGTCCCAATGCTCAATAACAGTTAATAATTGTTTTTGTGCAAAGGAGGTAAACATTATGTTAGCACCCAGTATTTTTGAAGAGAACTTTATTGATGACCTGTTCGGATTCCCTTACATGAAGGAATTTGACGACATGAGCCACGACATGGAGCGCAAGCTCTACGGAAGAAAGGCATCAAGGATGATGAAGACCGATATCCGCGAGAAGGATGACAACTATGAGGTTTCTATAGACCTTCCCGGCTTCAAAAAAGAGGATATCGCAGTAGAGCTCAATGATGGCTACATTACTATAAGTGCAGCCAAGAACCTCGACAGGGACGAGAACAAGAAAGGCAAACTGATCCGTCAGGAGAGGTATGCCGGGTCCATGTCCAGAAGCTTTTATGTAGGTGATAATGTCGAGAAAGAAGACATTCAGGCCAACTACAGGCATGGCGTACTTAATCTGACCATCCCCAAAAAGGCTACTGAGAAAAAGCTTCCGGAGAAGAATCTTATAGCTATAGAGGGATAAAGAGCCTGCGATACCGCAATATAGACGGCGCATAAAGGGGGGATTTTTCCAAATCCCCCTTTTTTACTTGTCATATGTACCAAGGACTATTCTTTTGACAAGGAGTGGAATTTTAAGGTTGTACGATAGGGGGGAGAACATGAAGTACAGCTTAGACAAAAGAGAAAATGACGCATTCGGAATCAATATAAAAGAATACTGTAAGAACCATGAAAGGCAGATTGTCTCTGCTATTGACAGCGGCTCTGTGAATGAAGAAATGATAGCGCTTCACAGAGAAAAGATATCCATAATCCAGCACGAAAGGCTGGTGCACCTTATTGTGACAGTCATGGTCGTGCTGGCAGAGCTGTTTGTCATTGATCTTGCGGTGCTTCATCCGGAGCTTGGGATTCTCCCGCCCATAATAATGCTGGGGCTGGCCATCCTTCTCGGATTCTACTTTTATCACTATTTCTTTCTGGAGAACACCCTGCAGCACTGGTATCGTCTCCTGGAATCCATGGAGTCAGGCAGGAATTAATAAGGAGCGCGAAGCGGTTTAGAAAAAGATTAGGGTTCAGTTACAATTCATTCACAATTTGTTTAAGGCATGGAAAAATTTTCAAGGTAACATAAATATATCGAATGAAGCGAGAACACTGATATAAGTAAAACTCTTTTTCATAACGAGCTGCCAGTGCTGCTGGCAGCTCCTCCTCCCAAAATTTAACGGTCGAAAGACCTTTTTTTATTGCATAAACCGGTGAACCCGGATCGCCTGATCAAATGAAAATACTGAAATCATTATTGGAGGCGCCTTAAATGAAGTCGGATGACCGTTTGATAAATAAAGCATTTGTAGGAATATGGGCAGTTAACGGTATCAGCATGCTCTTTTCAATCGCCTGTGTCATGATCGATGCCATTCTGACCGGACAGTTTCTGGGAAAAGATGCAGTGACAGCTTCCGGACTTGTTCAGCCTGTTATCCTGCTGCTCAATATTGTCGGAGGGCTGCTTGGACCGGGACTTGGGATCATGTGCACCAGGTACATGGGCATGGCACGAAAAGATCTGGTTAACAATATTTTCAGCATGATAATGGAAATACAGCTGTTTGTTTCAATCCTTTTTATGGCGCTTTTATATGTCCTTGCGCCGACAATAGCTGGTGCACTTGCATCGGGAGCGCAGAATCCCGAAATTGTCGCCATGGTAAAGGACTACCTGAGAGGCTTTTCACTTGCCATTCTTCCCATGTGGTTCTCTATTTCCCTCTCAGGTCTGATGATGGTGGATAACGACAGGGCCAGGGGTATGGCCGGAATGGTAGTTGTGCTGATAACCGATTTCTTGTTTGACTATCTTAACGTCGCGGTTTTCCACGGCGGAATGATGGGAATGGCGTTTGCCACAGCACTTAGTTATTTCCTGGGATTTGTGGTCATATTGACGCATTTTACCAAGAAGGACAGAGTCCTCAGGTTTTCTTTTACAAGGCTTGATCTGAAAGAAGTAACACAGGTTTTGCGTTGCAGCGTTACGAGCTCTATAACGATGGGGAGCATGGCAGTGAGGGGGATATGCTTTAATGTCTTTCTACTTGCCTGCAGCGGGACAGTGGCTGTTGCAGCAATAACCGGTGCCAATTCACTTTTTTCCATTGTAAATGCAGTGCTGCTTGGAACGGCGACGACCACATCTGCTCTGGTGAGTATGCTCTTTGGCGAAGAGGACAGAAACGGAATAGTGAAGGCCGCCAGGTTCTCAATACGATTTGTTCTCATCTTTATGGGAGTATTGATGGCGGTGATGTTTGTATTTGCAGGGGTATTTGCCAGAGGCTTTCTTGATCATACCGCAACGAAAGAGATAGCTCAGGCTGCAGTATTCATCCGATTTATGGCACTGCAGAATATATTACAGGCCATTACCTTTTCTCAGTGCGGTGCGCTTCAGGGGACAAACAGGAATATGCTCAGCAACATAATTACTTTATTGCGTGAAGCGGCATTTCCAATCTTTTCCTGCATTATACTTGGAAACATATACGGTCTTGGGGGATTTGAGCTGGGACTTGTGCTTGCCGGTGTGCTTTCACTTTTGTCCTGTTTTATCATCCCGACAATTGTGGGTAGAAAGCCGGCTCTCCACATCGGGGAGCTGATCCTGTTGCCGGATGACTTTGGGGCAGGAGCGGATGATCTGTTTGAGGCTTCCATGTCATCGATGGAAGATGTTGTAAAAGCTTCTGAGGACGCAATGGCTTTTTGCTTAAAAAAGAATATTGATAAACGGACAGCCCAGATGACAGCTCTTTTTATAGAGGAAACTGTGGGCAATACCATGATCCATAAGACTGGAAAAGAGGTCCTTGCTGAGCTCAGAGTCATACATAAGGCCGATGCTCACCTGATCAGGATCAGGGACAATGGCAAGCAGTTTGATCCGGTGGAGTGGTATGAGAAAAACAACCCGGAAGACCTTTCTGCCGGGCTTGGAATCCGCATAATCATGAAGCTCGCCAGAGACGTGAACTTCATCCCCGCTCTGGGGCTCAATAACCTCATGATAACGCTGTAAAGGGG
>CAMNOS010000084.1 GCA_946546925.1 uncultured Butyrivibrio sp.
AATCATTAAATTCTTAAGATTTACCGTCGAAATTTCTTAAGATTTCTTAAGAAATTAACTAATATTCGTCAATTGATATATACATGTCCGTCAATCCCGCATGCTCATGCCCTCAGTGACAGAAATGCACACAGGTTGCCTCTCTTATCCCCGTGCACCCTGTGCGAAAACAAAAGCTCGGGGTTACATCTTGTACATATATCAGTCACGATAATATTCTCCTTCGGAACCCCGGAAAGCCTTAGTGTATAGGAAATTGCATTCCAGAGATAGAGTCTGTACTTGTTATTGGGATATGGAACCAGAATCTTATCATCTCTTATCTCATCTTCAGAATATGAATCTCTGACCTTTTCTGCCACATCTTCGCCTATCTCATAGCAATCTCCGCAAATCGAAGGTCCGATTGCGCAGTAGAGGTCTTTGGGATCTGTTCCGTAGTTCTCGGTCATCTTTTCAATTGTCTTCCGGGATATCTTGCCAAGTGTACCCTTCCACCCGGAATGAGAAAGACCTATCGCTCTGTTTACAGGGTCAACAAAATAGACCGGGGGACAGTCAGCATGAAATGTCGCAAGGATTATTCCCGGGACATTGGTCACAAGTCCGTCAATATCCGTATATTCCCTAGGAATCAGCGGACCTTTTCCCCTGTCCTTGTCCGTAACAACCATCACATTGGTGGTGTGGGTCTGAAAAGTGCAGACAAAATCATTAAGGCTCCTGCCGTGACCGAGCGCATCCGCAACAAGCCTGTAGTTCTCATCAACTGCTTCCTTGTCGTCACCCCTTGTATAGCTTAAATTGCACTCGCTGTAGCACCCCTTTGAAACTCCTCCGATTCTCGTGCTGAACATGTGATCCACAATACCTAGCTGCTCAAATTTTGGAAACACAAGGTATTTGAGCCCATTGTGGTCCTTAAGCTCACAGGTCCTGTCATTTCCGTATCTTTTTATCTTAAGTTCACCCATAACCGGTCTCCTTTACTCTCAAAAAACGAAAATCTGATCCTCATTCAATATAGCAAAAGGCATCCTTTATCCATCTAAAGGATAAAATACCATCTATCACAGAAATTGCAAGAACATCATATCTTATAGGGATATCAAAAGATTTGTACTTAGAATAAAGATAGAACTTAGAAACTTTACAGATTTTCTTCTGCTTGGCAAAACTTACTGCTTCTTCAGGAAGGCCGTAGCTTCCATCTTTCCTGTATTTCACTTCTATGAAGCAAAGATAGATACCATCTCTGGCTATTATATCAACTTCCCCCTGCTTGCAGGAGAAGTTCCTTGCAGCAATGATCCCGCCCTGCGAAGCGATATAGTCACAGGCAAGAGCCTCACTGCTTACACCTATTTCTCTCTTGTTCAAATGTATATTCCTTCCCGCTATTTTCTCGACTTGTCCTTGGCCCTTATCTTGTCCATGGCGTCCACAAAAACGAGGATCTCGGCCACTACTTCATACAGCTCCGGCGGGATCATCTCACCGATCTCAAGTCTCGAAAGAGTATCCGCCAGTTTGTCATCCTCATGAACAGGAATCTTATTCTCTTTGGCCTGTTCAATGATCTTTTCGGCAAGGGCACCTCGTCCCGATGCTATGACCTTGGGGGCTCCGTCTTCATTGGGATCGTACCCGAGAGCCACCGCGGTTTTTACTTTTTCTTTACCGTAGCTGTCTTTCATTGTTCACCTTATGCCCTTGCATCAAAAGAAGCAGTTGAAAGAACCGGCATCTTAGAGACACTGAGCATCTCATCCACTGCTGCGTCCTGTCCATCCATATCATCATGGAGCTTTAAGGACACACTCATGGAATATCCCCTCTTTTCAAGCCTCTCGTTCAATATATTTATGTTGTCATTGATCAGTTCGATCACGCTGTCGTCAGCAACATAAAAGTTGGTGGAAACCTTGGTGTCCTTCATCTTGACATATACGTCAACAGGTCCCAGATTCTCCATATCAAGGTGCAGCGCAGCTGAAACAGAACCGTCTTCACTGAGTTTTCTGTTCTTGTTGCGATAGACATACAGATCGCCGTGCACATTCTGCCCAGCCATCTGAAGGGGAAGCTGCACATACTGGAACATCTGATTGAGCTGATTCATGAAGTCCAGATTATTCTGCAGGTTAGTTGCGGCCTGTCCAAGCCTCGACTCGGCGCCGAGATTCTGGTTTATCGCACTCGTAAGTCCTTTTATCTGATTCCCCAGTCTCTGGTATAGATTTTCAACATTTTCCTTCTTCTCCACATCCTGCGGCTTTAAAAGCCACTCTGAAGACATATTATCCTTCAGAAGTCTGGTGTAGTCTTTATTGGAAAAGATATTCTTCCATATCGCCTTCTCTGCAGGATTTGAGAGGTCACTTGACTCAAAAGTATTTGCAAGTTCCTTAAGTAGCTCTTTCTGGGCTGTTTCAAGTCCGCGCGCGGCACCTGATGTCCTGTCCTCATTCTCCCCGAGTGAAGCCTCTTTAAGAGCTTCATTGTACTTGCCGATCGTCTCGTCCGATATACCAAGGTTTCTCAGATTATCAGCAAATTTCTCTGAAAGACCGCTTCCCTGCTGAAGAGGGCCCTTATCAGCCGATGTGATTTCACCGCTCTTTCCATCCTGTGCTGCGGAAATGTCTTTTGAGGCGGGAGCTATCATCTGTTTGTCAGTTTCTGAATCCCCTTCCTGCAAAAGAACTGTCTCTTCTGAAACCGCGCTCTCCAAAGTCTCATTTTCAGTTATTGCAACAGCATTCTCCCCTGTAACCACTGCAGTAATATCTGCGCTCTGTCCGGCAGCAGAGTTCTGTGCAGTCATCTCCTGACTAATCAGCTTAAGAACAGATCCATACAGATTGAGTGCTCCTGTCTCATTGCCGCTGGATATAAGAGTGGAATATGCTCCCGGAAGCTCATCCATGATATTCTCCATGGCACTTGTCACCTGGTGCTCATAGTTCTTGTAGTTCTGAAACTGTGTAATATTGTTGTCAGTTATGGGGATATTCAGACTCTTCATTTCAACCATGGTTGAAATTGAAGTATTGGGATGCATGGTAAGGTTCTTGTTCATCTCAAGAAGTGCATCCTTATTGATCGGAAGCGATGCCTCCATCATCCCCTTGACCATGTTTATCGTATCATTATTAACTTCGATTCCGGCGGCTGTAAGCGCTTTTAAGGTACTCTGGTCAACAGAGGTGTTCTCATAAAGAGGCGTTATTGATACGCCGCTCTGTCCGCTTGAACGCACAGAGAAATTAAGAGTCTGACCTTCCCGAAGACCCATGCCCTCAGTCAGCTTGGCATTGATAACGCTGTCACCGACATTAATATTGGCCATTTTGCCGTTTTCGGTATCCGTAATGGACACAACAGTACCCTGAATGGTTGAACCCGCCTTGAGCTGCAGCTGCTCAGCCGGTGCCTGCTGAGGAAAGGGTCTGCTGCTTTCAGGAAGTACAGTATTCTGCTGTATCACATTCTGGCTGATTATATTCATACAAAATTCCTTATAAAGGATCTTCTGTGAATCTCGCAGGGACCGTATTTCTTCAGTGCAGCTATGTGCTGGCTGCTCCCATATCCCTTATTGGATTCAAAGCCATACTCAGGGTACTTTTCGGCAAGCTGCGTCATCACCCTGTCCCTTGTAACTTTGGCAATTATGCTTGCTGCCGCTATTGACGCACTCTTGGCGTCGCCTTTTATAATCGATATCTGTCTGTACATCTCAAGCTGCGGTATGTGCACAGCATCAATCAAAAGAGCTCCCGGTTTGACGTTTAGTGAATTGACAGCCATTGTCATTGCTTCAAAGGTCGCCTGCAGGATATTGATCTGATCGATACGCTCACAGGAAGCATGACCGATTCCCACAGCAACAGCCTCTTCCATAATGACGTCGTATAGCTCTTCTCTCTTTTTTTCGGATAATTTCTTGGAATCATTAAGATAAAGAAGGGGTTTATCCTTCTTTAAGATAACCGCTGCCGCATAGACAGGGCCTGCAAGAGGTCCTCTTCCGACTTCGTCAATCCCGCACAAAAGACCAAATGATTCATTCTCCCGCTCATAGCGGTACATCTGCCTTGTGCGCTCAATCTCTTTTTTGATGGCATCAATTCTTTTTGCTGCCGTTTCAGTTAGTTTTCTAACTCCTGCCCTCGTATCATCCCTGTGTGCAAGGATAAAGGCATCAAGCTCTTTTTCCGACTCAGCTTTCTGCAGTATTTCTTTTATCTCTGTCAAAGACTGCATTTAGTTTATTCCCCCAAAACTGGAAAACGGATATATCCTTATAAAAGCTTTCCCCAATATATCCTTTTTCTGAATATTGCCAACAGAAATGTCCCTTGAATCCATACTGTGATTCCTGTTGTCTCCCATGACAAAAAACTCCCCGTCGCCAAGGCTTATCTCAGTCTCTGCTCTTCCCGGATCAAGGATTACCTCAGCCCCATAGTTCTCATCAAGTTTCTCATCATTTATGAAAATATTCCCATCATAATCTATTCTGACAGTCTCTCCGGGAAGTCCGATGACTCTTTTGATGAAGTACTGATTATCACCGTACTGATATGGGAAGATCACGATATCAAACCTCTTCGGGTCTTTAAACCTGTAGGATAGCTTATCCACAAGAAGTGAATCTCCGTCCTGGAGTGTCGGTTCCATTGATGAGCCGCTTACTTCTGTTCTTTGGGCTACAAAGGTTATGAATAAAAAAGTCAGTCCAAAGATAACTATAAGATATATAAGTGTACTTAGTATCTCTTTAAATGCTTCTTTCATTCCGGTCTCGATTCTGTGCCATGGCACTGTTTATTCGGGTCTTTCAAGGGAAAGTCTTCCGAGTCTCCCATTCCTGAAATCATCAAGCAGCAGTGAAGCAGCCCTGTCAATATCGGGTACAGCACCCTGATTGATCAGCTTCCGCTCTCTGGCAACAGCCGACAGATATGCGCTGTACCTGGTCGCGTACTGCTCCTCTTCAAAATGATGAATGTCCTCATCAGTAATATTATACTTCTCTTTTATGACTGTTGGATAGTTTTCTTCAAGGAGTTTGATAAGGTCACATGCCAGTTCTGTCGTATCAAGGTTCTCATCGTTCATCGAACCTATAAGCGCAAGATGAAGCCCAACTGTCTGATCTTCAAACTTCGGCCACAGGATGCCCGGAGTATCAAGAAGCTGCATGTTCTTGCCAAGAGATATCCACTGCTTGCCCTTGGTTACGCCCGGCTTATTGCCGGTCTTGGCAGAAGCTCTTCCTGCCAGCTTATTGATAAAAGTGCTCTTACCTACATTGGGTATACCTGCAACCATAGCTCTTATGGGACGGCCTACAATCCCGCGTTTTTTATCGCGCTCTATCTTTTCAGCACAGGCGCTCTGGACAAGTTCTTTGACCCTGCCCTGCTCATTGCCAGTCTTAGAGTTCATCTCAACAACAAAATAGCCCTGTGCCTCATAGAATTCCTTCCACTTTGCGGTCACTTTAGGATCCGCAAGGTCAGCCTTATTGAGAATTATCAGCCTGAACTTGTTCCTTCCCAGTTCATCGATGTCAGGGTTTCTTCCTGATGAGGGTATCCTTGCATCAGTAAGTTCAATTATTATATCAATGAGCTTGATATTCTCCTGCATCATCCTTATTGCTTTGGTCATATGACCCGGATACCACTGATAATTCATAATTTCACCGATTCCTTAATACTCATTGAGGATTGGCCCGCCCTTATTGTCTTCAAACTTAAGCTTAAACCAGACCTTACCCACGCACATATTATTTGATACTATCCCAATGTTGGCACTTCTTGAGTCTTCACTGCTGTTCCTGTTATCTCCCAGCACAAAGTATTCGCCGCTCTTTAGGGCAACAGGATTGGCTGCAATGCCGGCATCTTCCATTTTGTCGAAAACTTCCGGATCTTCATCCGCTGCAGTCCCATTGATATAGAGAATGCCGTCAGTTATC
The DNA here is from genome assembly GCA_946546925.1 of uncultured Butyrivibrio sp. Taxonomy (GTDB): domain Bacteria; phylum Bacillota; class Clostridia; order Lachnospirales; family Lachnospiraceae; genus Butyrivibrio. The sequence goes on from CAMNOS010000084.1 coordinate 5,993, forward strand.
TGAACCGTATCCCCCGGAACACCGATCACTCTTTTAACATAGTAGTGAGAGTTGGTGTTGCCGTTAGGCAAAAAGACAATGATATCGCCCCTCTTGGGACTGATGATGGCAGCAAGTGCTCTGTCCACCAGGACTTTCTGTCCGTTGGCAAGTTCCGGCTCCATTGAGTCACCTATAACCATTACCTGCATTCCAAAGGAAAACACAAGAGCAAAAGCTATGACTATTCCAAGGATCGTCACTATTACCCAGCTTAAGATCTCTCTTACCAGCTTTGGAGTTATTATCTTTTTCTTTTGATGAAATGTAAGTGTATGTTTTCTTGATCTCATCTTATCTCAAATACTCTGCCATTTAATGAAAAAAGGCAATTACTGCATGAGTAACTGCCCTTTAATACATAATTATCTGGTAACAAGCTCCTTAACCTTAGCCTTCTTACCTGTAAGTCCCTTAAGGTAGTTCAGCTTAGCTCTTCTTACCTTACCTCTTCTAACAACCTCTACCTTCTCAACGATAGGTGAGTGAAGTGGCCATGTCTTCTCAACGCCAACACCGTAAGACTCTTTTCTTACTGTGAAAGTTGTACGGTTGCTTCCGCCCTGGATCTTCTTAACAGTTCCCTCGAAAACCTGAATTCTCTCACGGTTTCCTTCCTTAATCTTGGCGTGCACCCTTACGGTATCACCTGTGTGAAACTCCGGTGCATTGGCATTCAGCTGCTCTTTCTCGAGCTCTTCGATAATTGTACTCATATCTTATTCTCCTATTTCCATGGACGTTCTTAAACATAATCAATATGCCAGAGGACCGTCTGATTATCACAACGCACTATAATATAACATATAATCAGTGCATTCGTCAACCCAAAAGATCTTTCGGGCCAAATCTGTCAGGGAGATTTTCAGACAGCGTCACAATTTTGTATTCAGTTACTGATTTAGCCATGATGATCTTGAAGTCATCCCTGCAGAATTCGCTCATAACCTGTCTGCATACTCCGCAGGGCGGGCAATAATCAAGTTCTGTCGCATTGTCAGGGCCACCTGCTATAGCTATCGCTTCAAAGTCCCTGACTCCCTCGCTTACCGCCTTGAAAAAAGCCGTTCTCTCAGCACAGTTAGTCGGAGTCAGCGAGGCATTCTCGATATTGCAGCCGGTGTATATCGTCCCGTTTGCAGCAAGAAGAGCTGCTCCAACATTGAAATGTGAATATGGCGTGTAGCTCATCTTTCTCATTTCAAGAGCCTGTCTGATCAATTCTTCTACATTTATGTCCATTTGATGTGTTCTCTTTCTTTATCTTGATCCCTTGTCGTAAGGAATTCCTTCAGCCTTAGGTGCCCTTGAATTGCTGGATGTAAATGCAAGGACAATAAGTGAAATGATGTAAGGCATCATATTGTAAACGGATCCCGGAATGTTGAGCGCTGAAAGGAAATCAAAGCCTGAGTAAACATTTGAAAGAGCTCTGAAGAATCCGAACAAAAGCGCTGCAAGTCCGATGTTGATGGGCTTCCACTGACCAAAGATCATAACGGCAAGTGCAAGGAAGCCAAATCCGGCAACACCGACCTCAAATTTCCACTCACTGACACCGGCAGTGATGTAAACAATTCCGCCTATACCTGCAAGCATACCTGAAATGAGTACGCCTGCCCAGCGCATTGTATAAACATTGATACCAACTGAATCTGCAGCCTGAGGATGCTCTCCGCAGGCCATGAGTCTGAGTCCAAACCTCGTCTTGTAGAGGATCACATATGCAAGAATAAGTGCAATAAGAGCAACCAGCATGAACCAGTTAAACTGGAATGATCCGATGGGAACTACCAGTGCCTTTTTGGACTGAACATACTGAACAGTTGATGATACGTTGTCAGGGTTCTCAGCCATGTTGATCGATTTGACGATAACTGTAGCTGCAGCTGCTGCGAGCATGTTAAGAGCTGTTCCTACCAGTGTCTGATCAGCTTTTAAGTTGATGCAGGCAACCGCAAGAAGTACCGAGTAGATAGCGCCCGATAAAACCGATGCTGCAATAACTGCAAGGACGATCAAAAGTGCAGGTGTATTGGGTGAAATATACTTGAGCGTAAGTGCTCCGCCCAGGGCACCCATTACCATGATTCCCTCAAGTCCCAGGTTGATAACACCTGAGTGCTCCGAAAAACATCCTCCGAGAGCAACAAGGATAAGTACCGATGCAAATAATAAAGTGTATTGAAGAAGCAGTACCATCAGAAGTTACCTCCTTCCTCTTTTTTGGAAATTCCTCTTTCTTTGGCTCTCTCTGCCCTCTTTCTGAGATATCCGTTGAGATACAGCTTGAAGAACAGAACGAAACCGCACAGATAAATGATAATTGCAGAGATGAAATCAGATATCTGAGAAGGATAAATATTCTTGTCAAGGTATGATCCGCCACTTGTAATGTGCTGGATGAAGTATGAAGCAAATATGGTTCCGATGGGGTCAAGTCCGCCGAGGAATGTGGCAGCAATTCCGTTAAAGCCCATGCTTGGAACAGATGACTGTGTTACCGACCACTGCTCATATCCTGAAAGGAAAAGGAATGCTGCGCCGATGCCTGCAAGAGCGCCACCGATAAACAGGGTTATGATAACATTTCTCTTCTCTTTCATTCCGCTGTACTTGGCTGCATCCTTGGCGATACCTGTAGCCTTGATCTCATAACCGAATACTGTCATGCTCAGAACCACCTTGAGAAGTATTGCCACAAGAATAGCCAGTGGAATTGCTATTGTTACGTATTTATTGTTTGAAAAGAGCTTCTCCATTCCCAGGGAAGGAAGAAGTGCAGCTTCGTTGGTACTTGCAACCGACACTGTATAGGGGCTGGCTGTCTCTTTTACTCCTGAAAGAAGCATGTTGACTGTATAAAGACCTATCCAGTTCAGCATGATTCCCGAAATAACCTCGTTAACATTGAGGTAAGACTTTAAAAGTCCCACAATAACTCCGAATAAGCCGCCTGCGATAAGTGCTGCCAGAAGGCATACAAACCACGGAAGCTTAAGTGCAAGGGCACAGAAAAGTGATGCTCCTGCACCTGCCACATACTGTCCGGCAGCTCCGATATTGAAAAGGCCTGCCTGATAACAGAACTGGATCGACAATGCGCACATCAGAAGCGGTGCTGCCTTGACAAGTGTATTGCCGAGGTACTTCATTGCCGCAGCCTTAGTGGGGTAAGTAAAGTAATTCTTCAAAATAGTGATGATAGCTTCCGTAGCTCCCTTGGGGCTGATGATAAGAAGCGCTATGTAACCTATAAGAAGACCAATTACAATGCAGAGAAGAGCTGCAAGGATAGACTGCACAGCAGGCTTTGAAAGGAAGCTGTCTGATTGATTTGAACTGTTTTGTCCGCTCATTATGCTCCTATCTCCTTTCTCTTAGCTCCTGCCATGTAGAGACCAAGCTCTTCAGGCGTGGTTTTCTTGGGATCGAACTCTCCCACGAGTTCTCCCTCATACATTACGAGTATTCTGTCAGAAATACTCATAACTTCCTCAAGTTCAAGAGATACCAAAAGAACAGCATGTCCTGCATCTCTCTGAGCTATAAGCTGCTTGTGGATATACTCTATGGCACCGACATCCAGACCTCTTGTGGGCTGCACAGCAATAAGAAGATCGGGGTTCTTGTCAATCTCTCTTGCTATGATCGCCTTCTGTTGGTTACCACCTGACATAGAGCGCGCGATCGTGGGTGCACCCTGTCCGGATCTGATGTCGTACTGCTCGATAAGTTTATTGGCATAATTCATGATCGAGTTCTTTTTAAGGAATCCCGCCTTTGTAGAGAACTCAGGCTCAAAGTACCTCTGAAGAACCAGATTGTAAGCCAGTGAGTAGTCCATTACAAGTCCGTGTTTGTGTCTGTCTTCAGGGATATGGCTCATTCCGTGAGTGGACCTCTCTCTTATGGAAGCATGTGTAATATCTCTTCCGCAGAGTGTGATCTTGCCGCTTGTGCAGTTCTCAAGTCCCGAAAGGCCATATACAAGCTCTGTCTGTCCGTTACCGTCAATTCCGGCAATGCAGACAATCTCACCTGACCTCACATCAAAGGAGACATTCTTAACAGCATTGTTGTGATGGAGCTTACTGGGAACAGTCATGTTCTCAACGTGAAGTATCGTCTCTCCGGGAACCTTATCTTCCTTGGTCGCTACGAGCTGAACGTCACGTCCTACCATCATACGGCTGAGCTCATTCTGATCAGTATCTGCAATATTGACTGTTCCGATATATTTACCTCTTCTCAGAACAGTGCATCTGTCAGCCACAGACATGATCTCTGCAAGTTTATGAGAAATAAAGAGAATTGATTTGCCCTCTTTGGCAAGGTTTCTCATAATCTCCATAAGTTCATCTATTTCTGCGGGCGTAAGAACTGCAGTAGGCTCATCAAAAATAAGGATCTCATTGTCCCTGTAGAGCATCTTAAGAATCTCAGTTCTCTGCTGCATTCCAACGGTGATATCCTCAATCTTGGCATCAGGATCAACTTTCAAGCCGTACTTATCAGAAAGTTCAAGAACTTTTCTCCTCGACTCCTCTTTCTGCAAAATTCCATGTTTGGTTGTCTCATCACCGAGAATGATGTTATCCAAAACGGTGAAGCACTGAACCAGTTTGAAATGCTGATGAACCATTCCGATTCCCAGATCGTTGGCATCATTGGGATTGTTGATCTTAACAACCTTGCCGTCCTTCTTAATGGTTCCTTCCTCAGCCTGATACAGACCAAACAGAACACTCATAAGGGTGGACTTTCCTGCGCCGTTTTCCCCCAGGAGCGCATGGATCTCACCTTTTTTGAGCTGCACTGTGACATTATCATTGGCTATGATTCCGGGAAACCTCTTGGTAATGTTCAGCATCTCAATAGCATATTCTTCATTTCCTGCCATATGAGTTACCCCCTGTAAAATAACCTTAAAATGAGAAAGATAATCCTAGAGCCATATCTTTCTAAAAAAAGGCCGGAAGACTATGAATCTGCCGGCCCTTATTGACTTAAATGTCAAGATAATGTGTTATACGGATACTCCGTCTAACAGTAAATTACTTAATGTTGCCCTGGAAGTTGATCTTAGCTGTTGTAGCTGAAGGCTCGGGAGCAGAAGAATCGTTGGAAACTACTACCTTGCCGTTAACCATATCAGCAACGAGCTGCTTGTAATCAGCCTCTGTAAAGCCGTCTGTCCATACTGTAGAATCAGCAAGACCAACGTAGTTGAGAGACATATCATCAGCAGATACAAGACCAAGGTTCTGGATCTGTCCTGCGAAGTTCTCCCACTGACCATCTCTGATAGCTGAAAGAAGTGTCTGAACAGTAGCCTGAAGTCCCTTCATAGCAGAAGTAACTGTCATGCCTGCCTCGAACATTCCGTCGATTGTTGCAGCCTGGTCAACGTCAACACCGATTACCTTGCCGCCAACCTTAGCAGCTGCCTCGCCTGCAGAAGTGAAGATACCGCCGCCGCATGCGAATACAACTTCTGTGCCGCCCTGGTACCATGTATCCATAGCAGCTGTGATGTCGGAATCGCCGTAGAACTGGTTACCGTAAGCATAGTTGATCTCGATATCAGCGCCGAGCTCAGCAGCTGCTGCGTCAGCACCCTGTACGAAACCGTAACCGTAACGGATAACAGCAGGAACTGCCATTCCGCCAAGGAAACCAAGCTTTGTGTAGCCCATCTTTACTGCTGCGTAACCAGCCATGTATCCGGGAAGCTCTTCCTGATA
>CAMNOS010000085.1 GCA_946546925.1 uncultured Butyrivibrio sp.
AGGACACCTGCGCCCCATAATGGTACCTGACCTTCTTGCACCTGACGATGAGATGAACAAAAAGGCCGAGGTGATCCTTGAGAGCCTTGGAGATGTTCTTAAGTATCTGCAGATATAAGTATGCATTCTTGGATTCTTTATCCAAGAATGCATGTGTTCTTCAGACAGTTATCTGAAGATTGCCAGATTCCTTGTGGCTCTGGATATTGCGGTATACAGGCAGTGGCGGCCCAGTTCGTCATCCGGGTAAGACTGCGAATCTGCATCCGGAAGGATGACCTGGTCAAATTCAAGGCCCTTTGCAAGGGCAAGTTCTATTATGAGAGCGCCGCTCTTTGGAAGAGGTTCACCCCCTGATATTACAGGCGGTGCGTCATCGCCCATGACAGAATCATCACTGAGGGCAGCGCTTATCTTTTCAAGGCTGTACTGATCTCTGCAGATGACTGCGGTCAGTCCGTCCTTTTCTTTGTATTCATTTATTATTTCCCGAAGTTCCTGATAATACTTTTTGTCAGATCCGTACTTTTTTTCAAGAACCTTCTCGCCGGGGCGCTTGACTGAGGAGACAAGCATCTCTTTTTCCTTTGGAAGGTAAGATGCAAACATCTCTGTTATTTCAGGTGAACTTCTGTAGCTGGTAAGAAGCGCAAGCTCGACAAATTTCTTTTTCTCTGAGGCTGCAAAGGCCTCAAGATCTGAAAAAGACAGAGTTCCCTCACGGATTGCCTGATACTCATCGCCAAGGAGCATGAAGCGTGCGCCCGGGAAGAATTTGCTGAATATCATGAGCTGGGCCATGGTGTAGTCCTGTACTTCGTCGATCATCACATACTTCATGCTGCGGTCGCACATTCCTGTCAGCTCCATCATGGTGTAGAGCCATTCTGAGGCTGTTATGGTATCTGTACCGAGTATGCGCTTCGCAATGTGAGAGACGTTCAAAAAGCTGCAGCGGCGTATCTGCTTAAGGGCTCCGCCAAAGTCATTCTCCATTCGGTTTTCTTCACCCTGCTCTGATTTTGCCGTGCTCTCGGTAACTTCTTCGTTATTGTCCACAGCGTTGTTCTTAAGGACGCTTTTGGCTCTCTGTTCAAGCTCATCAGTGGCATTCTGTATGAGGCGGCTTCCCATAGGAAACTGTTTGAATCTGTTTATGACAGAAAGGATCTCTTCCTTTTTGATAACGACGAGGTCTTTCTGTCTGATATCAAGGAAATCCTCCGCCTCGGGCACAAGTGTGGGGAGTGTATCCCGTATCTTTTCAAGACTCTCAGATCTTGTGTAGTCGTATTCCTCGTTCCTGAACGGTGCTCCCACCATATCGAGAAACTCCTGCCAGGTGATGGTGAGCGGATTGGATTCTCCCAGGTCAGGAAGAACGTTGTCTATGTAGTCCCTGAACACCGGATTCAGAGTCATGAGGCACACCTGGTCAGGCCGCAGGGTATCTCTTTTCTGATAAAAGAGATATGCGATCCTCTGAAGCAGAACCGATGTCTTGCCGCTTCCTGCGATTCCGTTTACCAGAAGGTACGGAACATCGGGGTGCCTTATGACGATGTTCTGCTCCTTTTGTATGGTGGCGGTTATGGCGCTCATCTTGTCGGATTTGGCCTGGGACAGGGACTGAATGAGGATAGGGTCCTCAATTGCGATCTGGGTGTCAAAATAGGAGATGAGCCTGTCCCTGACAAGATCAAACTGACGCCTGTTCTTCAGGTTCACACTTATCTGTCTGTCTTCGACAGTGTAGCTTGTGTGGCCCATTTCCTGGTTGTAGTATACTTCTGCAATGGGGGCTCTCCAGTCGACAATGATCTGTCTGTGACCGTTCTCCGTAAAAGAAGCCCTTCCTATATAATAGCTCTCAGGCTCTTCGTCAGGATCGAATAAGAGCTCAATTTTGGCAAAATATGGTGCAGCAAGGAGCTTGTTGACGGTAGCAAGGCTCTTGCCCAGAGAATCGCTCTGCACGTTGTAGGTGTCGATGTAGCGGTTCCATACCTCAATCTCGGCCAGAGTTTCCATTGAAGCCTCTGAATCGGCATAGTCGAAGCGAATGTTGTCCCTTATGTCGTTCTTGTCATCTATCGCCTTGGCATCGAGGGCGGAAATCTCCTCCTCAAGGATCTTTTGCCTCTCTGTGAGCTTTTTATAGGTTGCTGACAGATGTTCCTGTTCTATTTCAAAAATATCTTTTTCCATAAGCTTATCCTTTTTGAAAATTGGTGTCCTTTGTATCTTTTCAGTATACCACATTCCAGTAGTATAATATTTAGTATAAAAAGAAACAAAATAAGATTATATAAAGAGCAGTCGTGTATAAGGGGTAAACATGCGCAGAAAAAAAATCAAAAAAAAGCACCTCTGTTGAAAAACAACCCTTTTCCTCGTGCATTTACATGATAAAATGGGGCTATGACAATGGAGGTGTTTTAATTATGCAAAGATGGGCCAGATTAAATTATCAGCCTGCTCTTCCTCTGTATGAGACGGGAAGAGTCACAGGATCCAGGCAGCACATTGAGATTTCAAGACAGGCTGCACAGGAAGGAATGGTTCTTTTAAAGAACGACGGGGCTCTCCCATTAAGTAAGGATAAGAAGATAGCACTGCTTGGAAAGGCTTCGGTTGACTATGTCAAGGGAGGCGGCGGGTCAGGTGATGTTTACTGCGCCTACGTACATTCGCTCTATGACGGCCTCAAGGCAAAGGGCGTAAGTGTGTTTGAGCCTGTAATTGATCTATACAGAAAAAATCTCGAAGAGCAGTACAAAAAGGGAAGAGGCCGCGGAATGACACAGGAAGTGGACCTCTCCGAAGAGATGATCAGAGCTGCGGCTGATTTTTCTGACACAGCTGTTGTTGTGATAAACAGGTTTTCCGGTGAGGGATGGGACAGAAGCGAAGTTGAATGCAACAACGAATTCAATCCATGGCCCGGTGAGAACAGCATGGGAACTTTGTCAAGTGAAGTCTTTCCGAAGAGAGATTTCTATCTAACGGACCGGGAAGAGAATCTTTTAAGACTGGCAGAAGAGAACTTTGGAACAGTCATTGTTGCGATCAATGCAGGCGGAATAATCGACCTGAGCTTTACCAAAGAAGACAGGATAAATGCGGTTTTGTTCATGGGACAGGGCGGCATGGAAGGTGGAGACGCAGCTGCGGACATCCTTCTTGGAGATGTGTGTCCTTCAGGACATCTTACCGACACATTTGCAGCAAGACTTGAGGATTATCCTTCTACCGAGAATTTCCATGAGTCCTTTGACTATGTGGAATACACTGAGGATATATATGTTGGATACAGGTATTTTGAGACCATACCCGGAGCATCGGACAAGGTGATATTCCCCTTCGGCTTCGGACTTTCATATACTACATTTAATACAGAGGTAATTTCTGCGACAGCAGATCAAGATGCCTTCAGGTTCACAGTCAGGGTGACCAACACGGGATCCGTACCCGGTAAAGAAGTGGTTCAGCTCTATTTCGGAGCGCCACAGGGCAGGCTTGGAAAGAGCAGGAAGGTGCTTGGAGACTTTGAAAAGACAAGGCTCCTTGATCCGGGACAGTCTCAGGAAATCACACTTAAGACAACCAGGTATGCGATGTCATCCTATGACGATCTCGGCAGAATCCGGGAGGCTGCATACGTTCTTGAAAAGGGAAGTTACGAATTCTTTATCGGCAGCAATGTGCGCGATGCCGCCCTTGTGGATTACAGCTTCAGCCTTGATGAGGATATCATTGTAAAAGAACTCACGCACAGATTAAGGCCTGTTGAGCTCAAAAAGAGGATGCTATCAGACGGAAGCTTTGAAGACCTTCCCCTTGGAGAGCATAAGGATATAAACGAATGCATCTTTGAAAAGATGGAAAAGGGCACAGAAGAAGCACTTACTCCAAAGGTAAGGGCAAGGGACACACACTATCTGACAGAGCCCTTTGTAAAGGGAGCGATTACCTTCTTTGATGTAGCGGAAGGGAAAGCAACCGTAAAAGAGTTCATGGATCAGCTTCCGGACGATGAACTTATACACCTGCTCGGAGGACAGCCCAATACGGGAGTCGGCAATGTGTTCGGATTCGGAAATCTTCCGGAATACGCAGTTCCCAATGCACAGACTGCTGACGGCCCTGCGGGAGTAAGGATATCCGAGGACACCGGTATCAACACTACAGCTTTTCCGTGCTCAACACTGATCGCATGTACCTGGAACAGGGAGATTGCTGAGGCAATCGGCTGTGCCGGCGGAGAGGAGATCAAGGAGAACAACCTTTGCGTATGGCTGACACCGGCCGTTAACATTCACAGAAATCCCATGTGCGGAAGGAACTTTGAGTACTACTCTGAAGATCCTTACCTTACAGGGCGCATGGCAGCAGCTATGGTGAGAGGTATACAGAAGAACAGAGTCGGAGCAAGCGTCAAGCATTTTGCCTGCAACAACAAGGAGACCAACAGAAAGCACTCAGATTCCAGAGTTTCTGAGAGAGCATTAAGGGAGATATACCTTAAGGCCTTTGAGATAATTGTTGAGGAATCGGATCCCTATACCATCATGTCATCATATAACGCCATCAACGGCGAGAGAGCCTCGGAATCAAGAGACCTGCTCACAGGAATACTCAAAGAGGAATGGGGATTTAAGGGAATGGTCACATCAGACTGGTGGACCAGAGGCGAGCACTACAAGGAAATCCTTGCAGGCAATGACCTTAAGATGGGCTGCGGCTTCCCCGAAAGGGTTAAAAGGGCCATGGAAATGGGCGCTGTTACAAGGAAGGATCTTGAGCCTTGTGCAGAGAGAATACTTAATACTATACTGAAGTTTGACTAATCATTAGGACGAATCAAAGAGGATAATATTATGAGTGGATATGAATATATTGACAGTCACGGAAGTTTCAGGATTAAGAATCCTCAGCACACCTCAGGACTCTATCTTCCTGTTGCCGGAAAGAGCGGCCTTCGGAGTGCGGTTTCTCCGGACTTTGGCGGAGATGCCAAGATGGATCAGAATCACTTTCTGATAGCTCCAAAGAGCATATCGGATCTCCATGCAGGAAGAGATACAAGAAACTTCTTTCTTTCATACAATGATGGCATCTGGTCAGCAACCGGAGCATCAGCAGCCCAGGAAGCAGACAGATTTACGGACAGGGAGGATGACGTCTGCCTCGAAGGCGGAAGAATGTGGCAGAAGGTCGTAAGGCGCGATAATGCAAGGAAGGTAAAGGCAGAGGTAACCCTGTTTTCACTTCTTGATACTTCTTCTGAGATAATGACAGTTACGATCACTAACGAATCGGAAGGGGAGATATCCTTCATACCTGTTGCTGCAGTCCCAATCTACGGAAGAAGTGCTGACAACTTAAGGGACCACAGGCACGTTACAAGTCTTCTTAGCAGGGCGCGTGTTCTGAGCGAGGGCGTTTGCGTTAAGCCGACCCTGTCTTTTGATGAGAGAGGACATCAGATAAATGACACATCCTACTATGTGATCGGTGCTGACGAGAACGGCACTCTGCCCGCAGAGTTCATTGCGGATACAGATCTTTTCCTTGGAGAAGGCGGAACCTTTCTGCGCCCGAGGAGCATCTTAAACGGCTCTGACAAGAAGAGTTCATGGAAAAAGGCCCCCTTTAATGTAGATGGCAAGGAGAATATCGGAGCTCTCAGGTTTGAAAAGGTCACTTTAGGCAAGGATCAGAGTGTATCCTTCCAGATAGCAATCGGCGTATTTAACGATTCCGAGGCAGACAGCATAGAAAAGGGCATCGCTCCGGCACTTGCGGTCATATCTTCCAAAGAAAAAGCAGACAGTGCTTTTGAAGAAGTAAAGAGCTACTGGAACGATCTCACCAACATACATGTTAAGACAGGCGATCCTTCCTTTGACAGCTACATGGAATGGATAGCGTTCCAGCCTCAGCTAAGAAGAATATACGGTTGCTCGTTCCTTCCGCACCACGACTACGGAAGAGGCGGAAGAGGATGGCGTGATCTATGGCAGGACTGCCTGGCACTTCTCCTTACAGATCCTGACGGAGTGAGGAAGATGATCCTTGACAACTTCAGAGGAGTCAGGCTTGACGGAACCAATGCAACTATCATCGGAGATAAGCCGGGCGAGTTTAAGGCCGACAGAAACGGAATCCCCAGAGTGTGGATGGACCATGGCTTCTGGCCATTCCTTACGCTCAAATTATATATGGATCAGACGGGAGATCTTGAAATTCTTCAGGAAACTGTTCCATACTTCAAGGACAGCCTCATCAAGAGAGCTGAGGGAAGGGATGAGCTCTACAGTGACAGGGACGGAGTTGTCCAGAAGACAGATGATGGAAAAGAGTATCTCGGAACTGTTCTTGAGCACATTCTGATACAGAACGTGACAGCTTTTTATGATGTGGGCGAAAACGGAGAGATAAGACTGCGAGGTGCAGACTGGAACGATGCGCTGGATATGGCATCCCACAGGGGAGAGAGCGTAGCTTTTACCTGCGGATATGCTGGGAACCTCAAGGACATCGCCATGTATCTCAGGATATTCAGGACCAAGACAGGAATCAAGGATGTGGACATCCTTCCTCAGCTAATGGAGATCCTGTTTGCAGGTGACAGTGATCTGTATGGCGATCCGGCTGCCAAAAACAGGCTTCTTGATGAGTATATGACAGGTGTTGCACACACTGTCGGAAACATCAGGCAGAAAGCTGACATCGAGGAGATTGCAGCAGCTCTTGAAAGAAAAGCTCAGTTCATGATGGATCAGATAAGAGAGAAAGAATGGGTGTCTGACGAGGACGGAGACGGATGGTACAACGGCTACTACGACGATGAAGCAAGACGTGTAGAGGGCGTTTTTGATACCCTGGATGGTAAGAACGTTCGAATGATGCTCACAGGACAGGTATTCTCTGTCATGAGCGGCACAGCAAGGAAAGATGCTGTCAGAAAGATCATAAACAGCGCCGACAAGTATCTATACAAAAAGGAGATCGGCGGTTACAGATTAAATACTGATTTTAAGGCACTAAGGACAGACCTCGGAAGAATGTTCGGATTCTCATATGGCGACAAGGAGAACGGCGCAGTCTTTTCCCACATGGCAGTCATGTTCGGCAATGCTCTGTATAAGAGAGGCTTTGCGAAGGAGGGCTACAAAGCACTCAACAGTCTCTACAGGGCTTCTTCCGACTTTGAGACTTCAAGGATCTATCCCGGAGTTCCCGAGTACTTCAATGCAGAGGGAAGAGGTCTTTACAATTACCTCACGGGAGCAGCAAGCTGGTACCTCATGACTGTTGTCACAGACAGCTTCGGTGTGAGAGGAAATGCCGGAGACCTCACGATCGAGCCCAAGCTCCTTAAGGAGCAGTTCGATGAAAAGGGAGAGTGCTCAATAGTACTGCCGTTCAGGGGCAGGAACTTTACAGTATTATTCAGAAATCCCAAAAAGAAGGATTTCGGCGAATATGAAGTTGAAAGCGTTGTACTTGACGGTAAGAACGGCATTGAGTGCCTGAAGACCAGTGCCGTGATCCCGGCATCAAGAATAGATTCCCTTGAGGGAAAAGACCACGTGATTGAAGTCAATCTTTGAGAATAAAGGAGAGCAGATGATGAGAAGTACTGACACAGTTAAGGACACGATAAAGGATTACGGCAAGAAGAGTCCCTTTGCCAGTTTCCTTCCGGGAATTGCGGGCATTAAGGGCACACCGATCTGGTGCTACTATGTCAACAGGGGACAGGCAGTTGTAAGCTTTGGTGTCCAGGACAAGGACCACAGCATCATGGAGTTCTACCCGGCTCATGTGGCATATCAGATGGTGAAAAGAACCGGATTTCGTACATTTATTAAGGTCAACGGAGCCTGCTTTGAGGCTTTTAATGACAGAGACCTCTCCGATGATATGGAAATCCATATGAATGCTCTTTTCCTCAGTGAGACTTCAGATAAGCACGGGGTTACTACCAGAGTCACCTATACAACCCTCCCCGGAGAGCAGATTGGAGCTCTCATGAGAAAGGTTGAGATAGTTAATGATTCCGACAGGGATATGGAACTGGAAGTCCTTGACGGAATGCCGGCTCTGATCCCTTACGGATGCGGACTTGATGTTATGAAGAACATGACCCAGACCACCAAGGCTTACATGCAGGTTGAGGATGTGGAGAAGAAGAGGCCCTTTTACAGAGTGCGCTTTTCCATGGAAGACTCCGCTGTTGTTAAGAAGGTTCTGGGAGGCAATTTCGGTTTTGCAATAGATGAAACAGGCAAAGAGCTGGACGTCATTGCCGATCCGGGAGTTGTTTTTGACTATGACCTCTCACTGGCAGATGCAGTTGGTTTTGAAAAGGAGGGGATTGACAGACTCCTTTCCAAAAAGCAGAACTTCTCAAATGAGTTCCCATGCTGCTTCTTTGCAGTTAAGAGGAACCTTAAGCCCTCAGAGAGCATCACTGTTTATGAGCTCATAGGTCAGGTGAGGAACAAGGACATCTTTGAGGACTTTGCTGACAGGGGAATCACTGCAGGATATTTTGAAGATAAGATCAAAGAGGCAGAGGAGCTTACAGACAGGCTCACCGATACAGTTGACACAAGGACAGCAAGCAGAATCTTCGACGACTACTGTCGCTACAACTATATGGACAATGCCTTAAGAGGCGGAATACCGATCAGCCTTCCGGGAGATCACACTTTCTATGTGTACTCCAGAAAGCACGGAGATCTCGAGAGGGATTACAATTATTTCTCCATGTCTCCCGAGTATTACTCTCAGGGCAACGGCAACTTCAGGGATGTCAATCAGAACAGAAGGTGCGATACTTTCTTTTCACCTATTGTGGGAGATGAGAATATCAGAAGGTTCTACTCGCTGATCCAGATGGACGGCTACAATCCCCTCAAGATCGAGCAGCTTCGGTTCACTGTTTCAGAAGAACTCCTTGGAGATATAAAGCTGTCTCAGCCTTTTACACCGGGAGAACTCGTGTCCGCTATTCTTGATTCCAACAAGGGTATCTCTGATGAGGAGCTTTCGAAGATCTTCACAAAGGTTATGGAGGCAGCAGCAGAGACCATTAATGGAGATTTCGGTGAGGGCTACTGGTCAGATCACTGGACTTACAATCTGGATCTAATTGAGGAATTTCTGGAAGTTTATCCCGACAGGGAGAAGACTCTTTTGACTCAGACTCTTGTTAAGGCCTTTGAGGCAAAGAAGAAGATCCTGCCAAGGGCAAGGAAGTACGAGGAGACAGAGAACGGACTTCGCCAGTATCACTACCTGGAAGACAGGGACAATGCTGCAGATGAAGGGTCATACGAGACCTATAAGGATGGCAGGGATATAGAGATGACTCTTTTGTCCAAGCTGTTCCTTATGTCTGTCGTGAAGTTTACGGCTCTTGATGCATATGGAATGGGTGTCGAGATGGAGGGCGGCAAGCCCGGCTGGTATGACGCATTAAACGGAATGCCCGGAATGTTTGGATCCTCCATGAATGAGAGTTATGAGCTCCTTAGGATGATCAGATTTACCAGGGATGCAGTCACCAGGTTTGGCGCATCGGTTACACTTCCGAAAGAGACCTGTGAACTTGCCGGTGAAGTTAAGAATATAGAAGAGTCGTTTACAGACGCAATGGACGCCTGGGTTAAGAGAAACGATGCAAAAGAGAGCTACAGAGCTCAGGTTTACGATAGACTTTCAGGCGAGGAGGCTACTCTTGACAGCGCTGCGGCAGCGCAGATCCTTGGCCTCATGGAGAAGAGGCTCGAAGAGGGTATCTCCCGTGCATTTGAGATCGGCGAGGGAATAGCTCCCGGGTATTTCACCTATGAAGTTCCCGAGTATGATAAGAGCGCTGAGGGCATAATTCCCAGGAAGTTTGTTGTTCAGAGGATTCCTGATTTCCTTGAGGGACCCGTGAGATTCTTAAAGCTCTCCAATACTCCCGAGGAGAAGAGAAAGCTCTACACGAGAGTTAAGAGCAGCGGCCTCTTCGACAGGAAGCTGTCCATGTACAAGGTCAATGCTTCTCTTGAGGACGCCAGCTTCGAACTTGGAAGATGTAAGGCCTTCACACCCGGATGGCTTGAGAATGAGTCAATCTGGCTTCATATGGAGTACAAGTATCTGCTGGAACTTATAAGAAGCGGACTCTATGAGGAGTTCTTCGAGGACTTCCATAACAGTGCCGTTCCTTTCCTTGACAAGGAAGTATACGGAAGAAGCACGCTTGAGAACTCATCATTTATCGCAAGCAGCTTCAACCCCAACGAGAGTATCCACGGGAAGGGCTTTGTGGCAAGGCTTTCAGGCTCTACAATCGAGTTTATAAGCATGTGGAAGCTCATGTTCTTTGGAAACAGGATCTTTGCGCTTGATGGAGATGAGCTTGTATTCTCACCTCAGCCTGCAATTCCTTCATATCTGATAAGGCAAGAGGAGGAGAGGTTTACTGTTTCATCAACTCTTCTCGGACATGTTGCATGTACTTACGAGATGGAGAGCTTAAGGGACTACATCCCCGGTAAGTATGAGATCACAGAGATCTGTGCTGAGTATGAGGACGGTCACAAAGAGACCTGTACAAGCCCGGTACTTAAGGGGCAGGCCGCTGAAGACCTCAGAAGCGGCAGGATAGTGTCACTTGTGATCAGACTTAAATAAGACAGCATACAATCTGGAATAATGCTGGAAGAAGCTGCCGCAGTAATGCGGTAGCTTTTTTATACCCGAATACAGGCATAAAAAAGTACACCATAATAAAAAAAGTGATATTTTTTCACCTGTGGCGCAAATCTATAATTAGCTCATAACAAACAAACCCAATGTAATTGGAGGGAGGATAATTATGAAATTTAAAAGAGTAATGGCCAGCGTACTTGCAGGCGTTATGACGCTTTCACTTGCAGCATGCGGCAGCGACACAGGTGCTTCTACAGAGGCTACAGAGACAGCAGTTGACACAGCAGCTTCTACAGAAGAGGCAGCGCCTGCAGAGAACACCAACACAGAGACTGTTGGAAAGGCAGAGGACGAGAAACTCGTTATCTGGACACTTGCAAAGGATCTTCAGACTTTTGCAGAGCACTATGTTGAGACACATGATGCCAACATCGAGACAGTTGTTATCGAGCCTGCTGACTATGTAACCAAGGTTCAGACAGCTCTTAACGGCGGACAGACAACACCCGACATCATCGTTGGTGAGCCTCAGATGCTTGAGGACTTCTACGATGCAGGTTACTTCGAGGACCTCAACGCAGCACCTTACAACGCTCAGGACTACAAAGGACAGATTGTTGATTACGTTTGGGAAGTCGGACAGGACGCTGATGGTATCCAGAGAGCAATATCTTACCAGATCACACCTGCCGGAATGTATTACAGAAGAGATATTGCAACAGAAGTATTCGGAACAGACGATCCCGATGAGATCGGCAAGCTCTTCAAGGACTATCCTACAATCCTTGATACGGCTGAGAAGCTTAAGGCAGCAGGATACAGAATCTTTGCTTCAGATGCTGAGATCAACTACTTCTCAGGAGATTCAGCATGGGTAGTAGATGGCAAGCTCAATGTAGACCAGGCTCGTTACGACTATATGGACCTTGTGGTAGATCTTTATCAGAATGACCTTACAGCATATGCTAACCAGTGGTCAACACCATGGTATCAGGCTATGGCAGGTGAGGTTCCGATCCTTACAGCAGCTGTTCAG
>CAMNOS010000086.1 GCA_946546925.1 uncultured Butyrivibrio sp.
AGCAACTGGGCCATCGGCAACAAAGGACAGCTCCTTGTTTCCATTCCGGCAGACCAGAAGGATAATTTCAGGAAAAGAACCCTGGACAAGACAATAATTTACGGAAGGAAGACTCTGGAGACATTTCCGCAGAAGATAGTTCTTCCGAAGAGAAGGAATATCATTCTTTCAACCAAAAATGACTACGAGGTGAGGAATGCAGAGGTTGCCCACAGCAAGGAGGAAGCCCTTGAACTGGTCAGGGATGTGGATATGGACGATGTCTTCATCATCGGCGGCGCCACAGTCTACAAGGAATTTCTCGATGTGTGCAACAGATGCATAGTGACTTTCATCGACAAGGCATATGAGGCTGATGCCTATTTTCCTAATCTTGATAAGGACCCTGACTGGGAGATGACCTGGGAGAGCGATGAGCAGGTCTACTTTGACCTCACTTATACATACAGAATATACGAGAGGAAAAACTGATGCGCAGACTTTGCCTGTGCATCCAAAATGGCAGATAAAATGGCGAAAAGAAAAAGAGCTTTGGTTTTGATAAACAAGAGCGCGGGAACGGGAAAGGCCGGAGCGGATACTTTTGATATTGTATCCAGCCTTGCTCAGAAGGGGTATGAACCGGTTGTCTATCCCATCATACCCGGAACAGAGCTTTCTTCTGAAAAAATAATTGTTGAATATGACGGCAGGATCGACCTGGTGCTCTGCAGTGGCGGTGACGGGACTCTCAATCACGTGATGAGCGCGATGATGGATATGAAAAAGAAGCCCATTCTTGCATATGTCCCTGCGGGCAGCACCAATGATTTTGCAAGGGGTATAGGTATTCCGGCTCAGAAGAGCCGCGCCATAGAGGTGGCTGTAAACGGAATGCCCTACGCCTATGACGTCGGCAAAATGAATGACCGCTACTTTAATTACGTCGCAGCATTCGGTGCTTTTTCCAAAGTAAGCTACGCTACCGATCAGGAGCTTAAGAATGTCATCGGCTACGCAGCCTATGTGATCAGTGCCGTTGCTGAGCTTCCGCAGAATATCGGATACAGCACGCACCTTAGGGTTGAGGCGGACGGCTACAGGGAGGAAGGGGATTACCTCTTTGGAGCTGTGAGTAATTCCGCGTCCGTGGGGGGTATGAATCTCTTTGGTGAGACGATGATCCGCCAGAACGATGGGATAATGGAACTGATGCTGATTAGGGCGCCCAAAAATCTTGCGGAGTTCAACGCAGTTGTTGCAGCCCTTGCTACCAGGGAGGAGGGCAATCCCTATATCACCTACAGGCAGGTTGCGCATGTTAGCATACAGGCCGACGAAGATGTGGAGTGGACGCTTGACGGAGAGTACGGCGGAGCTTACAGAAACACGGAGATTTCAGTAATCAATAAGGCTATCACGCTGATGGTAAAGAGATAAGATGAGTCAGATGGATAATATTGTTGAGATTAAAAAGAATATTAAAAAGTGTGAGAGCAACATAACGATCACAGGAATCGGGGTCCTGGTGTTCGGACTCTGGGACGTACTGAAATTCATAATTCAGACCGCCTATGGCAGCATTGACATCGCGCGGGAACTGTCGGAGATTGAACTGGATTCGGAAATTGATCCGATAATTGTTCCGCTCATCACTTTCTTTTTTATCCTGTTCGTGTCGCTGATAATCATAGTGGTCCACTGTTTCATCGGACTTAGGGCTATCGGATACGGCAGGGGCATTAAGAGAAAGTGGGGGTTCCTCTTTTTTGCGGGCATCATTGCGGTGATGACAGCTATCGGGATCCCGGATTATTTTGTGTCCAGGGACGGGAGGTTCTTTATTGACGACACCGTTGTCGCCGCGGCGCTTGTCGACCTTACTCTGTGTTATATCCTCTGCGACATGATCTTTTCGGCGATAGGACTTAAGATATTTAGTAGTAAATTGGAACAGGAGCAGTGACATGCAGGAAGATTTTCACTACTACGCCACATACTGCGCGGCTTTCCTTGCGGGATACGATCACTATGAGAGCCTTGATATCTGCTACAGCGCCCAGTTTGTGGACATGTGTTCAAGAACATATCTTAGCGGTATAAAAGCCAGGACTGATGCCGCCACAACCCAGCTTCAGCTTGAGATGATGGACGCAAGGACTGACATAATGGGACTTCAGGATATTACAAGAATCTGGGCGTCTTTTCACTTCCTTCCCAAAGACCTTTACGCGACACATAAGTTCCGCACAAGGCGATATATGAACAAGTATAGACTCATCTGCGGTCCCAATTCCGATCTTCTCGTAAAGACGGTGGAACTTGCCAGGGCAGGAACACTACAGGCAGTCGGGATTGCCATGCATGTACTTGCGGACACCTGGGCACACGCCAATTTCGCAGGAACTCCGTCTCTTGTGATAAACAATACCACGCCGGATTTTTATGAGATCTATACGGATGAGGAGGGAAAAGAGGTTGAGAAGAAGATTCACTTCAGGCACAACCCCTCTGCGGCAGATGATCTTGACGGCGACAATTTCACCAACAGCCTGTATCAGGGGAATGAGGATTCGGTCATGAACCTGGGGCACGGGAGAGCGGGACATCTTCCCGACTACTCTTTTATCAAGTACAGGTATTACCCTGCCTGGGGCGATTACCATGAACTCATCAAGGACAATCCCAGCGACTATATGCACGCATTTGCCCAGATGGTCTATGCCATGAGATATCTGAGGGGAGAAGAGGAGTCTTTTGAAAAAGACACCTACGCGTGGGATGTGATTGAGCCCTACAGGGAGCGGATAGATTCAATACTCAGAAAGAGGCAGCTTAACGCCTGCGCAGACTGGAAGGCTCTTGGCGAGGAACTCTCCGGAAGAGAGATACCGGACTTTGACGTCAATGAGTATCAGGTGGAGTACGAACTGGTTAACAAAGAACAGAAGCGAGAGGCTTTTCTGGGCAAGTTCATAAAGGCTGCTCTGGCTCAGAAGGGAATGGTTTCCAGTGAGATCTATAAATCAGGGAACCTCCTGGGAGGCTTTGTTAAAGAACTTCTTATAAAAGGAAGGCTGTCATGACCAAATTTCAGAAGATCAAAAATATAACAAGGGGAGTTCTGAGTATCATTCTCGGAGCCGCGATGATTAAGTTTCCCAACAAGGCGTATGTGTTTCTGGTCATGCTCATCGGTGTGGGACTTCTTGTATACGGCATCAGCACCCTGATCTATTACTTCACTATGGCGATGTTTATGGTTGAAGGCAAGACGATGCTCTACAAGGGTGTGATAATCACCGATTTTGCAATCCTCACTCTGTCGCTTGCAGACGTCCCCAGAGGTTATGTAATGTTCTATCTTGTTGCACTCCATGCGTTCACCGGCCTTGTGGAGATCCTGAGGGCATTTGAAGCAAAGCGCTACGGAGGAAGGTCCTGGAGGCTGAAGCTCGGGCACGGACTTGTGGACGTGGGAATATGTATTTTCTGCCTTATGCACCTTAAGAACCCCAATACCGTGGTGATAATATACAGCCTCGGACTTGTATATTCCGGTATAATGCATTTGATATCCGCTTTAAAGAGCAACACATTTGTCTTTGTCCGGTAAAGGTTTACATATTTGGGGGAATATATTAGAATATCGGATATATGCTTTTTAAAAGTAAATTTTATTTTGAGAAACAGAGGTATTAGTTATGGCATTATTAAAAAAATGGCGCGACATGGCTTATTCTGAGACTGCTGACAAGGGCTCTCTTCAGAAACTTTGGACAGAGTATTTCCAGAAGGAACGCGATATCTATGCAGAGCTTTTAAAGAATCCCGATGAAGTGGTTAAGGGCACGGTTAAGGAGCTCTCAGAGAAATTCAATGTGGACCTTATGACTATGGTCGGATTCCTTGACGGTATCAACGACAGTCTTAAGGAAGCCAACCCGATAGATGATATGGAAGAAGACACTGAGGTGAACCTCGGATTTGAGAAAGAGCTTCTGTACAAGAACATGGTTAATGCAGGTGCAGACTGGCTCTACAACCTTCCTGAGTGGGAGAAAATCTTTGATGAGGAGAAGAGAAAGCAGCTCTACAAGGAAGAGAAGGCTTCCCACACCATCAGAAAAGAGAATAAGGTATATCCTAACGATCCCTGCCCATGCGGATCAGGCAAAAAGTATAAAAAGTGCCACGGGCGCTAAAAATAAATAGTTACTGCCCCCGGTAGGGGTAGTAAGAAAGGGTTTAAATTATGGAAAGAGAAGAATTTTTGGGAGTGTATCGCCATTCACTGGCACACATTCTCGCCAAGGCAGTAATCGAGATCTACGGCAAGGAAGTTCAGTATGCAATAGGACCTCAGATCGAGGACGGATGCTACTACGATTTTGTTCTTCCCAAGGCTGTGACTCAGGACGACTTCAAGATGATCGAGGACAAAATGAGAGAGATCATCAAGAGGAGAGAGGACTGGACCAGAAAGGAAGTATCCAAGGCTGAGGCACTTGAGATCTTCAAGGATCAGAAGTTCAAGACCGAGCTTATAAACGATCTTCCCGAGAATGAGATCATCACGATTTACAATACAGGAGATGACTTTGTAGATCTCTGCAGAGGACCTCACGTTGAGAACTCCCAGGAGCTTATGAATGTCTCCTATCAGATTAAGAGCGTTTCAGGCGCTTACTGGAGGGGCGATGAGAAGAGAGATCAGCTATCCAGGATTTATGTATATGCCTTCCCTACCAAGGATGAGCTCAAGCAGCACATCAGGATGATTCAGGAGGCTATGGAGAGGGATCACAAGAAGATCGGACCGCAGCTTGATCTTTTCATGTTTGATGAGACAGCACCCGGTATGCCTTACTGGCTTCCCAGAGGATGGAAGATGTATCAGGCTCTTCTCAAGTACTCAAGAGAGGTTCAGGAGAGACACGGATACACTGAGATTGCAGCTCCTCTTATCAACAACAAGAAGCTCTGGCTCATAAGCGGCCACTGGGCTCACTATGTGAACAACATGTTCATGGTTCCCGGACTTGAGGGAATGGTAAAGGCTGACGCTGAGATCCCTGAAGTGTATGAGAACTACAATGATGCCACTGAAGAGCCCAAGCCTGTTAAGATTTTGGCCGGCTCAATGATATATAATCGTGAGCTCGAGGACACAATGGCTGCAAAGCCCATGAACTGTCCCAATGCCATGATGACTTACAAGAGGACGAATCACTCATACAAAGAGCTCCCTATCAGATACAGCGAGTATGATGTTCTTCACCGCAAGGAGAAGTCCGGACAGATGAACGGCCTTTTCAGAGTGCAGGAGTTCAGGCAGGATGATGATCATACCTTTGTAATGGAGTCACAGATCAAAGAGGAGATCGCTGATGTCATTGCAATTGCAGATGAGATCTATTCAACCTTCGGCGTTACATACAGGGCTGAGTTCTCCACAAGACCTGATGATTTCATGGGAGATATTGAGGTGTGGAACAGAGCTGAGAAGGCCCTCAAGGAGATCCTTGATGAGAAGTACGGCGAGGGCGGATACGAGATCAATGAGGGAGACGGAGCTTTCTATGGCCCCAAGATCGACCTTCAGATCAAGGATGCCCTGGGAAGAGAGTGGCAGTGCGGTACTGTACAGCTTGACTTCCAGCTTCCTCACAACTTTGGACTTACCTATCAGGCTCAGGACGGATCAATGCAGATGCCGGTTGTAATACACAGGGCCATCTACGGATCACTTGAGAGATTCATCGGTATCATCATTGAGAACTTCAAGGGAGTATTCCCCTTCTGGCTCAGCCCATACCAGGTTGGCATTGTTCCGATCAGAGTTGAGCACAATGAGTATGCCAAAAAGGTTGAGGATACATTAAGAGCAGCAGGAATCCGCGTAGAGAGTGATTACTCCGACAACAATATGAAGGAGAAGATCAAGAAATACAAGAACTACAAGGATCCATACATTCTTGTCATCGGTGACAGGGAAGCAGCTGAGAATACTGTATCCATCAATGTCAGAGGCTCTAACAAGCAGATTCAGAATGTTCCTCTTTCAGCACTTGTTGATATGTGCCGCAAGATGAACGAGGAGCACACACTGGAGCTTATTGACAGCTACGAAGGCTGAGAGTATTAGAATTATTCGGGGCCGAGGAAAAGCAAAGCCTGTCTTTCCGGCAGGCACTGCTTTTCCCCGGTCCCTGTTTTGTATTTTGACAGTGGGACAGGTGAAATGTTGGAAAAAGGCAGGATCAGGCTTTCTAACTTAATAGGGACAGCATTCTTTCTGGCAGCACTTATCTGCCTTGTAAGGTCTGTGTCTCTTTGCTTTTCGATTGATATATGGTATGACGAGCTGTTTTCGGTTGAGTTTGCATCGCGCCCTTTTTCGGAACTTGTTTCGCTTACGTCAAGAGACGTGCATCCGCCGCTCTACTATCTGATCCTGAGGCTGTTCAGACAGATCTTTATCGCACTGGGGCTGCTGGGGGACGGAGCGGGGCAGTTGCCCTATGAGGTTTTGTGCAAGCTTATATCTGTACTGCCTTTTATTTTGATCCTGCTATATTCGGTCACGACAGTGAGGAGGCATTTTGGTCTTCTTCAGGCAGGGGCTTTTTCTTTTGCCATAATGGCTATGCCTCAGATGCCGGAGTACACCACCGAGATCCGTATGTACAGCTATGCGATGTTCTTTGTGACAGCACAGATGCTGCACGGCTACGCTCTTGTCAGGGATTTTCTGGGAGAAGGGAAAAAGAGCTGGGATATCCCAAATGGCGCAGCGATGTTTGTTTACTCCGTCGCGGCGGCCTACACTCACTACTATGCCGCGCTCTCTGCGGGGATTGTCTACGGACTTTTCTTTGTGTGGATGCTCGTGGCATATCTTGTGAGAATGAAAGCGGATGACGCCGGGGATAGCGAGCGCAGATCACTTAATTACAAGGCTTTCGGACTTCTTGTAATTATAATGAATCTGATGATGGTCTCCTACGTGCCGTGGATAGGCGTCCTAAGATCTCAGGCATCTTCCGTCAAAGAGAATTATTGGATACTGCCTGTGGGATTACACACTCTCCTTAGTGCTGCAAAGCACCTGTTTGAAGGGTATTTCGGAAGCGATACTCTTTCACTTGTCTGCGGATGTGCGTTTGTATTTCTGATCGCGGCTTTATTTGTAAGGACTGTTATCCGCGTCGTTAAGACCGGTAAAAGGGAGGATATCTTTACCATCTGCTCGTTTCTCGTACTTGTGCTCCTTGTGGGAGCCGGAATGGCTGCTTCGATAATACTGCGGCCTGTATTTGTCAACAGATACATGATACCTGCCTACGGGTGTTTCTGGCTTTCTGTCTGCATCATGGCTTCGAAGGAGCTGGAACTCTTAGAAGGAGCTGTCAGTAAGGGCAAAGCATCAGGGGACGCCGGGACTCTTTTTGGGGTGATGGGAGCTCTTTTGCTGGCGCTCATTGTGGTCGTGGGAATCACGGATTATAAGACGTTTATCTGGAATGAGAATTACAGAAAGACTGAGATGGAAAAGACTCTCGCTCTTTTTGAGGACATAGATCCCGATGCGGTGATCATCAGTAACTTTGACCAGGTGCAGGGGCTTCTTGGCTACTATCTGAACCGGAATGAGAGTCTGTACAGGATATACCTGTACCAGGAGGAGCCGGAGGAGCTGATCACAGAGATGGTTCCGGGACTTGAGTCTTTGTATGACCCTGTGGATATTCGCAATTACCTGGACGGCGGCAAAAAAGTTATGTTCTTTGGAAGCTTCAATTCCAGGGAGGACATTCTTCTTGAGTGGAAGGATGAGATGGGAATTGAAAGCGATGACCTTGGGAGCTTCCTCATGGAGCGGTACTGGTTTGAAAATTTCAGATTGAGAGATTACTGATGGAGAATTTCAAAGAATCTATGAGAACATTTTTGACATTCGGAAAACATAAAAAAACAGCTGCGGCATTTTTGGCGTTGGTTGTGTTTGCTGCGGCGAGCGTCCATCCTGCAGCCACAAGGGTCTATGCAAGAGAGAACCTTGATAAGGCATCATTCTGCAGCTTTGTGATCCCGCCGGAATTTGAACCGGGGAGTGAAAAAGGTCTTTTTATACATCAGAACTATCCGATGGAGTCCTCGAGCATCCGGTACGGAGTCTATGACAACGGCCTTGACAGGATCTTTACCAACAGAGAGAAAAAGAGTGAAGCGATCAAGGCAAAGGGCGCTGTGACGGATGCATCAACCGAGCTTACAAGAGAGATATATGAGGAGACTGTAGCTGCAGCCTACAACAGCGAGTACGGGCAGGACGTGGGCTACAAGGTTTCAGAGTTTAAAGAGATAACTGTTGATGGCTTTCCGGGATACAGGATCAAGGCTTCCTACCGGGCAGGGGATGAGGAGGTGATCCATCAGACTGTCTACATGCTGCTGTCGAGGTACAGGACATTTACCATTACCATGCAGAGAGCTGATGACGATGACTGCGAAAGTGCTTTTGAAGAATGTGCTTCTTCCATTCATGTACAACAGGTACAATAGTTGTGTTATTATATAGTATATAACTATTTGTTTTTGCGACTGGTGTTTGTGATGGGATGCGTGTATGTTTGAAAAACTAACGGACCTTATAACAAGCGGAGAATACAAAGAAGCAATTTATGAGCTTCAGGAGCAGTACCTTCACATCGATGAACTAACTGCGGCTGATGCTTCTTATCTTTGCGTCCTTGAGGCGTCAATCTGGGAGGCCCTTGGCGACAGTACTGCTGAGCTTGAGACTATAGCAAAGGGGCTTCGGTACGACCCTTCGAACTATGAGCTCTTTTATATGCTGGGACTTCACTTCCTGAATTTTAACATTGACAAGGCCTTTCTGTGCATGCAGATGGCCCTGTTTTATTGTGAGAATGATGAAGACAGGATGGCCATAGAGAGTGACTACCTCTCACTTAAGGCTGATGCTGCAATGAGGGTAAGGGGCGTCAGCGTCATGATACTCTCATACAACGATCTTGAGATGCTGAAAGACTGCATAGAGTCCGTTGAGGCCAATCTCCCCAAGGAAGATCTTGAGATTGTGGTCGTGGATAATGCCTCTACACAGGAGGGAGTATTTGAGTACCTTTCCTGCAAGGAGAAGGAGTCCAACTATACTTTCAGGCTAGTCAACAACGGTGAGAATCTCGGATTTGCTGCCGGGTGCAACATCGGCGCAAAGGTTTGCAGCCCTGACAGGGACATTTTCTTTTTGAACAACGATGCGGTTCTCATGCCAAACGCGCTGTTCTTTTTGAGAATGGGACTATATGACAACAGGAATGTGGGAGCTGTAGGGGCACTCTCAAACAGCGCGTCGCTTCAGGAAATTGAAGAAGACGAGATAATGAAGGCTGTCGGAGAAAGCGTTCAGGGCAAGACCAAAGGCGGAGACGATGTTTCCTGGCACAAGAGGGTCGGATACCGCAAGGCTCTTGAAATATTCAGAAAGTATGCAGGCAAAAGAGATATTTCCCTTTTTAATCCGTATATCAGGCACTTCAGACTGACGGGCTTTGCCCTTCTGTTATCCAGAGATGCGGCACAGGCAGTGATGCTCGAAGACGGTATCTTCGATGAAACATTTTATCCTGCTTATTTTGAGGATGACGACCTGGGGATCAGGGTCGCAAGAGCGGGATTTCAGCAGTTTGTCTGCTGCAACAGCCTGATCTACCACCACGGCGGTGGCGAGTTCTCGGGGCCGGGAGAGATCATGGAAGAGAGCAGGGCCAGATTCGTATCCAAGTGGGGTTTCGATGTCTGGGGATATTCACTGCCCTGGCTTGACGCCGCTGGAAAAATTCTCGAGATTGCGGCCAGGAAGAGAGATCTGGTCAGAATCATCGATTTTACCTGTGGGTTCGGAGCTACTGCGTCATATATCAAGTACCACTGCAGGACTGCGTTTGTGGCCGGAGTGTGCAGAACCGGGTTTGAAGCCGGGATTGCGGGGAAAATAGTTGATGATGTGGTATTTGGAGATCCCAACACAGTGATGCTGCCATGGCAGAGCCATTCTTTTGATATAGTTCTTGCTGACACCGGATATGTGAGCATGGGCAGGATACATGAGTGCCTCGGCAAAGACGGAATAATAATAACTCAGGAGGATTTTTGATGAACTGTCCTAAATGCGGCGAACATCTGCCGTCCAATATGAGTACTAAGATCAAATTCTGTCCAATCTGCGGAGAATCTCTGTTTCGTGCCGGAAAGCACTATCTCATCGAAGTGCAGTGTACGGGACAGAGGGATGATGCCCTGACGCCGATGATGGTTTTTGTCGATGAGAAGCTGCTCTACGAAGTACGACCCGGTGAGAAGATAGTATTTGCCGTGACGGCAGGATTCCATGTCCTTAAGTTCAGGCATAAGATAAGGAATAAGGTCATTTCGATCCTTGTCACAGCCAACTACGTCATACGGGCTCATTTCAATACTCTCTCCGGTCTTATCGAGACCAATGTATCTACTGTTGAGGGTACGGATGAGGGAATGGACGCCCTGACGGTGGCCGGTATCAGCGTAACTGCCCCGGTGATGATATCCGAGGACGGGCAGAGGAGCTTTGATGTTCTTCTTGGTGAGGATGATCCGGAATATGAGATCAGGGTTACCAGCGGACTTCAGGAGGGAATCCTTAAGATATTTACCGAGCGATGTGAGTTTACTCCCGCCGGACAGATGAAAAAGGATATCACCTCATACAAGGATGTGCTTGCAGTAAAGAAGAAAATGGGCGCAATGGACCTTTTATGTGAGGGAAATGTACATAAAGTTTATAGTATTCCGAAAGATATCTACAATGAGGTTTTGGCATATTTGAACAATAGAATTGAGGAGGTTAACGTCAGGTCCTGACTTTAGTCCTGATGCTTATCCATATTACATTTATAAACAAATGAAAAACAGCGTTTTTGACATTGCGGGGCGCTGTTTGTTTTTTCGTTTACATTGAGAAAATTCATCAAACCCAGTATTCATGCGCTTTTTGCTTGTGTACGGAAAAAAGTCTTTTATTTTAACAACGAATTGTGAAAAAAGTGTGAACACTTTTGCAAATTCTTGTTATCAGATACATTTTCGTTAAAATGCCAAAAAAGAGTGGGCAATCTCCCTAAAATTTTATCAGAAAATTCCCCTAAAAAGTGAATGACGAAAAAACGTCTATGTGTTATTCTTATTACTGCAAAAGGAAAGAGATTTCAAAAAGAAAAGAATAATATAGGAGGTAGCGGCATGACAAAGGCAGAAATTTTAAAGAGAGAAATTCTTTCACAGTATAAAAGCGTTAGACAGTTTGCAATAGATATGTCTATCCCATATAGCACACTTGTAACAGCTTTAGATAGGGGGATTGAGGGAATGGCTTACGGAACTGTAATCAAAATGTGTGATCGTCTTAATCTTAACCCTGTTGATTTCTCAACACTTGAGCAGGGGACAGATCTTGGCAAGAAGATCGTTGAGAACAGAGTAATGCAGCAGTACGTTAAACTCAACAAGGCCGGAAGAAAGAAGATCCTCGATATGATGGGAGATTTCTCTCAGCTTGACAAGTATCAGGCAGACTGATAAGTAATCACCGCACATAAGAACAAGCCGGTGGGAGGAGCAATTAAAAGATGAAATGGCTTCGCTGATTTGTTATAATAGTCAGCGAAGCTTTTTTGTTGCACGA
>CAMNOS010000087.1 GCA_946546925.1 uncultured Butyrivibrio sp.
TTTACATCGCTCCGTACATACTGAACATTGCCATGTAGATAGCAATAACAATAAATCCAGCGATGCCGGCTATAAAGATCAGAAGTGCCGGCTCAAGCATTGAGATGGCAGCCTGAACAGCTGTTTCAAGCTCGTTGTCATAATACGCCGCTGTGACATCCAGGGTATGCTTCATCTCACCGGTCTCTTCTCCCACACCCACCATGTCTGACAAAATGTCGGGCATGATCTCGGTCTCTCTCATGGAATCAACCACAGTGCGACCTTCCTCAATTCTTGTGACCATTCCCTCGACCCTCTCTTTAAAGAGCTGGTTGGTCATGACCTGGCTTGTTATGCGCACCGCCCTTGTCATGGGAAGTCCGGCTCCTATCATAGTGGCCATTGTGTTGGCAAAAAGGCTTGCTGCGTTGAGCTCTGCTATATTGCCCAGAACCGGAAGCTTGAGCTGCAGCCATGCCAGATTCCTTGCTCCACTCGGCGTCCTCTTATAAAGGATATACGCAACTATGATTGCAGCAATGATTATTACCATATAAAGGATGTATTTCCTGAAGAAATTGGAAATTGCTATAAGCATCCTCGTCATTAAGGGAAGCTCACCGCCAAGGTCATCAAAAATGGCCGTGAAAGTGGGAACAACCCTCACCATAAGTACCATTACGACCACAACCGCTACAGCAAGCACGAAGAGCGGATATCCCATGGCAGCCCTTACCTTGGCTCCCATCTTGGACTGCTTGTCAAAGTGCCTTGCCATAGAGTCAAAGGCCCCTGCCAGATCACCGGCAGCTTCGCCGGCTCTTATAGTCTCTATGAAGGTAACTGGGAATATCTTGCCTCCATATTCCTCAAATGAAGAAGAAAGAGAGCGACCTGCCTCAACATCATCGCCTGCAGCTTTGAGGATTCTTTTCAGCGTCTTATCCGAAACTTTATTTCCAATAAGCCTCATCGCCCTTGAAATAGGTATGCCTGCCGACAGGATTGTGGCAAGCTGGCTGCACATCAGGGTAAATTCCTTATTATTGAGCCTGTTACCGCCAATTTCCATGCTAAGGAATCCGGAAACATTTCCGGCTCCCTTCATTTCCTTAATATTCAGGACCATATCATACTGCTGTCGTATCCTGTTTGTAGCATCAATCTGGTTGACGGCGTCGATCATTCCGTCTATCTTCTCGCCTGTGGATGTCAGTGCTGTATACTTATAGCTGTTCACTTAAGTACCCCCATTTACATCATGTTTCGTGTGACATAGTCTTTGTTAACACAGTAGTGAAGTGCATTATCTCTGGTTATGAGACCTCTTCTGACAAGCATCACGATGGCCTGATCCATCGTCTGGCCGCCGATCTCAGCACTTGTCGCAACCGCATTGGCTATCTGCGGAGTATTGCCTGTACGGATAAGATTCCTTATGGCATCTGTCACTATCATGTACTCGGCCGCAAGGGCTCTCCCCCCGCCCTTTTTCTGTATAAGCTGCTGTGTAAGGACAGCCTGAAGGACCATTGAGAGCTGAAGTCTTATCTGCTGCTGAGCCGCCTCAGGGAATACCTGGACCATACGGTCTATTGAGTCTGAAGCAGATCCTGTATGAAGAGTTCCGAATACCAGGTGACCGGTCTCGGCAGCGGTGATAGCTGTCTCAATCGTATCCCTGTCACGCATTTCACCGATGAGGATAACGTTGGGATCCTCACGAAGTGAAGCTCGAAGCCCCATCGCAAAGCTCTGAGTATCCTTGCCGATCTCACGCTGATTGATCGCGCATAGATCAGGTGTATACATATACTCAACAGGGTCTTCCAAAGTCACAATGTGACGCTTGTAATTGTGGTTGATATTGTCAAGTATCGCAGCAAGGGTTGTTGATTTACCGGAACCAGTCTCGCCGGTTACAAGTACTATGCCCTTGTGGAGTTTCGGAAGATCCATTACTGCCGGCGGCAATCCCAGCGTCGACAGATCAGGAATATGTTCCGAAAGTATACGAAGTGCAAGACTCGGAACTCCCTGCTGTTTGAAGAGATGAATACGGCAGCGGTTATCGGCAAAAGTATCTGCCGCATCAAGCTCTCCCGTTGTCATCAGTTCATTAAAAGCTTCTTCAGTCTTAGAAAGCTGTCTTGCGATATTCAGACAGTCCTCTTTGGTAACGATCGCATCCTCCATGTTTTCCAGGTCTCCGCTCTTTCTGTACTTGGGCGGAAGTCCGCATATAATATGTATGTCAGATGCACCATCTGCTTTTGCTTTTACTACAAGCTGCTCAATACTCGTCATGATTATCCCTGCCTTTGTCCTTAGTCGCTCTCGTTGGTAATTCTCATAACTTCATAAGCTGTGGTCACTCCCTCAAGTACAAGCCTTGCGCCTGCATCCTTAAGGGAAACAAAATTGTTCTCGGGCTTGTGCAGTTCTTCCTCAATTGCTTTTCTTCCTGCTCCCTTATAGATGAGTTCTCGTATTGCAGGTGTGATCAGCATGATCTCGAAAACAGCAATACGTCCGGAATAACCTGTGTTGTAGCAGTGCTGGCAGCCTCTTCCGTATCTGAACTTAAGTCCGGGCTGCATCTTGAGATTGAGCCTTTCCACCTCGTCTCTCTGAGGTTCATACTCCTCTCCGCAGTATGGGCAGATACGTCTGATAAGTCTCTGGGATATAACGCCCCTGAGTGTTGCAGATACAAGATATGGTTCTACACCGATATCTACGAGACGGTCAATGGCGCCAACAGCATCATTGGTATGGATAGTACTGATAACGAAACGTCCGGTAAGGGCTGCTCTCATACAGATCTCGGCTGTCTCGCCGTCACGGATCTCACCGACAGATACGATATCCGGGTCCTGACGCAGGATAGCACGAAGTCCGGATGCAAACGTCATATTGGTCTTGGGGTTGATCTGTACCTGGTTGAGGCCCTCGAGGTTGTACTCGATAGGATCCTCAAGAGTAACCAGGTTAACATCCCTTGTGTTCAGCTCATTCAGCATCGCATACATGGTTGTCGTCTTACCTGAACCGGTAGGACCTACCAGAAGCATAACGCCGTTTTTATAATGAATGAGTTTCTCATACTTCTCCATGTCATCAGGGCGAAGTCCCAACATTTCCTTGTCGATATTGGTATTGGATTTATCAAGAAGACGGCATACTATCTTCTCTCCCCAGGCTATGGGAAGAGTGGAAACACGCATGTCGATGCTCTTATTCATTACGCTGGCAGCAAAACGACCGTCCTGAGGGACCCTCTTTTCTGCGACGTCCATTCCTGACATGGTCTTAACTCTGGCGATAACCGAAGCTGTGATATTCTTGGGAACTGTGAGGATCTCCCTCATGATACCGTCAATACGCATGCGGACATCCATATTGTTCTCTCTTGGCTCAAAATGGATATCGGACGCATGCTCCTGAACGGCACGCTCTATAATAGAATTTACCAGACGGATAGTGGGTGCACTCTCTGCATCTCCGCCTACCACGTTTGATGAAATAATGAAGTCAAAGTTAGCAAGCGCAGCATCTGAAGGTTCTTCTTCCGATCCCTGCTCTTTTTTGAAGTCGGCAATAGCCTTGTTGGCAGTTTCATTGCCGTACAGAGTATTTATTGCATGCTCAACAGCTGTCTTGGTTGCGATAAGAGGTACAACACGAAGATTCGTGGCCTTTCTCACCTCATCCATGGCGTAGTAATTGAGCGGATCTTCCATTGCAACAAACAGAGTATCTCCCTGCTTCTGCAGAGGAATAAGATGATTCTGTTTGGCTGTATTCCTCCTGACAATTCGGGTCATCTCACCAGGAATCGTCCTCTTGTTGAGGTCCACGTAATCAACATCCAGCTGAGTGGCTAGAGCCTGGGCTATGTTCTCCGGTGTGACGATCTTGTTCTCAATGAGCACTTCACCCAGTTTTTCATGAGTAAGCTTTTGCATATCGAGCGCAAATTCCAGCTCATTGTCGGTGATTAGTCCCCGTTCGATCAATAACTCCCCAATTTTTCTCTTAGCCATATTTTCCCCCTTTGCCGGTTCGAATAATCAAGTTTAGTCTGTAGTTTTCCTGAGAGTTCCTATAATGCAAAATATCCTCAGCAAAGCCTTCCGGTCTTACAGAGAAGACCGGAGGGCTGCTAAGGCCAAAATACTTATTAAATTTTGTAATGAAAATTATTTATATACTGATACTGCAACCAGTGCGATCAGTTTACAGTTACAGCACCACTAGCATCAATACTAACTGTATATGAGCCAGATGGTCCAGTAGTTGAGGCCGGAATTGAAATGGTTGATTCAGAACCATTTACCTGTCCCTTAAATGAGCCGTAACCTGAATTCCAAGATGTGCTTCTCTTCTGTGCTGTAACTGTCATTGTTGTTGCACTCTGATTAGTCAGATAAGCTGCTACAACCTCAGCATATGCAGAACGCACATTGGCAGTATCTGTTGCCTGACGGCTGTTCTCGAGCTGTGTAGTAAATACCGGGATAGCTACTGCTACCAGTACTGCAATGATAGCTACTACAATAAGCAGCTCAGCGAGTGTAAAACCTTTTCTTTCTTTTAACTTGTACATTGTTCTGTTCTCCCTTCATCATTAGGTTTATTTTTTTGCGGCCTCCCCCTCATAATTTGGGAGTACCATGAAAATGCCCCGGAAGGCCGTGCCTTTTACCCGTTGCATTTTCTATTTAAATTGTATATCTCTTATATCGGCACATCAAGAAAAAATATTTGTAATTTTCGAAATATTTTATAAAATTTCCAAATAGTTAATTTAATCTCTTTTTCATAATTCTAAAAACATAAATCATTGTCAAAAAAACACTAATAGCCGCAATTATCTCACCGATTGAAAGCCCCTGAGGTTTATATCGCATCTCATATGTGTGCTCTCCTGGAGCTGCATCTGCCGCCATAAACACATCAAGAACTTTCTTTATTTCCGTCCTGTTCCCATCAATAAACAACGTCCAGCCTTCATCATAGGGAATGGTAAACATAAGTTTTTGTCCTTCTCTTAAAGAGAAGTTTCCTTGTATAGAAGACTTTCCAGTCTTTACCACAGAAGATGGTCTCTCAAGCACCGTTTTACTCATATCAGCAAGAGCACCACTATCCAGATAAACTACTTTCATACGCCCCGCAACTTCTTCCAGCAAATACTCCGTTACAAGTGAGGTGTTTACAACAAGGTACCCGGTTACTTTATCGCCCTTGTGATAATACCCTTCATAATTTAAAGCATGTGGATCAGCGCCTTTATTTTTTATCATTCCTGACCTGTTATAGGTATAAACTGCACCGTCCCTGTTTGCAGTAAATGTAAACTCAATATAATTGGTATTTTCCGGTTTTTCCTGTAGTGTAGCCCAGCCTTCTATCGCGTCAGTCTTCTCAGTTCCATCACTGGGAGATGATTTTTCGTCATTAAAGGCTTCTCCACAGTCCATACCTGAGTTTTCTGATTCCAGTTTTGCATCCCTGACAGAAACTATTTCTTTTGCCTCTTTGCTGCTCATGATAACCGGATCTGTAATATTATGAATACTGTACGTTACATTCTCTTCTTCGACAAAAATCTTATTTGACACTCCCGAAATAGCTGACCAGGTTCTGTTAAGATTATCAAATATATCTTCAATATCCAGGGTCACATCTTCTACATCTTCATTTACGACCATAGCAATCGGAAGCGCATTTTGATTTCTGTAGATGCTGTACTTTCCTATACTTATCAGGTTTTCATATCCTTTTTCAGTTGTGAGATTATCTTTCGAGATTACATATCTTATTCCCAGAAGGCTGTCTGTAGCAGCCGTCACTCCCCTTCCGTAGCTATTGCGCATATCAAACCTGTGTACACCAAGCTCGCTCAGAGCAAGTCGCACAAAGTCTCTGTCATCGGAGCCACCATGCCCTACACCATAGTAACCATAAAGCATAGGATCGTTTCCAAGATCCCCGCTTCTCTGCTCTCCAATTTCCATACGATAGAAACCGTTATCACTTTTCTGAACCCCGTCAACAAGCGCGCCCACCGGTATGGTCACGTCCTGATACACGCTTAACGGATTGGACCATTCTAAAATATTTTTTACAGAAAAATAGTAATTTAGATACATATCAAGGCATACCATCACGAGGGTTACCATGGTAAGAACTCTCAAAGGGTTCTTTTGAGAATCCTTTTTATGCATCCAAAAAGCACCAAGTATCAGGACAAGTATTGCAAAGCCAGCAACAACCAAGCCTCCGCTGACATACTCATATTCCTTACTAAGAATCAGGATTGAGGAAACAGTCAGTATCGCCAGAGAGTGCTTCACATTATTCCATGGTTCATCAGCAAAGTGTTGCCATTCCTCTGCCGCTATCATGATCATCAGAAAACAGAACACAAAGGAGTCACGGTAGTTAAACCAATTGGTCACCGTTCCGCCATGCATAACCATATTGAAAACAACTACATAAAAAGTTAAAAGGTAAAAAACAAGAATAACTGCCGCTGCTCTCTTTTTCTGCTCAGAAATATCCCTGCTTAAAAAGAAAAGTATCACGAGAAACACCGGAAATATTCCGACGAAAATGTTAGGAAGTCCATTTGAAAGTTCAGATGTGGAATTAGCTCCGATAAAGAGCTTGGAGAATATGTCGAGAAAAGGCATGTTCTCTTTGAAGGAAATCTTATCTACTATCGACTGGTCAAGCCTTCCTCCTTTCAGCGACAAAAGTGCAGGGAGCCATACAACCGACGACATCGCCCCACCCAAAACCGATGATGACACATATCTGAGTACGACAATCTTCTTATTTTCAATCCGGTCATTAAAAAAGAAAATGGAGATTACAAATATCAGAACCGAAGCCACACACAACATAAAACCAAAATAAAAATTGGTAAAAAGTGCATATGCTATGGAAAACAAATAAACTACTGGGCTATCACCTTTAAGAACACGCCTCAGTCCCATAACCATTATCGGAAGTACAGGAATTACCACAAAGAAATTCAGTTGAAATACATTTGCCACAAGAAAACCATTCATGGCATAGGCAGTAGAGAAAATAAGATTGTCAGCTTTGTGGCCATAGAAATCCTTGAGACAGATGTACATGGTAAGGCCGCACAAGCAAAAACTAATTATAGACACATAGGTGAACATCTGCACATAATTTGATATGTCTGTGAGGGCAAATAGCGCAAAGACCGGATTAAGAAGAAACCAGGCCCAGGATCCCATCATATTTCCGCCCAGTCCCTTTGTGAATGAGTAGGTTATCCCTTCCTGACCATGTAAGACTTTGCTGATATATCCCATGTAATTAATGTAAAGAGCATCTCCATCAGATATCGTTAACGAAACATCGCCAAAGGGCGTAACATGAAGGCCCGCAAGAGCCCCAAGAATAATAACGCCCGGTACAATAAACGATAACATCAACAGTAAAATATTCTTCTTATGTTCCATCAATATTATCCCCTCTTTTTTTCTTTTATGTTAATCAATTTAGTTTATACAAAGTAAAAACATCGTTATCAACAACAGCTTCCATTTTAGTGTTATCTAAATCCGGTTGTATAAAATCAGGAAATTCAAATTTCGTATATAGATAGTAATTAGCATCTTCAAGCTGATGCCCATTTACTCCCGGTTTTATTGAAATATGTCCTGAATTCAAATATAGTGCTCGCGGTTTTGCAAAAGCTATCACCTCATTAAGCGGTATCTGCTCCTGAATATAATTATAAATCTCGATAGCTTCATCAGAATAAACATCCATTTTACTTTTTTCAGCACGGTGTTTCTGAGCATCAACAGATCTGATAACAGGGGAAACGCAGGTTATTATTAGCAAAAGACACAATACCATTCTGGCAATAAATATCCTTTTTTGTTTTTCATCTATGTTTTCATCATGTTTTAATGCTTTAGTGAAGAAAGCGATAAGATTCTCATTGATGTACTTAGCGCCATAAGCCATAAACATGACCAGAAACAAAACTGTGTGATACAGATATCTCAGCCCCTGTACATATGGAAGATTTATTACAACAAAAAAGGTCCCAAAAGCAAGAATTATTAAATGAAGATTTTTCTTTATCCCTCCAACAAACACTCCTAACAAGCTGACGCCTAAGAGAACAAATCCCAAAAACTGCATTCGTATACCAAATAATGAAGAAAAATACGCATATAAAAGTATCAGATAGTGTTTTAAAACGATATAATACGATTTCTCAAATATGTCGCTCAAATTCTTTGTAGCAGGAGCAAGCCAGAGATGTTCAGAAATGAGTACCATGATTCCCATTACAGCATAGGGAAACAATACTTTATACAGCTGTTTTAAGGGAATTTTTTTATTGTGAGAGTCAATTACAGATCCAAGTAATGCTGCCAGACAGATTGCAATACCGTTTAATCTGGTTTCATAAGTCATCCACATTGCAATTCCGGTAACCACAGAAACAACAATAACAGACTTATTCTTTTCAATCCTTTCTGTAACTACCTCCATTAACAATAGTGTTAAAACACTAAAGAATAAAAAAGGCAGATCAGCATACATTTTATTGGGTGCATCAAGAAGATCACCGCTCATGCAAAACAAAACAGACAGAAGAACTGCTGTTATCAGAGAAAAACGTCTCCGAAAAAAGAGAACCAAACACCCGCCGGTTAAGGCAAGTCCTAACAGAGCAGGCATCTTATACCAGATAATAGAATCAAAATCAAATCCTACAAGTTTATATACCAATGCCTGAAGCAAAGGATATCCCCAGACATACACAAGTCTATAGTCAGTAAAATCCTGAGGAAAAGGCGACGGGTGATAATAAAAGTTTATAACTTGTTGCTGATCAAAAGTTCCTTTTGCAATAGAAATGCCTTCACTGATATATGCAGCGGAGTCATCTCCCCACTCCTCCAGCCCGGTCGTAAGAATTCCGGCACCTACTGTAAAAACAAAGAGTGTAACCAGAAAAGCACACAAAAAATCTTTCCAATCATACTTTTCAAATGATGTGTTTTTATCGATATTATTAGTCAAGGCCATAACACCAACAGCATCTTAACCTTATTCCCTGCTGCTTCCTTTCATTCATCCTTTGGTTTCTCAGTCATAATCAATCAGTGAAAGTTCTATACGATGATAATAAAAAAGAAGAATGCGGCAGACATTTGCTACGT
The DNA here is from genome assembly GCA_946546925.1 of uncultured Butyrivibrio sp. Taxonomy (GTDB): domain Bacteria; phylum Bacillota; class Clostridia; order Lachnospirales; family Lachnospiraceae; genus Butyrivibrio. Next base: position 9,213 of record CAMNOS010000087.1, read on the forward strand.
CTGCCACTGCATTCTTCATTTTCTCTCACTCCATTACATTACAAAATATTATTTGGCAGTTCTCTTTATCAGCGCCGCATATGCCTTATATTTAATCCTGTAGTTGGAATCTGTGGTCAGCTTTTCAAGCGCCTCATCCGTGATTCCCGGATTCTTGGTCACGAGCTTGGCAACGCGCCAGTCCTTGTCGTTTCTTAGGTCCATAAGAGCCTCAACAGGGGCACCGGGATTCCTTGCTACATTCTCGCGAACGAGCCATTCTTCATCCTTAGCCAGCTTGAGAAGCGCTCCGTGAGGGGTACGCTTGTTGTTGGCAACTGCCTTTCTTATATATGTATCATTGTAGCCCGCAAGGAATTCCAGTACGTTTTCAGGTGCATTGACATTCATGGCAACGCTCTCACGGACTCTCCAGTCATCATCCTTGGCAAGCCTGTTAAGGACCATCAGCGGAGTCTTGCCGTTACGAGCAACTGCCTTTCTCACATAGCCGTCATCATCGCCTGACAGATGGCGCAGAATATCGTCGGATGCATTGCTGTTTCCTGCAACAGCAGAGCGGATCGACTGCTTAACATCTTTGGAGAGCCTTACGAGAAGTTCCAGCGAAGTGTTCGGATTCTCAGCCACCGCTCCTCTTACACTGGTCTCTTCGTCATTCAAAAGAGCATTGAGAACATTTAAGGGCGCGTTGACGTTCTTGGCGACATTCTCTCTGACTGCGCCGGATCTGTCCCGGGCAAGGACAGTGAATGTGCCTTCTGCAGTCTTATCATTGGCCGCAACCGCTGCCCTGACTTCGTCATCCTTGTCTTTTGCAAGCTTATCAAGTACAGCTGCAGAAGTTCCTGTATTCTCAGCCACAGCAAGTCTTACTTCATCCTCTGTGTCATCAGAGAGCTTGTTGAGGATATCAGCTGGAGCATTGGGATTGGCTGCAACGCCGCTCCTTACTACCTTGCTGGGATCAGCTGAAAGCTTGGAAAGAGAATCTGCCGGTGTATTCTTGTTCTTGGCAACCCTGTATCTGATGACATCACTCTCATCAACAGCAAGCCTCTGAAGTATTTCTACCGGGGTGTTGGCATTTTCTGCAACTCCCCAGCGCACAGCATCATTGAGGTCCTTGGACAAAACCTCAAGTACATCTCTGGAAGCATTGGGATGGGCCGCTATACCGCGCAGCACTGCGAGATTGGTCTTATCAAGTTCATAAAGCTTACTGAGGATCTCTGTCGGCGCATCTTCATCCCTTAAGATATCCTCACTCACAACGCCCCACTCGGCATACTTATAATCATGGTCGAATAGCTGTAGTGCATCACTGATCAGTTTACTGTAATCCATAGCTGCCCTCCAATTTTACAACTGTTGTCACGACAAAAATACGCAGTCATGTTACATAACTCCATATATTTTTATCCTAAATAACATAATAATACATTTTTAAAAAGAACGCCACAGCATATACATGTCTGTGGCGAAACTTTTCTATTTTTTTAAGAATTATTAATTTTTGGCATTTATGTAGTTAACAAGTCCTTCACGGTAGTTTGACAGCCTTTAATTATTCCCGCGTATATGCCTGCTCTCTTCGGCAGCTTTTAGAACATCAGGTGCCTGTCCGGTCTCGCTGACCCTGCCGGTAGCCTCGCACCTTATCGTGACGCGGTTGGCTCCCCCTATAGTGCAGGTGAACATTGTAAAGTCCCACTGCCCCGCCTCCATCTCTTCTGTGTCATAGGCGCCCAGCGTCTCCATGTTGGTGACCTCAAAATAAAAACTCCTGCCGTTCATGTCCGTAACAATGACTTCATCTCCCATGGTGAGGTCTCCCAGGGTCCCAAAGTGCTCCCTGTAGTTGTGACCACAGACTATAAGGTCATTATCATAAACAGAGCCCTTGTACCTGCAGACAGACACTCTCGCGTTATCGCTGCTCCACTCATCCTGTATAGGGAGCAAAAGACCCAGCGACGGAATCTCAACTGTTCCGACAAAGCTCCTTCCATCCACATCAACAACCGGCATTGGACCGGATGCTTCCTCCTGCTCCAGGACCACTTCCGGCATCTGCTCAATAACTTCATCCAGAAGGACCTCAGATTCATGCCCCGCAGCTGCATTCTCATCGAAGTTGTTCTTTACTACAAAAACTGCGATCAGGATCATTAAGGTTCCGATCAAAATATAAATATATCCTGCTATTTTTTTCAATATTTGTTCCCTCTGAAA
>CAMNOS010000088.1 GCA_946546925.1 uncultured Butyrivibrio sp.
ATGCCGACTGTGTCTTTTCCTACTACTGTAATGATAGTCTTATTCATATACTCCTCCGATTCTTAATTAGTTTACGTCCAGTCAATTATATCATCATAACTCCAAGAGGCAACGCAAGGTATCTAGCGGCCGATTTTGAATGTATATGCAGTGTTATAGGTTGCGACATTGAGGATGCCGTCAATGATCTCGAACTGCTCCGGAGCAGAATTGACTTTGATTGTATCAAGTTTTTTGCCGGTGAACCTGTCTAGAATATAGATATAATCAGGCTCTGCAGTGAATCCGTATCCGCAGATAATGCAGTCGTCAACTATTCTGAAATTTGATGCATTGGCAACAAGCGGTTCACTTCTGAAAAGAACCTCCTTGGAATCAAGGTCTATTGCCACAATATAACTGGAGTCCGGTTCATTAACAGAGTACTCGTTGTGGCCGATCTCAACATACAAAGTGTTGTCCACCGACGCTTCATACCTTATGAACTGGTTGGTATCAGAGGTTATCCCGTCTCTGTTATCCGGGCCGTTGCACAGGTTAACAAGATTCAAGTCATAGATGAGGTTCTGTCCGTCCTTTTCATAGACCTGAAGTCCTGTGTACATGTAGGAGTATCCCACCGGATTATAGGGAATATACTCGAACTGATCGTCCTCGCAGTATGGACTTGCGGTCTCAACTCCGCGCTCACCTGCCCAGACCTCGACGTCTATCCAGTCAGTCTTTTCCTCAGTTACTTTGCTTAAGGTTATCGGATTAGAAACGGACTCAGTCACAGAATCCGCCACATAGGGCTCCCAGGTAGGGTTCTCAATTTCATGGACATCCGAGTCAAAGACTCTTTCGTTTGGCTCAACTTCTATAACATCGCCCTCTTGAGTTTCGACAAGCCCAGTCATATCCTGTGCTTCATCCATCAGAAACGCTTTCTGGATAAGATTCGGATACTCATCGGGAGTTAAAAGGACTTCAAGATAACCTGCTGCATAAGAAGCAATCTCATACGGCGAAAAGATGATCCGAAGCCCCTCATTGGTGACCGTATAGGTGTAGGTATCCTCTTTGAGTTTATTTACAAACTGATCCGGGTCATCTCCGTCATCCTGAAAATAAAAGCTGTCAACTTCTTCCATGATCCCGGGATAATTCTCCTCAAGTTTTGTCCTGATAGCGTCAGAAAGCACTGATGAATCTCCAAGTATCTGGTCAAGCCTTATCTCATTTCCGGTGACAGGGTCCACATTAAAGGACCTCGTGTAGTGGTTGGGATGCGCTCCTCCTGCCCAGTCGTAATAGTTTACTGTCATTGTAAAGAGGTTATCATCCGCCCTTATAATTGCCACGTTGATCTCGCTTGAGTAGAGCGGATCATCGTAAAATGTGTCATTCATCGCATAAGCGGCATACTCAGCAACCGTACCCGGAAGGGTGCTTGCCCAGTCATCATTTTGTCTTCTGATATATTCTGCAAGCTTCGGAAACTCAAGTCTATACGATTCGCTGAGTATTATCTCGGGATATACCCCGTTTCCCCACTCTTTACCCTCAGAAGAGCCGGTGACTTTATGCGTTACTATTGTGGCGATCTTACCGGCTTCACGGTTTTCAGCACCGGCGTTTTCCTCGTCTTCACTGCTTTCTGCACTCGGAGCGCCTTGCTGCCCATCCGTCAAAGAGCTCTCATCCGTCTCCTGTGCTGTAACACCATCATCCGAACCGGCGCTTAGGTTTTCTGAACTGTCCGCTGTTTCTCTCCCGCATCCTGTCAAAGACAGTGACAGCGAAACAATCACTGACAGCATGATTAATTGTATTCTTTTCATTTTCCCTCCTCATGGCTGCTTTTGATGCGCAATCATCTCTGCATACTGCATTGAAAACACGCACTCTTTGGATGTTCACCCGGAAATTATATCCCGGATCACTTCCCCTGCAATTATAAGTCCGGCTGCCGGCGGCACAAAAGAGACGCTCCCGGGAGCAGGTCTTTTGCCTTCCTTGATAAGTTCCGCATCCGCAGCGGGCTTAATTGGCTCCTCCGGTGAATAGGCAACCTTGAGCTTTTTGATGCCTCTCTTTTTGAGTTCTCTCCTCATCACCCTGGCAAGCGGGTCTATTTCCGTCTTGTAGATATCCGTAACTGTTATGCGTGTGGGGTCGAGCTTGTTGCCGGTCCCCATTGAGCTGATGACAGGGATCCCCAGCTGCGCACACTTTGTGATGATGTCTATCTTGGCAGTTACGGTATCTATCGCATCAACAACATACGAGTACTGCGAGAAATCAAACTGATCCGCTGTTTCAGGGAGATAGAAACATTTGTGGCATGTAACCTGTATATCAGGATTGATATCCCTGATCCTGTCCTTAAACACATCGACCTTGTCCATTCCCACAGTGCTGTGGAGAGCGATGATCTGTCTGTTGATGTTGGACAGTGATACCTTGTCATTATCAACTATATCAATGGCTCCTATGCCGCTCCTTACCAGGGCTTCCACCACATAGCCACCGACACCTCCCACACCAAAAACACAGACTCTTGAATTCTTAAGTTTATCAAGAGCCTGCTCACCAAGAAGAAGTTCTGTTCTTGAAAGTTCCTCAGACATAACAATGCTCCTCAGTAAGATGAAGCCTCTTGTCGTTGACGACAGCTCCTGTTATCTCAAGTTTGGCGCCCCTGGCTCCCAGGCTCTTTCTGCCCTCCAGCACCAGGTGAACTTTCCGATCTTCCGTCATATATTCTTCACTGACCTCATCCATAGTCCCCGATGAGTCCAGTACCTTTTTAAAGTCCCCCAAAAAAGCGGGGATTATGATAGCCCCAATGCTCTGCCCCTGAAGAGGTCCGTACACGGAAATCACTTCATGGAGCAATAGTCTTCTAAGTTCCTCCATATCTTTTCCCCCAGCATATATCCTTTTTATGATCTGACTTACACTTAAAACAGCTTACTGCTGAATAGTCTCAACAATTGCGGGAAGGAGCTGCTTCTTCCTCGAGACCACTCCCGGAAGTGTGACAACGTCCGACTCCGAATTGAGGCCAAAGGCACTGTTCAGGGTGTGAAGTGCCTTGTTCCCCGCAAATACAACCTCAGATGACTCCTCTATGATATTGGTGAGCATAAAGAAGATCATATCAAGACCGTCTTTTTCAGTAACTGCCTTGAGCTGCGGAGTAACCTTTTCTCTGATCTCAAGAAGCTCTTCCGCGCTCATGGAATTGATCTGCCCGATTCCGATGGTCATATCATCAACCGTAAACTTCTTGAAGTCCTGATGAAGTATCTCCTCTGCAGTCTTGTTGCCAAGGTTAGAGCCTGCATGGAACATCTCTTTTGCAAACTCCTCGTAGTTGATCTGTGCTATATCTGCAAGCTCCTCGCCGGCCTTTTTATCAACCTTCGTGCAGGTCGGAGATCTGAACATCAGTGTATCCGACAGTATCGCAGCCAGTAAAAGCCCCGCGGTTGTGGGATCTATCTCAATACCGTACTCCTTGTACATGAGGTAGATTATGGTGCAGGTTGAGCCAAGAGGCTGGTTTCTGAAAAATACAGGTCCCGAAGTCTCAATCGTACGGAGCCTGTGGTGGTCAATGATCTCAAGGATCTCCGCGGAATCCGCTCCGTTGACTGCCTGATTCTTCTCGTTGTGATCCACCAGAATGAGCTGCTTTTTGTGGGCTCCCAGGAAGTTCCTTCGGCTGATCATTCCGATGTAGTTGTCGTTCTTATCAAGTACCGGGAAGTATCTGTGTCTCATGGAAGCCATGACTTCCTGAATATCCTCGATGAAGTCATCCATGTAGAAGCTTACCAGGTTGTCCTTCTTCATGATGTGGTCGATGGGCATACTCTGGTTGATCAGTCTTGCAACAACAAAAGTGTCATGCGGTGTTGTGATTATCTTGGTGCCGTGCTCTTCAGCCTGAGCCTTGATAGTCCTTGCCACCTCTGCTCCCTCACAGACAATTATGCAGGATGCATTCAGCTCAATGGCACAAAGCTGAGTCTCATAGCGGTTACCAAGTATTACCACATCCCCCTCTTCAATGACATTCTCCATCATCTCCGGGCTTGCTGCAGCGATGACCACCTTGCCTCTTGTAAGGTTCTCTTCGATATTGCCGACTATAAGTTCTCCGTCCAGGGTCTCAACAATATTCCTGTAGGAGGTCTCCGCCTGTGAGAGAATGTGAGGATCGATAACATCCATATAGGTCTCAACGATGTCGTTGGTCGTCACGATTCCCGCAAGCTTATCCCCTTCGGTCGCGCACAGAGTCACAACATCCGCATCCCTCATCTTCTTCCAGGCGTTTTTAAGAGAGAGGTCCTTGGAACTTCCCTCCATCCTTCTTATCTCCATGTCGCGGACCTGCGTCCTGACATCCTTGATATATGCCGGCACATCTACTTTGAAATGCTGCAAAACGAACTGTGTCTCCTCATTAAGGTGTCCAGCCCTGCAAGCTATATAATTGCCTCCAAAGACCTTGTTCTTGAGATTGGCATAAGTAATTGCGGCACAGATAGAATCTGTATCCGGGTTCTTGTGCCCTGTTACAAAAACGGGTCGCTCCTCATTTCCTAAGCTGTTCATAAATCTCCTCTGTAAGGCCCTGTTCCCCAACCTGACGGGTAAGAAAACCGGCACCTTTGCTTTTTATCGTCATATATTGATATTACTGCATGTGGGTATACCATTTCCACAGTTTTTTGAAATTATTATTGGGCGTTGTAAAGCTCGTAGTAAAAGCCCTTCTTAGCTATAAGTTCACTGTGCGGACCCATCTCAATTATATGTCCGTCCTTCATGACAAGTATCACATCAGCTTCCCTTATGGTTGAGAGCCTGTGGGCTACAATAAAGCTGGTCCTGCCCTGCATCATCCTGTTGAACGCCTTCTGTATCCTGATCTCAGTTCTTGTGTCAATAGATGAAGTTGCTTCATCAAGTATAAGCATAGGCGGTATGTGAAGCATCACCCTTGTAATACACAGAAGCTGCTTCTGCCCCTGGGAAAGGTTCCCGGCGTTTTCTGAAATGACCGTGTCATATCCGTTGGGCAGTCTTTTTATGAAGCTGTGTGCATGGGAAGCCTTAGCCGCCTCAATAATCTGCTCATCGCTAAAGCCCTCGCGCCCCAGGGTAATGTTCTGCCTTACAGTACCTGAGCGCAGCCAGGTCTCCTGCAGTACCATTCCGATATTGCTTCGAAGGACGCTTCTATGAATATCCCTGATATCGGTGCCATCCACCCTTATCGATCCCGAATCCGTCTCATAGAATCTCATGAGAAGATTGATGAGCGTAGTCTTTCCACTTCCTGTCGGCCCGACGATCGCAACTCTCTGATCTTTTTTAATATTAAGGCTCAAATTCTCTATGAGCTTCTTTTCTTTGTCATAGGAAAAAGAGACGTCTTCCAGTTCAACATTGCCTTCTGCAACAAAGGTATTGCCTTCACTCTTAAGCCCGTCATCTTCGCTCTTTTCCTCTATGAGGGCAAAGACTCTCTCCGCACAGGCAAGCGCATTCTGAAGCTCGGTTATGACTCCTGATATCTCATTGAAGGGCTTGGTGTACTGATTGGCATAGCTTAGGAAAATGGCAAGTCCACCAACAGTCATCGCGCCTGACAGACAAGCAAACGCACCAAAAAGAGCAACCGCCGCATACACAATATTGTTGATAAACCGCGTCCCGGGATTGGTAAGCGATGAAATAAACGTCGCTTTCACACTGGTCTCTTCGAGCCTGTCATTTATCCCGTCAAACACTTCAAGATTCTCATCCTCATGGGCAAAGGCCTTGACAACAGACAGATTTCCAATCATCTCATCCACAAAGGATGTCTGCTCTGACCTTGCGCTGCTCTGCTCTTTAAAGAGCGCAAAACTCCTTGATGCGATGAACCTTGCAAGGAAAAGAGAAAGCGGCGTCAGCACCACTACGACAAGTGCTATTCTGAAGCTTAAGTAAAACATGAAGACCAGAGTTCCGAGTATTGTCACAACTCCCGTAAACAGCTGCGAAAATCCCAGAAGAAGTCCGTCCGCAAACTGGTCCACATCTGCAATTACCCTGGATACAATATCCCCGGTCTGCCTGCTGTCAAGATATGAAAGCGGCAGCTTGTTAAGCCTTGCAAATGCGTCTTTTCTCACATCCCTGACTACCCGGAAGGTTATCTTGTTGTTTATCTTGTTCATGTTCCACTGGGCAAAAGATGTGATCAGAATGGTTATGATCATCCGGATGATGACAGCAAAAACCGCCTTAAAATCCACATTGTCTCTGCCTGCGATAAAGTCTATTGCCCTTCCTGCAAGAATCGGTACATATAATGACAAGAGCGCCGTCACAACCGCAAGAAGCATGGACAAGACTATGAGGACATTATATCTGGAAGCATATCTTAGTACTTTTCGGAGAGTGTTCTTTTTCATACGGCGCCCTCCTTTTTGTACTGGGAGTCGTATATCTCTCTGTATGTCTCACAGCTAACAAGCAGTTCATCGTTTGTTCCGATACCCATTACTTTTCCATCGTCGAGGACAATTATCCTGTCACAGTCAAGGACAGCTGAGGCTCTCTGGGACACGATAAAAGTGGTAGGCGCATCTTCCATGGACGAAATGGCCTCCCTGAGCTTTTTGTCCGTCAGATAATCAAGGGCTGATGCACTGTCGTCAAGTATCAGGATCTCAGGGCGGCGAACCAGCGCCCTTGCGATTGTAAGTCTCTGCCTCTGGCCTCCGGAGAAATTCTTACCTCCCTGAGCCACAACATAGTTTAGACCTCCCTCCTTGCCGTCAACGATCTCTTTTGCCTGGGCGATGGAAAGAGCTCTGTAGATTTCTTCATCAGTGGCATCACTTTTCCCCCATCGCAGGTTCTCCCTTATCGTTCCATGGAAAAGAACTGCCTTCTGGGGCACAATGCCTATCCTCTCGCGAAGCGCATCCAGTCTGTACTGTCTGACATCTTTGCCGTCAATTATGAGTTTCCCTTCCCTCACATCATAAAATCTTGGAATGAGATTTATCAGGGTGGTCTTGCCGCTTCCGGTTCCTCCTATCACGCCTATCTTCTCGCCGCGCTTTATGGATATATCAAGTCCCTCAAGCGAATCCTCGCTGTCACCTGAATATCTCATGGACACATTTTTAAACTGTATGTGCTCATCTGTCTGTTCAAAGAAAGTATCCGTGCCATCCTCCATTGAGGACTTCATCTCGAGCATCTCCTGTATCCTGTCACCGGACGCAATGGCCTTGGTCACAGTAAGGATGAGATTGGCAAACTTAATGAGTTCCACAAGTATCTGAGACATGTAGTTATACAGCGCAACTACCTGTCCCTGAGTCAGATCACCTGCGTTCACAGAAAACGCACCTCTGTATATCAGAAATGCCACAGCAAAGTTCAGGATAAGGAAGGTCACGGGATTCATCAGCGCAGTAACCGCACCGACCAGGTTCTGAAGTTTCAGAAGTTCCTCATTGTTCTTATCAAATCTCTCTTTTTCCTTCTCTTCAAGAGAAAACGCCCTTATGACCCTGACGCCCGTATGGTTCTCCCTTGTGAGATTCAGCAGGCTGTCAAGACTTTTCTGTATGCGTCCGTACCCCGGAATGCTCCAGTTCATGATGAGAAAGACAACAAGGAACAATAAAATGATAGTCACAAGAAAAATAAGCGAGAGCCTCACACTGATGGTAAAGGCCATGAACATTGCGCCAAAGACAACAAAAGGCGAGCGAAGAAGAAGTCTTATCGTCAGATTCACTCCCTGCTGTGCCTGGTTTATATCAGAAGTCATTCGGGTTATCATAGCCGATGTTCCGACATTGTCTATGTCCGTATAGGACAGCTTCTGTATGTTGTCAAAAAGCGCTCTCTTTACCTTTTTGGCAAAGCCTGCAGCTGCCCTTGCCGCAAAAAACTGTGCAGTTACCGCACATCCAAAGCCGACAAAGCACAAAAGGACAAGGATAAGGCACATCCGGCATATGTGCTGCTTATCCCCTAAGGCTATACCACTGTCTATCATCGATGCGATGACCAGTGGAACAAAGAGTTCAAAAGATGCCTCCAGGAGCTTAAAGAGCGGGCCAAGCACCGTCTCTTTCCTGTATTCCGTGAGGTAGATCAGTAGTTTTTTCATATCAGTAGTTTATTCTAAGTCCTTTCGGATAATGATTTTTGAGCATTCCTCCTGCAAGTTTGGCCCATCCTATGCTAAAGCCATCGCTCATCACAAGGCACCACCCCTTGGAATACTGCAGAGACACACTTTTCGGATCATCCCCGGTAAGCCTTATGGTCTGGCCGTTTAAGTACTGCCTTATCTGCTGCGAATCAGACTTTATGTCGCAGAAAAGTTTAACACTTTCCCTTGAAAGTACAAGAGCAAGGGCGTGAGAAGGTTCAAATCTCTCTTTCTTTACTGTTCCAAGATGAAGACCGCACCTTAAGACTTTAAGTCCGTTGCAGGATGGCATATCAGACGGGGCAAGAAAGAGCTGATCCCCAAAGGTCATGATCCCGCCCTCAAGGACCTGTCCCCCCTCCAGTGTGATTCGTATATCACCTCTGATATCTGTGCTTTCTGTCACTTTCAGTTCCTGCGACGCGAAATCCATGAAAGGTTTAATATACTCTTTTCTTGCCCTCACAAATCTCCCACCCGGGACGTAATTCTTCTGAGCCTCACGATCTGTAGATCCATCTCTGTTTAATACGCACAGAAAGTGCCCCTCACCTCGCACCTTGTGAGGCCAGAGCCTTACTGCAGTCTTAAGTTCTTCGCAAATCCTTGGATCGGCTGACTCTTCCCCTGCCCATTCGCATCTTCCGCTCTCCATGCCGCCTGTGAGACTAAGCTTTTGCGTATGGAAGTCCGGGTGCTGCTTAAGAAAATACGCAATTGTCTGTTCGTTCTCCTCCGGGGAAAAAGTGCATGTGGAGTACACAAGTCTTCCGCCGGGAAGGAGCATTCTCGCTGCGTTATCTAGGATATCCCTCTGCCTCTGTGCGCAGTTTCTGACATTCTCAAGGCTCCACTCCGAAACCGCGGACTCGTTCTTTCTGAACATCCCCTCACCGGAACAGGGGGCATCAACCAGAATCCTGTCAAAATATCCTTCAAAAGCCTCAGATAGGCGGGATGAGTCTTCACTTAGTACAACTGCATTTCGGATGCCCATCCTCTCTATGTTGAGAGACAGGATCCTGGCCCTCTCCCTGTTTATCTCATTTGATACAAGAATACCTCTGCCCTTCATGAAATCTGCTATCTGTGTCGACTTTCCTCCGGGCGCCGCGCACAGATCAAGGATCCGATCCCCGGGACGCGCATCCAGAAAGTGAACAGGCGCCATGGCGCTTGGTTCCTGAATGTAATAAAGACCGGCCTCGTGGTATGGGTGCTTGCCAAAAGGCAGCTCCTTACTATAGTAAAAACCTCTTGGCTCCCAGGGCACATTTTCAGGGGCTATCGCTTCATCAGATACCAGGCCTTCACCTGCGGCTACTGCAGTAAATATTCTGCCGGCATCATCACACTTTGAAGTGTTAAGACGAAGCGCCATATGTCTGTCCTTATCGCCATCAAAGGACGCCACAAAATCCTTGTATTCATCTCCGAGAAGCTTTTCCATCTTCTCCGCAAAATCCTTAGGTAAACTATGCATCGAAATACTCCTAAAAACAAGTGAAGGCACAGGTAGCGCCTTCACTCAGATCTTATCCATCATCAAACCGCACAGACAGCGCTTTTATCTCACCGCCTGTAGGGATCAGTCTTTACTTTCATACTGTACATCTTTTTGTCAGCTTCCTCAATAAGCTCATCAAGTGTGACAAGTTCCGAGACATCTGCGCACATTACAAAGCCATAGCTTGCAGATACCTCAAAGGGATTATTGCTGGTCTGATTGTATGCAGCAAGGCGTCTTACTATCTTAGTCTCCATCTCAAGAGAGAAGTCATAATCGTTATCAACTGCTGCAATTATCAGGAATTCATCGCCGCCTGTTCTTATTATCCTCGCGCCTTCCGGCACCGCCTGTTTAAGGGCATCCGAGACCACTCTTATACCTTCATCGCCTGCGGCGTGACCATAGGTGTCATTTAAGTGCTTGAGTCCATTGAGATCAAGAACGCACACAAAAAGGCTCCTGCCATAATCGCGCGCCTCATTCAGCACTATGCCCTCATAATACGCAAGACCTTTTCTGTTGTAGCAGCCTGTCTGAGCATCTGTCATATTCTCTTCGAACAGTCTGTCATATCTGCTCTGAAGGTCATAGAGCTTTTCTTCAAGCTCAGCTTCCTTTCTTTTCTCCTCCTCCTTCTGAGCTGAGATGTCCTGAACAAGAAAGAGATATTCCTGCCCTGTTGTGTTCTCGGCCTCCCTGGCGTTGCACAGTGTAATCCTGACCCATCTGTACAAAGAATGAGTATCCCGCAAACGGCAGTCAAAGTATACCGACACTTCCCGCGAAAGAAGCCTGTGCACATATTCGGCGCTGCTGCAGGGATACAGCTTATCTCTGTCCTCGGGATGAACGTTTCTGTAAACTTCATCAAAGAGTTCAGAATAAGTATTGTCCTTACCTATCTTCAGATTGGCATATTCGTCATCCTGATCGATCACATTGCAAAGAAGAGTCTTTTCTTCAATATGGATCACGATACCGTAAAGACTTCTGATAGCATTATCTATCCATGCACTTATATCCTGACGCATCCTGCCCTCCTTTTGACCCTATCATCATTATACCTTACTGTTTTTCATTCAGAGAAAGAAGTTTTTCATATGCGGAAACTTTTCTTGAAGAATTAAGGATAAAGAAAACTCCGATCCCCACCAGAATAAAGATAAGCGTGGGGCCTATGGCCTCGGTGAGAAAAGTGCTTATTGCGATTGTCCCCAGCCAGTTCCTTTTTTACATTGAGCGGCAAAAAAAGAGACCATCCGTAAAGGTGAACAGGGGGCTGTCAAGTAGACAACTCAAATAAACAAAATTAAGTCAAGAAAA
>CAMNOS010000089.1 GCA_946546925.1 uncultured Butyrivibrio sp.
TTTAGAATATCCTTCTTACTGCCAGGATTGAACGATACCCTGCGTCGGATACCTTGATACCTGTCTTGGCTGTAGAAGCGTGTACGATCTGTCCGTTACCGATGTAGATAGCTACATGACCTGAGTAGCATACTATATCACCGGGCTGTGCATTGGCGATGCCATCAACAGCGGCACCTACTGATCTGTCAGCACCTGATGAATGAGGAAGACTTACACCAAAGTTGTTGTATACACTCATTACGAATCCCGAGCAGTCAGTTCCGTTTGTGAGGGAAGTTCCGCCATATACATAAGGGTTACCTACAAACTGAAGAGCGAACTGAGCAACAGCTGATCCAATGGAGCTTGACTCTGTAGTATAAGAGCTTGCATCATTGTAACTTGAAGACTTGGAGCTCTTAGAGCTTGACTTACTTGACTTGGCAGCATCTGCAGCAGCCTTCTGAGCAGCTTCTCTTGCAGCTCTCTCCTTGGCAAGACGGGCTTCCTCTTCAGCCTTGGACTCTGCCTTAACAAACTCGGTGGAGAGTTCAACATAATCCAGAGAAACGTATCCGTCACCTTCCTCGATACTAACCTTAACCCATCCGTCGAGCTCTTCCTCAACTACAAGCTGGTCCTCGATGGGAACAAGTCCGAGTACTTCAGCGTCAAGACTTGGGCCACCTCTGACCTTAAGGGTTGTGGTTGTTACTGTCGCAATTCTTGTTCCGACTTCTCTGGCAAGCTCAACTGCATCATCACCTGTCACGCAGTACTCGCCCTTAACATATCCCTCTACCGAACCTGACTTGATCTTATACCAGCCATCGTCCTCCTCGATAAAGGTTCCAACTGACTTGTCGTAAAGCTTACCAACAACTTCTCCTTCCTGCTCATCGGGAAGATCTCTTACATTGACGTAGTTGTTGACCTGAGCGATTACCAGAGTCTTGAACATCTCTTCCTCTGGATCTGTTTCCTCGACGTCCTCTTTCTTAACAGCGGCGCCGGTTGCGCTCTGAATATCTGAAAGAATGCTGTCTGTAAGTGTTGAAGCAAGGGGTGTCACGTTGGTGACTGTTGAATCTGACTCAGCAACCTCAGCCGTTGACTTGCTGACACTGGCTGTTGCCTCCTCTGAGTCTGCCATCTCTGTCTCCATGGTCTCCTGAAGACCTGAGAGTGAAACCTGATTGCTACCAAGAGCATATGTGAAACCTGCCTGAGGCAGTACACTTGTTACCTTATTTGACGAAGCATATGCGTCGATGTCGAATGTCGTAAATGTTACAGCAGTTGCCATTGATAAAGCGGCAAACCGCATAAATGCCTTGTTCAAAACTAACCTCCGAAATTGTTACGAATTTGTTACATCTTTTAAAAATATACGCCACATATGCATATTTGTCAAATTAATCTTTATTCTTTTTTAATAATTTGTGCTTATTTTTCCTTTCCAACCATGAAATCCTGCACTGAGGTCACTGCATTGGCACCGTCTGCAACTGCTGTAACGATCTGGCGAAGGCGCTTCTTCCTTGAATCGCCGGCAACAAATATTCCGGGCATACTGGTTGCACCATCTTCCGAAGCAATAACATATCCCTGCTCGTCACATTTAACAATATCTGCAAAAAGATCAGTTGAAGGATGTATACCTATCGCAACGAAGATACCGTCAACGCCAAGGTCGCTCTCTTCTTTGGTCTTAACATTCTCTATCTTAAGGCAGTTCACCTTCTCTTCGCCCTTTATCTCTTTTACGACGCTGTCCCAGATTACCTCGACGTTCTCAAGCCCAAAGAGCTCGTCCTGAAGCACCTTGGTAGCTCTGAGCTCATCCCTTCTGTGGATGAGATATACCTTGCTGCAGAATCTTGACAGGAAGATAGCATCCTCAACAGCAACATCTCCGCCGCCGTTTACAGCTGTGACCTTGCCTCTGTAGAAAGCACCGTCGCAGGTTGCGCAGTAGGAAACGCCCTTACCGATGAACTCCTCTTCACCCGGGATGCCGAGTTTGGAGTGATGTGCGCCCGTAGCAAGGATGATGGTGTGCGTATCAAACTCTCCGTTATCTGTCTTTACTGTATATACAGGGGCCTTGGTGTCAGAGCCCTCGCTCCTTAGCTCTACAGCTGTGACTGTTGCAGATACAAATTCAGCTCCGAGTTTGTCAGCGTGCTCCCTGAACTTCATAGCCAGATCAAAACCGTTGACTCCGGGAATTCCAAGATAATTGTCAACTTCATAAGTGTCGATTATCTGGCCTCCGCTGACAGGATTCTTCTCTATAACAAGCATGTTTAAGCCTGCACGCTTTGCATATACAGCTGCAGAAAGACCTGCAGGGCCTGAACCGATGATAATAAGATCATACATAATGATTGCCTCCTTGTTTGTATATTAGATTGTGTGCAATTTAATATTATCACACTTTTTCTTTTTGTAAAGTGCAATAGGCAGATTTAATAAATAGTTTATTTTTATATCCATCCACCGTCCATGGTTATCACCTGTCCCGTCAGATATTCCGGACCTTCGCACAGCATAAGGCACATCTCTGCGACCTCTTTGGCCTGCCCCATCCTTCCGGCAGGAATCTCATCGGTAAGATCCTGAAGCTCCTGCTCAGACAGATGATCCCTGTTCATATCGGTGTCGATCACACCGCAAGCGATAGCGTTGACCTGTATCCCGCTGGGTGCCAGCTCTTTTGCAAGAGCCCTTGTAAAAGAATTGGCTCCTCCCTTTGAGGCCGAGTAGGCAACCTCACATGAAGCACCTACATTTCCCCAGACAGATGAGACATTTATTATCCTTCCGCTCTTCTTCCTGACCATGTAGGGCACAGCCATCTTGCAGGTATAAAAAAGGCTGTCCAGATTTGTCCCCAGAACCCTTCTCCAGTCAGATACCTCCATATCCGTCAGAAGCCCCATCCATGCAACACCGGCATTATTTATAAGAATGTCAACTCCGCCGATCATGTCAAACAGCTCTTTTACCTTGTCATAATCGGACATATCACACGCAAAAGCCCTGCAGTCAACATCAAACTCCGATGAAAGCCTTTTGGAGAACTCCTCGAGAATATCGATATTCTCTCTGCATGTAAGGATGAGATCATCTCCTGCCTTGGCAAAAATTGCAGCGATCTCACGGCCGATTCCACGGGATGCACCCGTTATAAGAACTTTTCTTTTCATGCTCTTTCTTCCTATTATAATAGACATTATTAATCGAAAAAACAAAAGCCGGGGACAACGCCCCGGCATCCTCTCTGATTACTATAATAGCTCAGACTTCTTTTGTACAGTGCTCAAGCGCCTCAATCACCGTCTCCTCCACAAAGGGCTTGGACACAAATTCAGAAGCACCGAGCTTGACCGCCTCCATCATCTTGTCCTTCTGGCCGGCGGCAGTTATCATCACTACCTTGGCATCAGGGTGAACCTTTCTGATCTGCTTGAGCGCCTCTATCCCGTCCATCTCGGGCATGGTGATGTCCATGGTCACGATATCCGGGTGAAGCCTGTCGTACTCCTCAACTCCCTCTTTTCCATTGATCGTCTCGCCGACAATTTCATACCCTGCTCTCTCTAGTATGTCTCTCAGAATTCTTCGGGATGTCCTCGAATCATCCACTATCAGCACGCTGGCCATATATCACCTCCGGGCTTAGCCCACTACAATATCCTTGGAAACTGCAATTATATACTTAACTTCACCGCCACAGATAAAAACCGGCAGCACCATCATTTCCTCACTCAGTGCCTCGGCATAGCTGACACTGAAGTTCGGCGGATCCAGCTCGATCCTCGTCTCCTGCTTGCTCTTCTCAGTGGCATAAAGGCCATTAATGCAGTTGATCAGTTCACAGATGGCATCAAGAGCATCCTCTTTGGTCTCAATAAACTCCTCCTTGGTATAGGAGATAGCCATTTTGCGCACATCGTCATACTTGCCTGAGATCGCCACAACAGCCTGCTGGTCGCCGTGAAAGGCCTGATAGCCGAGAACTTCATCTTTGATTGCCCTCGCAGTATAGGCCTTGCCAATGTACACATGGGTATCTACAAGCCGATACATATTCTTGATACCCATGGAGAACATAGCTCTGTACACAGGATCGTCAGTACCGAGAAAAATAGGCACCGCCTGGTCAACTTCCCCGGTCTTTAATGCCGCCATGTCGCTCTCTGTAAAGCCGTGGGCCTTCTGATAATCAGCCTCTGCACTCTCAAGCTTCTCCATTGTGAGGATTCCCAGATCCACAACCGCCTGAAGAAAGGCAAGATAAGCATTCCCCTGGAGCTCCAAAAGTCTTGTTACCTGCGCTTGAGTAAGATAACCCTTTTCAATTGCTATGTCTCCGAATTTCCTGTCCATTGTGGACTGAAGAGTGTTGACCTGCTCAGCCTGTGCTATTGTCATAAGCTTCTCAGCCACTGCGATGACACCGAGCTTGACCCTGTTGGACTCCTGAAGCTTGTAGGCCTCGATAAGCTGAGTCCTGGTCATAAATCCCTGTTCCACAAGAAAATTGCCGATCAGTCTATCTAACATATATCTACTGCTCCTTTGGCAGATGTTCTTTCTATATAAAAAGACAACAGACTACACTTCAATTTTAGACTATATTTCGTGTATAAACAAGAGAATTAAAAACATTAGGTGAAATGTGTTTGTAATGTTATAATATGGATAAACACTAAACCGATATATAACAGATAAAAGAGGTTACCATGACAGATACACTGGCTTTTACTTATGATCGCACTTCTGTCGCTATCATCTCCATCAGTATTGCCGTCATTTTCATCATCATACTCGGAGCTCTGACCCGGAAAAACAAGAATTTTACGGCACTGCACAGAAGGTATCTTGCGCAGCTCCTGCAGCTGTTTCTGATAGCATACTGTGTCATCCGGATCATTGGACTTTTCAACCCGAGTATAAATATCCACTCCATATTTATCACCGGTTCAGCGATCATCGTCGCCATTGTAGGTTTTGCGGCTCAGACCGCCATCTCCGATATTCTGTGCGGATTTCTCATCAGTATCTTCAAGCCATTTGAAAAAGGAGACCGCATTATTATAGAAGGAATGGAGGCAGGAGTGGTGGAGGATATCACCTTGCGCCACATTGTGGTATCGATATATGACGACCTCAAGATAATAGTTCCCAACAGCCAGCTCAACACCAAAACCCTGATCAATACCAGTTATCACATACTGGACAGGCGCGGCATACACATGAAATTCTCAGTGAGCTATGACACTGATGTGCACAGGGCGATGGACCTGATCCGTGACTGTGTAGCCGAGAGTCCCTACACACTTGGCATTGAAAGACACGGCGTACACGAGGATTCCGGGCCTGTTTACTTCCTGGAATTCGGCTCAAGTGCTTTGATCCTTGAAACTACCATCTGGGTCACAAGGGATACCAGCAGCTATGTGGCAACCACAGACATCAACCTCAGGGTGAATAAGGCATTCAGGGATAACAACATAGAGATTCCTTACAACTACATGAATGTAATCACCTCAGCAAGAGAGGATACAGTAAAAGAAGATACTAAGCCTGCCATAACAACTCCGGCCAGGAAGTCTCCCTCAAAGAGATTCTACAGAACCAATAACGTCAGGCTTACAAATGTAGACAAGGATATAGAAAAAGTGAAGAAGATTGCCGGTGTCTTCGCGCAAAGGCAGAACCTTTCGCCCAAAAACGGAAGGCAGCTTGAGCTTATAGCAGAGGAGACCATTCTTCTGATCCACAACCTGATAGGCGACACCCCGTCAAGACTGTGGATTGAGGGCAGCGGCTTATCATATCGTACCCACCTCACCTTCGACGCCGAGATTGGAAGTGAAGAATACAAAAAACTGATAGGTCTGTCAAGCTCAGGCAAAAACGATGCTATCAGCGGAGTGGCAGGTCGGATCTTTGAGGCCATGATCCTCGGACTCAATACATTTAAATCCGAAAAAACTGATTATGAGTGGAAGATAGACAAAAATGATCTCTCCCAGGATGAGATAAGCGAGTCGATCCTGGCATCACTGTCAGACGAGATCAAAGTCAGCGTCACCAGGGAATATGTTGAGCTGACCATCGAGAACCACAAAACAGATAAACTATAAGAATATTGACATATCAGTTCATTACGTCAAAAAACTCAATCCCGGTATCAGGATTGAGTTTTTTATTAGTTATTCCTTATTGTCATCACGCATCTGTGCCATGGCCTGACTCAGAGCCTGCTGTACAGCGTTGTCTGCGGACTGTCCGGGATCAGCGGCCTTAGCCTTCCCGGGACCCGAAGGCGCCTTACCGCTCCTGGCATTTTTTGCAGCCTGCGCCTGCTGGAAAGCCATCTCTGCCTGAAACATCCTGTCTTTGGTCATCACAAGACCCTGTCCCTCAGGATTGATCCTTATGCCTTCCTTATCTTTAACAAATCCCAGAAGATCCTGGAACCTGAACACACCTGCATTCCAGTCCCTGACCTGCGGAAGCTTGCCGAATTCGAAGCCGTCTGTATATACGGGCAAAAACTGCTTGTCATCCGCAGTCTTCATCACAAGAAGTCTGAACTTGCTGTCCTTGTTGAGCTTGATCCTGCCGTCTTCCATAACTTCAGCAGGTCCCTCGTGCTGCATGGGAACGATGAACTGTGCATTTCTTATGAGTGATACCATCCTGAGCTCTTTGGCCTTGAGAACTTCATTTCTCTTTTCATAATTAACAGGCCACTTGAGTTCCTCAAGGAAATCCAGCATTGCAAAGTTGAGGGCCGGATTGGAAGGAGTCTTGGGTTTGCCGTCCGCACTCCACTCCCCCGGTGCCGCAACGATCTCATTTCTCTTAAATCTCGCCCTGTAGGCGCCGTTATCAATGATGAGGTTATCAATTCCAACATAATACAGGAAATCAAAGAATCCAAGCTTATGCACATCCGGGTGCTCTCTGTCTTCTATGATGCACTTGTTGCAGGCAAGCTTTCTGAACTGTTTGCCAAAGAGTTCAACGGCCCTGTTGCACAGATCCTCTTCAAAATAAACGCTGACATAGCCGTGATCGATAAAAGGAAAGCCCGTTGTCTTGTCATAGAGAACGTACAGGCACTCTGCGTCACGTATCCTTCCAAGGACTTCGTTGTAGACCTTCCTGTGATTCTTTTCATACTCGGGAAGAGGAGCTTTCTTGTTGTAAACTTCCATTGCTGTCAGGAGGAACAGCAGCTCCTGTCCCGACAGGAACTTAAGGGTATCTGTGGAGAGATCCTCCTCGTAGATGAGATTCCCGACCTCATCTTTTCTCTCGGGGGATACCGTTTCTTCCATAACCGCATCGTCTGCGTCCTTGATGTTCACAGGATTGAGTCTTCCGATGACCGGCCATGAAAGCTCCTTGTGTGCCTCCTTCAGCTCATCTATAGCGGACTTTTTCTGCTCCTGAAGTGCTTTCTCCCTCTCAGCCTCAGTCTCCGTCTCGTTCTTTTTTCCAAATAATCCAAATATTCCCATTACTGATAATTCCTTTTCTGATTAAAACATTATTACTTGCGGTAAAAAACCTGTGCCAACGCGGCAAGGTATTCGGGATCGCGGCTTCCGGCTGTCTCATACGGCGAATGCATCGCAAGCTGCGCAAGTCCTATATCCACCGTGTTGACTGAGACCTGCGTTGTTGATATATTGCCAAGAGTTGATCCGCCTGCCACATCAGACCTGTTTGTGAAAGTCTGAAACGGCACCCCGGCCTCTTTGCACATGAGCTTGAAATAAGCTGCAGATACCGCATCTGTCGTGTACTTCTGGTTGGCATTGTACTTGATCACTATTCCGCCGTTCATCACCGGCGCGTTGACCGGATCTGCCTTGTCGCTGTAGGCAGGGTGAACTGCGTGGGCATTGTCGGCTGATATCATAAAGCTGTCAGCGATGGCTGTAAGATACTGCTGCCTTGTCCTTCCAAGACTCTCATTAATCCTCTCAAGTGTATCCTTAAGGAACGAAGATGCTGCACCCTGCTTGGTTGTGCTGCCGACTTCCTCGTTGTCAAAGACAAGGTGCATCGCCACGTAGTCCACGGGCTCAGCTTCAAGAAATCCCTCAAGACTGCAGTATACACACTCCTGATCGTCAAGTCTTGAGCTTGATATATACTCACCATCGGCACCCCAGACTGTAGATCTGACCCTGTTATACAAAAAGAGATCGTGACTTAAGATACTGTCCTTATCAACTCCCGCAGCCTCCGCAACGATATCAAAGAACCTGTCCTCCGAATCCTTATCGCCAAAAAGCGGGAGCATATCCTTTTGTGCGTTGTATTTGCAGCCGTCGTTGGCCTCCCTGTTCATATGGATTGCAAGCGAAGGAAGCATCAGCAGATCTCTGTCAACGTTGACTAGGTGTGCCCTGGCTTTGCCCTCGTCCTCTGTGATCAGCCTGCCTGCAACTGACAGTGGCCTGTCAAACCAGGGCGCGCAGAGCATTCCGCCGTACTTCTCCACATTCAGCCTCACATAGGCACCGCAGGATGGCATCTCAGGGTTCTCCTTAATCTTGAAGGAAGGAGAATCGCTGTGGCTTGCAATCATATGAAAGCCTTTAAAGTCCTTCTTCGGAATTTTAAAAGAGATAATGGCGGAGTCATTTCTTGTTACGAAATAGTTACCGCTCTTAAGGCTCCACTCCTCGGTCTCTTTAAGCTCCGTAAAATCTCTTTTCAGAAGTTCTTCCCTGATCCTGCCTGCAACATGAAAAGCTGTGGGACAGGAATCAATGAACTCAAGCATACGCTCAGTAATATTTTCTTTCATTTTTGTACCTCACTTGAAAAATTAGTATATCATATTTGTGATAAATGTGTTAAAATGTAAGCACTTACATTTCTAGTAAACATTTATTTTATGGAGATCCCCTATGACAAGAGAAGAAACCTACAAAATGCTCAACGAGTATGTGGACTATCTTTTGGAGAAGTCAGACGCAGAGCATCCATTCTGGAACAAAGAAAAGATCCTTCAGGGCAAGGCCAACAGCTGGAACTACATAGACGGCTGCATGATCACAGCAGTGCTCTCCCTCTACGAGATGACGGGGGATAAGAAATATCTCGAATTTGCAGATTCGTTTGCCGGCTGGTTTGTTCAGGACGACGGCTCGATCAAGACCTACAGCCCCGAGGAGTACAATCTTGACAATATCAACCCCAGTAAGAACCTGTTCAAACTCTATGACCTGACCAGCAAAGAGAAATACAGAAAGGCCATGGATACGGCGAGAAGCCAGCTCGACACAATGCCAAGGACTAAGGCGGGCAACTTCTGGCACAAGAAGATCTACCCCTACCAGGTGTGGCTTGACGGCATGTACATGGCTCAGCCATTCTACATGGAGTATGAGCGCCGTTACAACAAGATGCAAGGCTGCCTTGATTCTTTTAAACAGTTCAAAAATGTGGAAGAGCTCATGAAAGACAAGAAAACAGGTCTCTACTACCACGGCTACGACGAGAGCAGAGAAATGTACTGGGCAGACAAAGAGACAGGTCTTTCACCAAACTTCTGGCTTAGGGCCCTGGGATGGTTCACGGTTGCCCTTGTAGACACTGCCGAAGCCATGGACGAGTCCATGTACTACGAGTACAGATATCTTCAGACCATGTTAAAAGACCTTGCAGACTCTCTTATCCCCTTCCAGGATGAGAGCGGAATGTTCTATCAGGTTGTCGATAAAAAAGACGATCCCAGAAACTACCTCGAGACGTCAGGCACTGCACTTATTGCCTATGGTCTCCTAAAGGGCGTGCGTCTGGGCTATCTTCCTAAGAGATTTGAAGCGACAGCCATGAAGGCCTTTGACGGAATCACTGACAGGTACCTTGGCCGCAATGAGGACGGAACCCCCAAGCTTGGCGGCATCTGTCTGGTTGCAGGACTTGGCGGTGCCCAGCACAGAGACGGCTCATTAGAGTATTACTTCTCAGAGCCCGTTGTTGAAAACGAGGCCAAAGGTGTCGCTCCGCTTATACTTCTTTACACTGAGATCTTAAGACTCAGCAAATAAGAACCTTTTCAAAGACAGCCCAAAAAAGGGGCAGACATTTTGCTTATGTCTGCCCCTTAAAGCTATTCGCATTGCAGTTTTATTTCTGATCAGGAGGAAGCTCAACCTTGAAGTACTTGACGTTGGCGGTTAGCTCTTCGGCGATCTTCTGCAGGTCTTTTGCCTGCTCAACAACCGACTCCATGTTGGTGTCAAGCTGCATGAGGGATGCGGAAGTCTCCTGAGTGGAGGCTGCGTTCTCCTCCGAAATACTCGAGAGGGACTCAACGGAGTTCATGATGTTCTCCTTGTCTACATTCATGGTCTCAACCAGCTCTACGATCTGCTTGTTGCCTTCCTCTGTCTCGCGCAGGAGTGTGAGCATCTCTTCGAAGGATTCACTCATCTCTTCAAGAGCTGTGGTCTCATTGGTGATGGCACCCTTGATCGCCTCTGTGAGTTCTTTGTTCTTGTTGGAGTAGTCAGTGATGGTTGAAAGCATGTTGGTGATCTCACCCGCAAGGTTGTTGGTATCGCCTGCAAGATCCTTGATGTTGTCGGCAACAACCGCAAAGCCCTTACCTGCTTCACCTGCTCTTGCTGCCTCAATCGATGCGTTGAGGGCAAGGAGGTTGGTCTGGCTTGCAATGGAGATGATAGACTCTGCTGCTGTAGAGATCTGAGCCACAACCGCTGCTGTCTCATTTACAGAATCAGCAACCTGTGAAGCCATCTCGTCGTTCTTCTGATCCTGAACCTTGATCTGTTCAAGCTGAT
>CAMNOS010000090.1 GCA_946546925.1 uncultured Butyrivibrio sp.
TGTCAGCATAGATTGACTGGCCGTTGAAGAAGTCTACGCCTTCCTGGTAAACATCTGACTTGGAAGCAGAGATACATGTTCCGATAACACCACCGTTTCTGAGTGAATCATCGTATGTAGCCATAGCGCCCTCTCCGCCGCCGAACGTGTAAGCGAGGAATGCCTTAGCAAGTTCAGGCTTTGAGCAGTTGCTTGTTACATAGAGTGAAGAACCACCGTTTGCAGCATAGCCTTCCTTACCTGTAAGTGTAGGAGCTGATGTGATTGCCCACTTTCCGCTGTTCTCAGATGCCTGAGTCATTGTAGGAATGATCCAGTTACCATTGAATACGCCTGCTACCTGATCACCGATGATAGATGTATCTGTGTACTCTGACCAGTCGTTGCAGAGGTAGATAACGCCGTCCTTAGCGCCTGTGATGATGACATTGAGGATAGCCTTGAGCTCTTCGTTGTTGACGAAGTTAGGAAGTCCGTCTTTCCACTGTGACTTGCCTTCAGCCTGCATCATCATGTAAGGAAGATCATCTCCGTTGTGGTCCATTGAAACGAGGTACTTGCCGGTCTTCTCTTTAACAACGCGGCCGATCTCAAGCCACTCATCCCATGTGATTCCTGTTACATCATCAAGAGTGTATCCGCACTCCTCAAGGATGTCTGTACGGTAAGCAAAGATTGCTGTTCCGTTGTCAACAGGTGCACCGTAGTGCTTGCCGTTAACTGTTGAGTATGAAAGCTTCTCAGCACCGAAGTCTGACCAGTTGATTCCTGCATCCTCAAGATCGAGCCATGCGTCAGGATAGTTCATAACATAGTTCTGGATGTAGTGATCCTGGAAAAGAACGATGTCAGGAAGCTGACTGTAATCGCCTGATGAAGCAGCAAGTGTAACTGCATTCTCAACGTCAGATGAAGCAGACTGCTCAATGATGTTAAGTTTGAAATCGGGATCTACTGTCTGGTAAGCCTTCTCAGCAGCCTCAAGTGCAGGGATGTTGAAGTTCTTGTCCCAAGCGTAAACTGAAAGCTCATGCTCGCCCTCAGAAGAAACATCTGCTGTTGCAGCAGGTGCAGCTTCCTCAGTAGCAGGTGCAGCTTCTTCAGCAGCAGGTGCCTCTGTCTGTGCAGCATCGGTAGTCTCAGTGGTTGTAGCTGTGTCCGCAGCGCCACCGCATCCGGCTAAAAGTGAAACTGACATAGCTGATGCAAGGAAAATTGATAAAGCTTTTCTTTTCATTTCTTACCCTCCCTAAATGAAAAAAAGTTATATTTAACCGTTTGGTCAATTTGACGGAAACTTTCGTTTTCCATCTCGGTTATGTGTACATTATAACAAATCAAAACAAAAAAAATACACATTTTAAAAGCTAAAATGTGCATTTTCGCTCATATATGTACAAATTGTGAACAGAAAACGTTTAAGTAATGAACTTCTTTTAACAAACTTCCACAACTAAACTAACTGTTCTACCATCCCTTTAAAGCATTGATGTTATAATCCAGCAGCTTGTTCTCGTAGTTGTCCCTGTTCTTCTTCCACTGATATGGGGACGTATTCAGGAACTTTCTGAAGTTCCTGTTAAAGGTTGAAAACGTGGTAAATCCGCACTCCGACGCCACCACTTCCATGGAGTGGTCCGTCTTATTCATGATCTGGCAGGCCTTCTGTATCCTTACAAGGTTGAGGTAATCAACAGGCGACATATTGATGGTCTCACCGAATATCCTCCTGAAATGTGCCTCACTCATGTTGCAGCTTCTGGCAAGCTCAGATACCTTGATGTTCTCGGCATACCTTCCGTCCACATATTCAAGAGCAGGTCTTATTGTCATCATGGCGGCGTCATCATCGCCTTCAACCATCATGTCCTTGTCTGTTGCACGGCTGCTGTGATATCTGATGATCATGAGCACAAATGCTTTGAGCAGATTGTTCACGGTCTCGATGTAATATGGCCTTTTATCACGCATCTCCTCCATGATCCTCTTGACAGTCTCCGACATATCGGGATACATGTCTCCATAGATGAGATCTGCGCTTTTATCAATTATTTTCACCGCTTCTCTCTGCTTGGTGGGATTGCCGGGATATATCTGCCTTACGATCTCTTCCACATCAAAAAAGATATACTCCCAGAAATTCGGCACAAGACTTAAGGTAGTGTGCGGGAAATTGGCAGGGATAAGCGAAAGCATATCGGTCTCATATCTCACCGTCCTGTCATCCAGTACCAGGTCTCCCTCACCGTTTCTGCAATAGCCCACCTCAAATAGGTTGTGAAAATGCAGGTACTTCTCATCCTGTCCATATACCCTTATCCAGGATTCTCCCAGAAGTGCAAGACAGTCCTGCCCCTGGGGCACCTCATAGAATCTGAATTCAATTGTATCTCTTTTCTTTCGACCCATATATGATAATCCTTCGACGGGAATAAAATTATACTTTAGCCTGGTCTCAATATACGTTTTTATCTGTAATAAGCTTCAAAGGTCTGATATCATGAGCTTTTCGCGGAATTACTTCATCAGATATCTGGCACTCAAAGCAGATCGCAACTGTCTTAAAGAGCGGCCTTTTCTCAAGGAATCTGTCGTAGAATCCTCCGCTGTATCCAATACGATTCCTGCAGCGGTCAAATGCTACTCCCGGCATTATGATGAGACTTTCCTTCTCATCAAATAGAGGCTCTTCGTAGTCATCCGTAACTTCAGGCTCTCTGATTCCGAAATATCCTGCATGAAGGTCTGATAGTCCGTCTATCCTTACAAACTTCATCTCACCGTTTGCCTTGTCCGTGACCTTCGGGCAAAAGACCTTTTTCTCAGCCTTAAGTGCATCCAGGATAATCCCGTCCGTCACCACTTCACTTCTCATGGATGCATATACCAAAAGGTTACTGCAGGATCTGTACTCATCAAGAGAAAAAACTTTATCGGCTATCAAATCGCTAAGCTTAACGATTTCCTCAGCAGAAAGCTCATCACGCCTTGACATGAAACTTCTTCTTATCTCAGCCTTAGTCACGTCTGCTCCTTTCGGCGATCATCTGTGCGATCCTGATGCCGTCCATAGCAGCGGACATTATGCCTCCCGCATATCCTGCGCCTTCACCGCAGGGGTACAGATTACCCACATTCTCAGATACACATTCCTTATCTCTGTTTATCCTGACAGGCGACGAAGTTCTGCTCTCAACGCCAGATATAAGGGCTCTTCCGTCGTTGTAGCCCCTGATCATCCTGCCAAAGCTCTCCATTCCCTCAACAAAAGCCAGGTTCAGTTCCTGCGGCAGTATCTCATGAACTGCAGCAAACTCGCATGCTCCCTTCATCTGAGGAGAAAAACTCTCATCAGGAAAATCTGTATCTGTGAAGCAGGTTTCATCCGATGAAGTTACAGCACTCATAAAGTCTCTGTAATATTCTACCGGAATCCTGCCGTTGGCCAGTTCATAAGCTTTTTGCTCAAGTCTTCTCTGAAACTTAACTCCGGCAAGGACATCTTCGGATCCGAAATCAGCAGGGTCAACGGTTATTATGATCGCAGAGTTGGCGTTCTTGCCATCCCTGGCATTGTAACTCATACCGTTCACCGCAAGATGCCCTTCTTCTGAGGACGCATTGACAACATATCCTCCGGGGCACATGCAGAATGAATATACACCGCGCCCCTCCCGGGTTGTTGCAGTGAGTTTGTAGGGTGCAGCAGGCAGAGCAGGCGCCTCCTGGATTCCATACTGCGAACGGTTAATCAGTTTCTGGGGATGCTCAACCCTGAAGCCCACCGCAAAGGGTTTAGGCTGCATAGATATCCCAAGGTCATGAAGCACCTCAAAAGTATCCCTTGCGCTGTGTCCTATGGCAAGAACACAATAGTCGCACTCAAGGCGCTTTTCGCCGGCAATAACAGCACTTATTCGGCCTTTATCATCAAGCTCAAATCCTGTAGCCTTAGTCTCAAAATGAATCTCACCTCCGGCATCGCAGAATCTGTTCCTGATATTCTTGACAACGCGCTGAAGCACATCCGTACCGATGTGGGGCCTGGATTCATATTTGATATTCTCCGGGGCACCGTGCTGGGTGAATATATCAAGTACTCTTTCTCCGCGGCCTTCCTTGTCCTTCACAACCGTATTGAGCTTGCCGTCGGAGAAAGTACCTGCTCCCCCCTCGCCGAACTGAACGTTGGTCTCGGGATCAAGAACTTCACCACTCCAAAACCCGGAAACTATTCGCGTCCTGGTGTCGATGTCAGCACCCCTCTCGAGGATCACAGGCTTATATCCGTTCACTGCAAGCTCATATCCGCAAAAAAGACCTGCAGGTCCTGAGCCAATGATAAGGATTCGCTTGTCCTTACCGGAATCACTGTCCCCTTCTCCTCTGAAAAAGTCATACTTATCCCTGTGACTTACACTTACATTTCTGTCGCCGCAGCGCTTTACAACTTTTTCTTCGCCTGTGGCAGCAAGTTCCACATCCACAACAAAGACGTCGAAAAGTTCCGGCTTCTTCCTGGCATCTATTGAGTGCTTCACGATCAAGATTTTTGAGATATCGCTCTCTTTAACCTTGAGTATCTTAGTTATCTTTTTGCCAAGGATGCGCCTTACATCTTCCTCAGATCTTGGTCTGTCCGGCTCTATATTTATCTTAATCTGATTTATTCTGATCATGTATCTCTACTCCGATTCGGATGCAGCTGTTCCGGCTATACTTCCGCTTGTGAACGCCCACTGCAGATTATACCCTCCGCATCTTCCGTCCACATCAAGAAGCTCTCCGACGACAAATATCCTCTTATCCCTTATATATGACAGGTCCTGCCCTACATCTCCAAGGCTCACGCCGCCTGTTGTGACCTGTGAAGCCTGATAGCCGCAGTCAGCGCCAAGCATTATCTTAAGTGACCTGTAGCTGTCAAGGATACACTCCTTCATGCTCTGTGAGATGTTCTTCATCTTCATTGACTTTGACAGTTTCATCCTGGATAGGATCATATCGGTAACATTGCTGTTGGCGAAACCAACAAGAAACTCCTCCAGAGTCCTGTCATCAGAAAGACTTATCATTTCCTTCCTGAGGGCATCAAATTCATCATCGTCATATTCAGGAAAAAAATCGATCACCGCACATACAGGCTTGCCCTCAGAAAGGAGTCTCGTTAATTCCCCGGATGCCTGCATTACAGGTATACCTGAGATGCTGTCAGCTGTTAACTGAAGCTCTCCCGTCTCGCTTGCAAGCACTTCGCTTCCGAGGACAAATGAAACATTCGCTCTGCACCTTACTCCCTGGGAAGGCATGACTTCGCCCTCCTTACACTTAAATCCCACAAGTGCCGGATAAGTCTTTTTAATACTCATCCCAAGCTTCTCACATATGTAGTATCCATCGCCGGTTGAAAGAGTGCTCTTAGGTCCCGAATAAGATCCCACAGCGATTATCAGCGCATCTGCTCTGTATGAAGATCTGCCGGTGACAACTTCAATCTCTCCATCAGTCCCTAAAGTCCTGACACCCTTAAACTGTTCCTTATAAATGACTTCGATGCCAAGCCGCCCGATCTCATTGACAAGTGCCGATACAACGCTCCTTGCCTGACCTGAAACCGGGTAAATGTATCCGTCTTCCGACAATGTCACAACCCCCAGTGATTTAAAAAAACATATGGCATCTTCAGGGCCATACGCTTCTAACCATCCCGCCATCCTGTCCCTTGAGGACAGATTGTAGCACTCGCTCCTCATGTCCAGGTTGGTCAGGTTGCACCTGCCGTTCCCGGTCATGGACAGCTTCTTACCAAGGCAGTCATTCTTCTCGATTATTGTGACCTTAGCACCATTTCTGGCCGCGTAGATGGCAGCACACATTCCTGATGCGCCGCCGCCTGCAACATAAACTCTTCTTCCCAATTGTCACCCCTTAAAAGTTCTCTTCACTCTGGATCATGGCAGCAATGCCCATAAGCAGACTTCCAAGCGGGAGCTTGCCAAGTTCATGAAGTCTCACGCCTCGAAGTATTATCATCATCAGCATGTACACAAACCAGAACAGGACAATGCATATCAGAAGCGTGAGCACATCACCGATGAGCGTTACGATCAGTCCGTTTAAAAGAAATACCACGAGCCCTGCAACTGCTGCGCTTGCAAGCGGAAGAAGGAAGCTCTTAAGTACATCCTTCCTATAGCCCAGAACCTTTGATATCTCAAGGAAACACAGAACATCATATACAAGAAAAGGCAGGATGACTGCAATCTCAATGCCATAAATACCCAGATTCAGTACCGCTACAAACAGCACAAGGCAAAGCACATGGACGCCCCAGCCAATTCCTATGTTGAGCATGGCTGCAACAGATTTGCCCATATGACTAATCAGCCAGGAGAAGCATACTGCAAAAGCTCCGAGGCAGATAAAGAGACTGCCAAGCATTATGAGCCCTGTTGAGAGATTACTGTTCCTGCCAAAAAGCGAAACAAGCAGTGTTGAGTTGGTAGCAAAAACAAACACAGTTACCGGAATGAGCAGCATGCTCGCATGCCGTACAAAAAAGCGGAACCGCTCCCTTGCTCCTTCATATTCATCCCTCTCAAATCTTGCCATAACCCTGTTGAGCGGCTTAAGAGAAGGAATGCAGCACAGGATTGCAAGAAGGGCCGTCGTATTAATTATTCTTCCGGAAAATACGCCGTAAACAGTCCTGTAATCGACATTATCATGAAACTTTCTGAAAAATACGCAGTAGAAACACTGGTCGACAAAGAACATAAGGGCTGGCGTTGCATACATGAGAATGAGCGGCCTTATCCCTGTAAGAACATCGTTCTTGTTGTCCAGATATCTAGGCGCTCCTGACTTTACAAATTCCGCTATTTCCTTTTTTCTTATCTGGAAACTTATGAATATCTGGATGAATCCTGCAATGGCACCTGTAAGGATACCTGCCATCATACCTACAGATCCGTAAACAGAAGCAAATTCATCCACATGAAAAAGATCATTGACCTTAAGTCCGTAGTTATAAAGAACAATTGTGCAAATTATACCTGAAACAAGGGTGATGACCGCCACAATAAGATCCGAGATCAGAATGGGCCTTGTATATCCTATTCCCTGAAGATAGCCGCGAAGTACCCCCTGCACTCCGAGAAACAGTACAGATGCTCCTGCAAAGATAAGCTGAAAGAAGCCCCTCTGAGTTCCAAATACCCTGTCAGAGAGCGTAAAAGAAAGAGCAATTACAAGTACGCCAAAAATCCCTCCGGCTATCCCGAAAATACGCAGCGATCTTATCATATCTGCCTCTGCATTGAGATACTGGGACCTCCTGGCCCGAAGCCTCACCATTATATATACCGCTTTCTGTACAGAAAGCACCAAAGCCAGATAAAAGAACAGGTAAATGGCCATGGGACCTGCTACGAAAAATGCCCCCTTATCTCCAAATACCCGCTGCGTTACTATACCATAAACAAAGATCAGTGCAGCTGAAATAAAAACTGCCCCCGTCAGAATATCAGGTCTGATTCTTTTCTCCTCTGTATGCGACTTCATGAGTCATTCTCCCCACTTTTATGATGCTTTTAGTCCCTGGTGATACCGAGACTGTTTAAGACCGCCTCCTGCTTTTCTTCCATCACATCCGCCTCATCTTTGGTCATATGGTCATAACCGCACAGATGGAGCATACTGTGGGCAATCAGAAAAGCAAACTCCCTCTTTTCGGAATGTCCGTAATCTTTAGCCTGACTCCTCACCCTCTTTTCATTGATGACAATGTCCCCAAGCATGAGCCTTCCGCTCTCGGGATCCATCAGATCGGGCTTCTGATCCGACTCCACAACCGAGAAGTCCCCTTCTTTTTCAAATGATACATTGGGAAAAGAAAGGACGTCTGTGGGCGAATCTATTCCCCTGAACTGTCTGTTAAGCTCATGTATACCCTTGTCATCAGTGATCGTAAGACCTATTTCAGTGTCATAGCTGCAGCTTTCTGATTCAAGAACCTTCTCTGAAACCATCCTGGCCAGTTCCTCGATATCAAAATCAAACTCAGCTCCCACTTCATTCTCAACGTAAAAAATCATAATACAGCTTCTCTTTCTTAAGGATGCTCCTCATCTTCTCGTAATCCGCAAAGGTCACCTCGTATTTTTTGAGGCTCCCATCCTTTAATCTGCCATCAAACTGATCATCGATCAGTTTGTCATAATCTATTGTAGCATTTTTATTCCTGTTTATAAGGTCCTTTATTGAAGTTATGACAGTCTCGGAAATAAGTATGGCAAGAGCCTCACCGGACAGCATCTGACCTGCATCCGGCTCAATATATTCCTTCAAAAGGCCAAGTGCCCTGGGCGGAAAGTTGTTCTCTGTATAGTAATGCTCAACGTCCTCCCATTTGTATTTACCATCAAGTATACCAATCCTGTGGTAATACACGCATGTCTTGGCAGATCTCTCATCGTATCCTAGTTCATGGCATATTCTTTCGGTCAGATATGAAGTATGCATGGCCCTGAACCGCTCATTCTTGTCCTTCTCGCAGATGCTGACAAAAAGCGGGTACTCTGAGTCGTTGATCTCCATGTACATATCATTGTTCTTGCGTATGATATACACCCCGAACATGTTAAGAAATGCGAGCTCAATTATAAGGTTGAGCATCAGGTTGAGAACCGGCAGAACCAGAATATTAAGTGACAGCGTCCTGTTCTGGAACAGCACGTTAAAGGCAAGAAGCAGGACAGCCTGCATCAAAAGAGATATGAAAAGCGGATAACCGATATTGGTGCTCTCCCCAAGGTCACTTAGAAGTACCACAGCCACGCATCCCGCCAGAACATACATGAAGAACTCGCCATAGCCACCGTTCTGCTCGAGCATAACGGCGATCATTATAAAGCCCGTGCCTGAGATCAGTCCGATCTCTTTGTTGGAAAACAGAGAAAGAATGACAAAAAGTGACATAAAGGGCCAGAACTCGCTCGGTACCAGCGATATAAAGCATGACAGAACCACCATGCCCATGTACGCGGCAAAAAATCTGTGCTGCTTATAAAAATTGTCGTAGGAAAAGCCCTTTTCTCCTCGCCCGAGAGCATCCTTAACCATAAAGATGACAGTGCCCGCAAAAATAAAGGCTGTGATCGTATTCCTAAGGATTATCTCATAGTTCCTGCCTGTAACTATTGAAAAAACAAGTACGCATAATCCGGTAAAGAAGAACATGGCTCCATATCGGATACGCTCATTGCTGATTAACTTCTCACTTTCCATTTTGTCTGCTCTTCTCCAGCTTTTGAATATTTTTCCTGGTCTTCCTGTTCCTGTCCTTGTTCTCGTACTCCTCATAGGCCTTAACAATTTTCTGAACAAGAGGGTGTCTTACAACATCAGCGCTGGTAAGATTGCAGAAGGCGATATCGTCGATCGTCTTAAGAACATCTGCAGCCACATCCAGTCCGGACTTAACATCGGGCGACAGATCCTTCTGGGTCCTGTCACCTGTTATTATCACCTTGGAGCCAAATCCTATTCTTGTGAGGAACATCTTCATCTGGGCAGGTGTCGTATTCTGCGCCTCATCAAGAATGATGAATGCGTTGTCCAGGGTTCTTCCTCTCATATAGGCAAGCGGTGCCACTTCAATAAGGCCCTTCTCCATATTCTTAAGGAAATTCTCAGCGCCCATTATCTGGTAAAGAGCATCATATAATGGTCTTAAGTATGGGTCTACCTTGCTCTGAAGGTCTCCCGGCAGAAATCCCAGCTTCTCTCCCGCCTCTATCGCAGGACGGGTCAGAATGATCCTGCCTACCTCTTCCCTCTGAAAGGCGGTTATTGCCATTGCCATGGCCAGATACGTCTTACCTGTTCCCGCAGGACCAAGTCCGAATACTATCATCTTGTTCCTGATGGCATCCACATACTTTTTCTGTCCAAGAGTTTTGGGCTTAATGGGCTTGCCGCTTATGGTGTGGCAGATCACATCGTTGTCTATGTAGGAGAGAACATTTTCTCCCTGAGTCTTGTCGGCAACTTCCTTCCTGTCATCGGCGCCGAGAGATATGGCATAGTCAACACTTTGCTCCTCAATGGCAGAGCCTCTTCTTGAGAGCTGGACCAGTTCTCTTATTATCTGGGCAGCTCTTCCTGCTTGGTCCCTGTCACCAATGATCCTGATCTCACCGTTTCTGTCAATTATCTCAACAGCAAGCTCTTTTTCTATTTTCCTGATGTAACTGTCGTTACCCCCAAAAATATTGCGCTGATCATCTGCTGTCAGCTGCAGCTTGAATTCCGTAATCTCACTCATATATCCGTGATTCCCCAACTTTATTTATGATAAGGCTCATTGTTCATTATTCTGTAGCCTCTGTAGATCTGTTCAAGAAGTATGACTCTCATCATCTGATGCGGGAATGTCATATCCGAAAAACTGATCCCCATATCAGATCTTCTGAGCACACTTTCATGAAGTCCAAGCGATCCTCCTATTACGAACTGGATGTGGCTTATGCCCTTGGAAGCGTTTTGTTCAATAAACTCAGAAAAACCCTCAGAGGTATACTTTTTACCCTTGATCTCAAGTGTACATACCAAAGCCTTGTCATCAAGCTTTGACAAAATCCTCTCGGCTTCCTTCTTTTTGATCTGATCGCACATGGCATCTGAGGCTCCATCAGGTGTCTTCTCGTCCTGAAGCTCAACTATTTCAAGCTTGCAGTACCTCGAGAGCCTTTTGGAATACTCATCGATTGCCCCAGTCCAGTATTTCTCTTTTATTCTGCC
>CAMNOS010000091.1 GCA_946546925.1 uncultured Butyrivibrio sp.
GTCTGCATATTTTCATACTTCATATATTTATACGACTGACTTCCCTGTTCCGGCAAAAGAATTTATCCGTTATAAACTATGCTCAGCATAGTCATATCATCAAACTGTTCCATGTTGCCGGCATATTCGTCAACTGCCTTCTTCATCTGCCGTATAAGCTCTTCAGGATCGCAGTCCCTGTATCTGTTAAGGTTCTGCTCTATTCCCTCGATTCCGAAGAACTCCTCTGCCTCATTCTGGGCTTCCGCCACACCATCGGTGTATACAAATATCCTGCCTCCCTTCGGAAGCGTGAAGGTGTAGTCATTAAACCTCGCCCCGTCAACAGCTCCAAGCACAATGCCGTGGGAATCCTTATAGAGATAAAATTCGCCCTTCTCATCAGTAATGAAGGGATATTCATGTCCGGCGTTGGCAGCTACAACTTCACCTGTACTTATGGTCAGAACTGCGAGCCACACAGTGACAAACATATCATTGATGCCATCCTCACACAGTCCGTCATTGATATCCTGAAGCATTTCGGAAGGCATTCCGCCAAGCTTTGCCCTGTTCTTAAGAAGGCTCTTACTTACCATCATGAAAAGAGCCGCCGGCACACCCTTGCCGGACACGTCAGCTATCAGCATCGCCAGATGGTCATCATCTATCATAAAGAAATCGTAGAAATCGCCGCCCACCTCCTTGGCAGGTGTCATACTGGCATAGATATCAAATCCCGACCCCCCGGAAATCTCTTTAAAACCCGTTGGAAGCGCTGCCGCCTGGATCTGTTTGGCCAGGTCGAGCTCCACATTTATCCTCTCCTGCCTGGCGGTGAATGCTCTTATCTGTCCCATAGCTGAGGACACATCATCCTCCATGTCCACCATGGCATTCCACAGCTCCTCTATCTCATCTGCTGTATTTATTCCCAGTCCCTTAAAGACATCAGTCTTCACATCCTTCTCAACCTTGCCGATGGACATGTACTTTCTTGCAGCCTCCGCAAGCAGATTAAGAGGAACAATGATCCTCTTGTTGACTGCAAGTGCAGCAAAATAGGCCATTCCCACAAGCACTATGATCATTACAGGAATGTATATCGCAAGGAACATACTGATCTGTCTTCCAAAGGAGTCAATTCCAACGTTAATGGTCATATATCCGATCATATTCCCCTCACGGTCATAGACCCCGTTGTAATCCGTGGCATCCCACCCGGAAGCCTTTCCATAGGTAATTGGCATGAACCAGCTTGATTTGAGGGTCCTCTCTATTGTCCTGGGGGAATCAATTGTCCCGTTGCTGTTAGCTATCCACTGTCCGGGGAGAAACGCATATTCCCTGTCATTTCCGTCAATTACAAAGACAAGGCGCTCATTTTCCTCATCAAAAAAGCTAAAGTAGACATTGTCCATTCTGGTCTGTATCCTGCAGGTTTCAAGCACTGATCTGGCCTGCATAAAATTCTCATCCACCAGCCCGAAGCAAATATCCGTATAGTCATCGGCATACTGATTCTTCCTGATTTCTTCCGGAGTAGAATAGTAAGCCTCCTTGGTCCTTTTGAAGATATCCTCAAGATAGTCCTGTCCTATCAGGGCAGTTGCATAATCCCCTTCGTGCCCCATCTCCCTCTTGTAGTTTTCAAGAGTTGGATATACAAAAAGAACTATCTCAACGATTACAGCCAGAATAAGTATTATAAACGCGCCGAAGAGGATGGCACTCATTACCACCCTCCTCAATGATTTCTTTTGTTTGGTTTCTTTATTTTGCATAATCTGATTCTTGTCAGAACCCGATGCCTCTGCATGATTACGGGAAGTAAGGGTGCGGTGGCTTATCGTCAGGGCTTGCACAAAAATAATCAAACGAGCAGCCTGTGCCGCCGGTTACAAGTCCCAGTTCCTCTAATGAGAGCTGAACGAGTTCTAATGTTTCTTTTTTTGTATTAGCCATTGTCATAACATTTTCCCTCCGTAATAAATGTTATTTGTCTTACACTTATTTATACGAAGGATAAAAATACGTGGCAAAAAATATTGAAAAAAAAATCATTTATTTTATTTCCGGAGCAAAATATTGTTTCCAGTCCCTGTAGCCACCTGGCACAGAGGTGAAGTGGATAAGGAAGTTCTCGTCTGTTTTCTCCACAACCTTGCAGTACAGCTCTCCTCCTGCCTCTATCTGGATGTTGTCGTACACATTAAGCGGCGCATCCGACTCAAGAGTAGCCATATCTGCTCCCAGCCCGGTGATTCCGCCGTAGTAGGATTTCTTTTCACCGTGTTTTCCTTCAATCCTGTAGAATACAACAGGAATGGTCTTTTTAAGTTTCTCAGGAGCGGAGCTCTTTATATCGACAAAGAGATTATAGGGCTCGCCGATTCCGATGACCTGAAGGAGCGTCATGTCGCCCTTAACTCCCTTGGGATGCACGACGATCTCCTTGGTTATGGAGATGTCGTTGCTTATCATGTTCCTTGTGGCCTCAGAGATAAGTATCTGTCCGTTTATCGTATAGCTCTCCACTCTTCCGCAGAGGTTGACATTGCTTCCGACAACGCCGTACTTGGTTCTCTTCTCTGAGCCGATATTACCGACGATAACATCTCCCGTGTTTATTCCGATACCCATTTCAAGTACAGGGTAATCTCTCTCAAGATTCCATTTATTGATCTCATCCATCCTGCTCTGCATATCAAGAGCAGCTGCAACCGCGTCAGCAGCGTGTGTTGAGGATTCCTCGGGAGCTCCGAATATGGCAAATATTCCGTCTCCCATGAACTCTATGATGGTTCCGTTCATACTCTGAATGGCTTCAGTCATCTCTCCAAGATAGTGATTGAGCATTGTGATCAGATCCTGAGGATCCATCTTCTCGCTCATGGCAGTAAATCCGCGAAGGTCACTCATCATTATCGTCAGGCACTTCTTTTTGCCGCCCAGCCTTAGTCCGTCCGGGGTATCCAAAAGCTGCTTGACTATATCGTCGGAGAGGAATCTTCCGAAGGTCTCTCCTAAGAGTTTATTCCTTATCTCCAGCTGGGAGTTCAGAGCCCTTATCTTCTCCATGCTCTTTACAGCATCCCTGAGATCCATGAGCTCGCTTAAGTCGCTGAACACAACGATTATTCCGACTCTTTCGCCATTATCCTGCAAAAAAGAAGTGACTACCCTAAGCTGCAGCACTTTGTCCTCTTTCTTGTACTCAACGATTGCCTCATGGGCCCTGGTCCTGTCATAGACAGCATCCAGAACAGTCTGGGTGAAGGCATCGTTGTCATTGTCGTCAAAGAAGCAGGCTGCAAACTTTTTGCCGACGGCATCCTCCGGAAGATTTAAAATCTGCGCAGCGGCAGGATTGACGAAATTGATCACTCCGTTAAAGCCGATGCTCATAACACCTTCCGCCATGTTGAGAATAATGTTTTCCTGTATCAGTCTGGTTGAATCCGGCATTGTGTCCCCCTCTTCGATGATGTGTATAAAACATGTGCCCGCTCTCTTTGAGCGGGCACTAATGTTAAATCCGATCAGCCATAGTAATTCTCTTGATAATCCTGTGCCTTCTTCTTGAGTTCATCAGTTACAGAATCCTTAAGCTCAGCCTCAGCTGCATCATATATCAGCTTGCATGCATTGATATATTCATAAGTAAGTCTCCTGATCCTGAAGGAAAGGTGTCCGAGTACCATCTCAATCTTGGCAGGATTCTTGGCGAATATCTCCTCGAAGTCATCCATGTAGATAGCTTCAAGAATTGTTCCGTCCTCCAGAACAACAGCTGTAGCAGTTCTGACGTCATCGCCTAAAAGCGCAAGCTCTCCGAAGAACTTGTCCGCATAAAGAGTTGTCAGGCACTTCTCATTGGGTGTGCCATAACCTGTATAGATGCCGATTGTTCCGTAGTGGATGTCATACATGCATCTTCCGGGCTCGCCCTCTCTGAAGATAACAGTTCCCTTGGAATACTTCTCTATGCTCTTGGCAAATCCGTCATTGTGAGCAGGTGACTCTGTCTCACGGATGTACTCAGCACTGGGCTGTTTAGCCTTGCTGATAAGATTGTAGTTCTCCACAAACTTCTTGATCTTGTCTGCGATGCTGCTCTTTCTGGGCTCATCCTTGGGATAGAGCTCTCTTACAGTCTCACAGGCATCAGCATACTCACCTGTAAGTCTCTTAAGTCTCTCTCCAAGCTCTCTGAAGATAAACTTGATCTTGTCCGGTGATCCCTGGAAATACGCCTTGACTTCGTCAACTGATACCTCGTTGAGCTCACTGTCTTCAAGAGCAACAACTGTAGCGCTTCTCGGGAAAGCATCAATGAGAGCCATCTCTCCGACAATATGTCCGTCTGTGATCTCTGTGAGTTTCTGCTCGCCATCTGTTCCATATCCGGTGTACACACCAACCTTGCCCTTGAGTACCTCAAAGAAACTATCGCCGTTGTCACCTTCGCGGAAAATAACTTCCCCCTTACTGTAATTCTTACTCATGATACCGTTCCTGCCTTTCTGCTTAATGTGATTACCATCATTATCAGCGAAATCATCCGCCGTTAACACTCATTTACATAATTATACCATAATTTATCTCATTGCATTATTTCTTTTAGCGGCAATTCGTGCTTTTCTTCTGTATTTTACAAGATTGAAGAAGCAGATCACTGCCAGGATCAGTGCTACAGTCATGATTATGATGACTCTCATAATGAGTTTGTTGATATTTACTGCCTCATAAGCAATCGCATACTCAGAGAATCTGTCAGTCCTGAAGGTAACTGTTGTGGGATCCGATCCGATATCTTCAAGTACATCGACCTTGCCGTTGTGATTTCTTATTACAAAGAACTTCCTGCCGTCCTTTTGGAATTCCTCGGGGATAGGCACAACCACTTCAAGCTCAGCGGATGTCTTGTCAATGACACTTGTTGTTCCTGCACTGGTCTTCATAATCCTGAAATCAAAGTAAGATACAGGCTTATATCCAACCTTTTTCTGCATCAGTTCCCTGGTATCCTTGTCAACTTCATCTGTGTTCTCAGTGATATCAATATTGAAGGATATAGGTGTTCCGGTAAGGACATTGAACTTCTCCTCAGCGGAAAGGGTCTCAACGATAACATCCTCGAAATTGATAAGTGTCGGCTTCTGGTAATAGAGCTCTACTGCTGTCTCCTGAGTATCTGCGGCATAGCTGTTGTTAACAGTGATCTTGAGGGTTCCGTCCTCAAAGGCCTCTCTGAGCATCGGAAGAACCGCGTCGTCGTTGATGAGAACTCTTAATGTAGTCTCGTCCAGGTCGTGCTTGGCCATTACGCTTCCGGCAAACTGCGGAACAGGCTCTTCAGTTATCTCTGAAGCCTCTGTGTAGATATCTTCTCCGTACTCTTCTTCATCAAATTCAGCTTCGGTCTCAGGAGTCTTGACATCGACCACGTTCTGTTCCGGAAGAGCACCTTCTTCTGCTGTAGACTTATTGTATTCAGTCTTCTTGGGAGTTGTCTCCTTCTTCGTAACAGACTTGGATGCGTTCTGCGTGCTGCTCTTACCTGAAGTTGTGCTGCTTGCCGGCGCTGCCTGAGGCTTCTTCTCAAATGCCGCGGTTATGGTGTGACCGCCCTTTACGTTATTGAAGGTGTAGCTGGAAACCGCTCCGATGTTCTTGCCATCGATAATGACCGATGTGATCTTGTAGTCAGCCTGAGGAACGATGTTGTAGGTAACACTTCCGCCCTCCTGAACAACATAGTCGCCGCTGGGAACAATGCTTCCGCCTGCTGTTGCGATTCCCGATACAAGCTTATAGGTTGTGGCGTTCTTCTTGATAAAATTGGCAACCACGTTTACGTCGTTCTTGATCTTTTCGATCGTGTACTTTGAGTCCTTGGATACTATCTGTCCGTTGATCGACCATCCGGCAAACTCATATCCATCGTAAGCCTTTGCCCGAAGTTCAACCTTTGAGCCCTTGTTGTACTTACCGGCGCCCTCATACTTACCTGTATCCTGAGGATTAACCGTTACGTCCACTCTGCAGGTATCCCTGCTGAATACTGCCGTGATGTGTCTGTCTCCCGTAATGTTGTTGAGTTCAAGAGAAGAAGCTGTGGAGATAGTCTTCTTATTCTCAGCAAATCCCTCGAACTTGTAGCCGGAATTGGCCTTTGCGGTGATAGTCATCTTGCCGCCGTAAGAAACTGTGGCACTCTTTGTTATTGAACCTGCATCCGAGTCATTTACACTCGTCTTGATGTAGCAGGTCTTTCTCTCAAACTTTGCTACGAAATTCCTGTCTTCACTTACATTGTTTACTGTAAAAGAGCTGCTGTTTGATACAAGGTTTCCGCCTTCATACCAGCCTTTAAACTCGAAATTGTTATTTGGTGAAGCAGATATATTCATCGCTCCGCCGTCCTTGACAGCGCCGCCTCCTGCGACTGCTCCGCCGTCCGTCGGATCAGCCTTGACACTGACTATGTGATCGACGCTGGTCACGGTCACAACTGCCATGTCTGCAAAAGAAGTATCCTGTTTGGAAGTTGCTATTACAGCAAAGGAAGTTGCCATCTCATTGGATGCAACTGTAAGCTTTCCGTTTGCATCAATTGCTGTTCCGGTAGACTGGTTTCCTGCGATTGACCATGTAACCTTGTCGCTGAATCCGTTGCCGCCGGTAACTATGGTCTGGAACTGATAGCTCTTTCCCGTAGGAATGGTTGCAGCTCCTGGAACGACCTCAACACTTGTTACATAAGGCGCTGCATCCTTGACTGTTACCGATACATCGACTCTTGCTGTGTGGTGGCGTCTTATGTCATTGGCTGAAAAGAATGTGTAGGTTGCGGTATACTTACCGGGCTTAAGCCCCTCTCTTGGTGAAACCGAGAATACTGCTGATTCATTGGGATTAAGATACTGGTTCTCTGTGATTCTCCCGCAGTCAAAAGCAGTGTACTGGTCTATCTCTTCATATGTAATAGGAAAAGTTGTCGTACCCACATTGACAACAGAAAACTGCTTGGCCTGAACTATATCTCCTGCATAAACAGTTCCGAATCCGATCTCAGGTGTATAGCACACAAGCTCATAGTCAAAGGGATCGGGCTGTTCAGGCTCAGGTGCAGGTTCAGGTTCAGATTCAGGTTCAGATTCAGGTTCCGACTCCGACTGCATATCGTACTCGGGTTCGGGCTCCTGATAGTCGTCACCACCGCCCTCTCCTTCCTCAGTGTAGTTTTCTTCTTCACTGGCATATACTCTGACAATCTGCACAGCCGTTACGCTTGAAAGCAAAATACAAAGTGTAAGAAGTGTTGCAGTAATCTTGATAAATAGATTCTCTTTCATTTTTTCCCCTCTCTTTTTTCTGAATTGTCACACTTTTTGGCTCAATTTAAAGGATACCATTCTTTCCACTGTTTTTCTGCGTTTCACAGCAAAATTTAAACTTTTTTAATAATATGTTATCCTATTTCTATAATTTATACGAACAAACATCCCAAGGGGCAAAAAATGTATATAAATGTCAAAAAACATATTCTATCCAATGCAATACTTCTGGTTGCCGTGACCAAGATCGTTGCCGCCCTCTGTGAAGGGATCATGCGGATTGTACTTCAGAGATCCAGCACTCAGAGTCCTGATATGCTGGACATAATGCTCTGGCACGCACAGCTTGTGATCTCACTGATCCAGATTGGTCTGACCGCTGTGATCTTCTACACAAACTGGAGGAAGCTCAATCATTACATGACCCTCGTTCCTGTGGATGACCAGCAGGGAATGGCCGATCTTCAGAAGGAGTACCTGGGGAAAAACAGGATCGCATCCCTCTCTGTCTCCTCCGTCAACAGGCTTCTCCAGCTGTGGGCAGTTATCTTTATAGGTGCAGAGCTCAT
The DNA here is from genome assembly GCA_946546925.1 of uncultured Butyrivibrio sp. Lineage (GTDB taxonomy): Bacteria > Bacillota > Clostridia > Lachnospirales > Lachnospiraceae > Butyrivibrio. The sequence continues at coordinate 7,892 of CAMNOS010000091.1, forward strand.
TTATCTGTTCACTTCCATCATGTACAGGCGCTTCATCGGCATGCTTATGGATGCTCTCTCCGAAGGCAGCGGCATGAGCGACGGCACCTTTGTGATGCTCTACAACATGACCCACGGCTTTAAGTACCTTGAGATCCTGGCAGCTATCCTTCTCGGTGTTGTGATGACGGGCATCTTTCTCAGTGACCGGTATCTCAAGCTGGCTTCTCTGATAATCCTGGCACTCTTTCTTATTTCTTTTGCACTCTTCCAGATGCAGACCGTCTACCTCATGGGCCGTGAGGTGGGCATAGTATGGACCTCCATAATCTACCACACGACTGAGACTGTTGGCCTCATCGTACTGTCTGTCTATCTCACAAAGAGATATCGCGGTCTGTAGATCTGTCTTTTTGTATGCGGGCATCCATTGCCTGTAAGCATATTTGCAATAAAAAACTGCCGCACCCTAAAAGTGCGACAGTTTCTTATTGCAGCATAATGATTATGCCCCTATCATCATTATCATTCGATTGTAAGGATATCAACAAATCCTGTAACCTCGAAGATCTCCTGGATCTCTTCGCTTACTTCCCTGATAACCATTGAGCCCTGCTTATTCATAACCTTCTGAGCTGAAAGAAGGACTCTGAGTCCTGCTGAAGAGATGTACTCAAGTTTTCCAAAATCAAACTCAAGCTTCTCTATGCCCTCAAGCGCTGTCTTGAGCTCATCATCAAGTGTAGGTGCTGTGGTAGTGTCAAGGCGTCCCTCCAGAGCAATTTTTAATTCATTTCCGTTTCGTGTTTTGTTGATTGTCATTTTTCACCTCTCCTGTTATTTAATATCGCATACTATTGTCATGTCGATTCTGTTGCCTTTAACTCCGACAAGAACGTCTTTGGCAAGGCTGGCCACGATTGACTTCTCCAGCTCATCCCAGGCTTCCTTGGCTTCTTCCTGATCATTCATCTGACCCTTAAGAGCATCCTTGTATTCGTACAGAGACCACATGATACCGGAATCAGCCATTCCTTCTATTCCGTTGTACATACCCATGGTACCGTAATTGACATAGCCTCCGCCGTACTCCTGCTGAAGCTTCATTACGTTGTTGTAATTGAGAAGTCCGTTCTCAATTACGTCTCCGACCTTATCCATGAAGCCCTTGACAAGGGTGTTGCCCTTCTGTGAAGCCATATCCAGAAGGTTCTCCTTCTTGGTCTGGCTCATCTCGGTCTTACCTGTAACTCTTATGCAGCACTCATGCTTGTATTTCTCAAACCAGATGGCTGCGTGGTAATCTGCAGTAAGAGCCTTGAGCATTCCGACGGTCTCTTCAAAGAGGAGCTTCATATGGATCGTATCCTTGGTTGAAAGCTTCATCTCTGCCAGATAATCGTCAACCTTCTCGTAGATCTTATCATCAGTTATCTTGTTGCTGTCAACAAAGGTAAACGGTGTTGTATACTCAGGTGTTCTTGATCCGACTGTGCTGAGGGCCTCTGAGAAGTCCTTGGTCACAACCATCTTGATGTTGTTCTTATCAACGGAAACTTCGATATCATCCGCCAGATTGGCAACAAGAGACCTCTCCAGATTGTCCCATGCTTCCTGGGAGTAGGCGTCTTCCTGTCTCTTCAGATAGATGTTGTCCATGTAGTCTTTCATGGACCAGCCGCTCTCATCAATCCCCTGCATGAGGAACATGGATTTCAGGATTCCAAAGAATCCCTTCTCACTGCTGTTTTCACCGGTACTGGAAACAGAGATGAGCTCATCCTGCCTGGTCTTGTCAATATGGTTCTCCGCCGTCAGGAAAATCCTTGTAACCCTGGATGTACCCTCGAGCCAGAAATCCATTATGCCATAGCCTATGATAGACTTCGCAAGTCTAAGAACCTCTTCCGAGAGAAGTTTAAGTCTCAGCGCGTCCTTCTCCTTGAGGCCGGTATCGAAGATGTAATCGTCGATAAGTTCATTGGTCCCCTCAAGCTTAGCTCCAATATCAGCAATTTTAATGTGACTGGTTTCTATGTATCGCATATTTCCCTCCTCATATTATGATGATACGGCAAGGCCGCTTCACGATACTCTCGCAATACTATTTAATGATACCATTCTTAATTGCAATTGTCACACTATGCAAGTGCTTCCTCGATGTCTTTTTTCATATCAAGTGCCGCTTTCCTTGCAGCTTCACCAACACGGCCATCGTTAAACTCGCTGTATGCTTCGCTCTTCCAGGCTGCGATGATTCCTCTGGAGGAGTTGACGATAGCTCCGAGTCCGTCCCTGTTAAAGAAATGAACAAGGTCTTTGCCCTTGCCGCCCTGTGCTCCGTATCCCGGAACAAGTATGTAGGAATTGGGCATGATCTCCCTCAATACCTTGCCCATCTCAGGGTAGGTTGCGCCTACAACCGCGCCGACGTTACTGTATGCGCCGTCCATGGACTTTTCTCCCCACTTTCTCACCTGCTCGCCGACTATCTCGTAGAGTGGTCTTCCGTCAATAAGCCTGTCCTGAAACTCTCCGCTTGACGGGTTGGAAGTCTTTACAAGGACAAATATACCCTTGTCGCAGTTGTTGCACACATTGATAAAGGGATCAACCCCGTCAGAACCAAGGTAGGGGTTGACTGTTGCAAAGTCTTCGTCAAATCCGGCAAACTTCTCTCCTTGGATGCTAACCTGGCCGAGATGACCCACGGCATAGGACTCGGATGTGGAGCCAATGTCTCCCCTCTTTATGTCGCCGATGACTATAAGTCCCTTTTCTTTGGCATAGTCAACAGTCTTTTTGAAGGTGATAAGTCCCGG
>CAMNOS010000092.1 GCA_946546925.1 uncultured Butyrivibrio sp.
GATGCTGACGGCAATGGTATCACCGCGGTCTACGGCCACGTTGGCTCAAAGGCTGAGGAGTGTGCTGAGCGTAACAATCTGCCTTTTGAAGATATCGATGAGCAGTTTGCACCCGTGACCTATGTATTTAACAATGGACAGGATGATGCAGTTTCATATGAGAGGATAGGCGAACTCATAACCGAGCCTGCAGTGCCTTATTATAACGGCTTTACCTTCGATAAGTGGTACTTTGACGAAGGCCTCACAGTGCCCTGGGATTTTGAGTATGACCTTCTCCCTGCCTGCGGAATAACTCTCTATGGAGACTGGAAGGCCAATGAGAGCATAGTGAGGAACTTCACCTATGAAGTTAATGCTGATGAAGTGACTATCACAGGCTATGTGGGATTAAACGGCTATGTGACGATCCCTGAGAAGATAGCGGGCCTTCCTGTAACAAAGCTGGGAGATAAAGCTTTTGCCTATGACAAGGATGTAATAGCCATAACCATTCCAAGGACTGTTGAGGAGATAGCACAGAACTGCTTTATCGAGTCGCCCTACATCAGCAGCATCACAGTATCCTCGGGAAATGAGTCTTTTGTTTCTGAGGATGGAGTTCTTTATGATAAGGAAAAGACAGAGCTTATTCTCTTCCCTGCAAGAAAACAGGCAGAGACCTATACGATCCCTGATACTGTAAGCAGGATCAGGGGATATGCCTTTGCGGGGTCAGAACTCAAAGAGGTTGTACTTGGTGAAGGCCTTGAAGAGATCGGTGACATGGCATTTTCAGGCTGCGCAACCCTTGACAAGGTAACACTCCCGGAGACTGTTAATACTTTTGGAAACTTTGTGTTCTGGAATTCACCGCTTGTTAAGGTGTATGGCCCCGTGGGCAATGAAGATATAGAAGCCTTTGTTGCAAAAGAGCTGGTGGACTACAACCGCTACACACTGACTTTTGTGTCAGACGGCAGCGTAGTCTCAATGTATAACATTAAGGCCGGTGAGCCTCTGTCTGACTACCTTCAGGATGTCCTTAAATCCATCAATAAGGCCAGTTACAAGCTTGCACAGTGGACAGTTGAAGGCGATGAGAGTAAAAGAGCATGGAACTTTGACAGGGATGTGATGCCTCAGGGCGATGTGACTTTAGAAGCAGACTGGATCTGTATGTACAGCTATTCGGTAACAGATGACAAGGCCACAATCACAGGCACAGGAATAGATGCATCTGACTATGTGATCCCGGAGACTATTGACGGCTATGCGATAACAGGAATTGCAGCAGGCGCGTTTACAGGAACATCGGTTGAGTCAGTAACTATACCTGCAGCTGTCACTGAGATTGCAGACGGAGCTTTCCGCAGCGATGTGACGATAATCGCCGATGGAGACTGTGCTGCGGCAGACTATGCCAAAGCTGATGGACTCGACTTCAAAGTAAGGAAGTACCCCGTTGTCTTTGAATCAAACGGAGGAACACCTGTCTCCACCCGGTACTATACCAAGGGCAGCAAGATCACCGTTGTGCCAAGGCCCATCAAGGACAACAACAACTTCAGGGCATGGTACAAAGATGAGTTCCTGACAGCTAAGTGGGACTTTGACAATGATGTGATGCCGGGAGAGGAGCTGACTCTCTATGCTGGCTGGAACAGGATCGACGAGAACATAGAAGATGACGTTTTCTCCTATGAGACGAATAACGGAAGGCTCACGATCACTGGTTACACCGGAAAGTCTTCTTATGTGGAGATACCCGGAGCCATAAACGGCGTGCCGGTAACGTCTATTGGCGAGTACGCTTTTGCGTTTAATGAGATTGCAGGCACCGTGATTATTCCTGATTCAGTGACCACTATCGACGACAAGGCATTTTATAACTGCCACTCACTTGAGAAAGTGACTTTTGGAAAGAACACTGAGGAGCTGGGAACAGCTGCTTTTGCAGGCTGCACATCACTTAACAGGATAGACTTTACGGGAACAAAAATAACAAAGATCCCTGACAGTTGCTTTATGCAGGCAGAGAATCTCTACTTCGTGACACTTTCAGACAATATCACTGAGATTGGAGACAGCTCTTTTGCAGGCTGCACATACCTTCAGTCCATAGAGCTTCCTGCTCACCTTGAGAACATCGGAAGATATGCCTTCTTCAACGACAAGGTGGTAAAAGAACTGACGATACCATCAGCGGTTAAGGAAATCGGAGAGAGCTTTGTAGACGGATGCACTGCGCTCGGGACCATAAATGCCGGCGGAAACGGCAGCACGTATATAGGACGCGATGGAATTCTTTATCGCGGCAATACGCTTGTAAGGTGTCCCGAGGGCTATGACGGGGATGTAAATGTGCCTGATGACGTCATCAATATTGGTAAGGGTGCATTCTTCCACTGTACTAAGGTGACAGCGGTCATTCTTGGAAAGGCGGTTATCAATGTCGCAGCTTCCGCATTCAATGGATGCAGAAGCCTTGTAAGCTTCAGTTTTGCACAAAAGAACAAGGTTATGGGCATAAGCGACTTCATGTTCTATGGATGCAGCAGCCTTACATCCATAGTGCTTCCTGGTGAGATATCATCCATCGGTAAGTCGGCCTTTGCAAACTGCACAGCCCTTACAAGATTAAGAGTCGGAGAGAATGTGACATTCGTTGGAAACACTGCTTTCTTTGGCGATGATAAACTCGTAATCGAGGCTTATGCTGATTCCGCAATCGACAGATATGCAGCACAGGAGAACTCCCTGAAGCTTGAGTATATAGCCGACAAGGCACTTGCACCGAAGGCTCCTGAGGCTGAGTCGGTAGTTAATACCACCATTACCTTAAAGGCAACCGAGGGCTATGAGTACAGAATCGGAGACGGGCAGTGGCAGACTTCCAATGTGTTTGAAGGACTTGAGCCCGCCAAAGCATATACCTTCTATCAGAGGGTGGCAGAGTCTCCCTATACCAAGGCAAGTAACAGCTCAGAAGGAGCAGTCATTGTATCCGGCAAGTACAAGGGAAGAACAGTTAAGACTCCTGTTGTGAGAGAGGTTACCAGTTCTTCGGTTACTGTTGTTGAGCTTCCCGGCTGCGAGTACAGTATTGATGGTGTCAATTTCTCGTCAGAACCCGAGATCACCAATCTCAGGGCCAACAGGGAATATACACTTTATCAGAGGGCTGCCGAGACACAGGATACAGAAGCCGGAGAAGCTGCTTCTGTAACATTCAGGACACCGGTACATATCGGAACATGCACTGTTATCTTTGAGCTTGACGGTGGAACCCTCAAGGGATATGACGATAGCACTGCCTTTGCAACCTGTGAAACAGGAGACTTTGTGGCAGATCCCGGAGAACCTGTCCGCAAGGGCTACAGGTTTGAAGGGTGGTTCTACGGTTCTGAGCTGTTCGACTTTACAGAGCCTGTAGACAACGATATGACTCTGGTGGCCGGATGGACGGTAAGACAGCAGGTACAGATGCCTTACAGCAATATTGACGGCTCGGCTCCTGTTGACAGGAATACCAGGGTTTATCTGGCAACTGGGACCATAGACGCAAGGATCTACTACACAACAGACGGATCAGAACCCACTGTTGACAGCGAACACTACGAGAAGCCCATCATTGTTACAAGGGATATGACCATCAGAGCGATCGCTGTAAAAGAGGGAAGCGCTGACAGTGAGGTTATGACACTCACTCTTGCAGTAAACAACGCTGCAGATCTCGGAGATGTGGCTGAGGAGGATATACCTGCATCTGGCGATGCCGGAGAATCCCCGGAGGAACGCATTCCTGAAAAACTCTGGGTTGCAGGCCTTATAAGTGAGATGCCCTACACGGGAAGTGCCATAACGCAGCAGATAAGAGTATACGATCACAAGACCCTCCTTACGGAGAAAAAGGACTATAAGCTCACCTACAGGAACAATACCAGGGTTGGAACGGCAACTGTGACCGTGACGGGAACAGGAAGCTACAGTGGAAGTCTGAAGCTTGAATTTGCCATAACTGCACCTGATATAGGTGACGACACTGCTTTCAGTGCGGAGGATATATATGTATCCTACAACAAGAAGGCCCAGAAGCCTTCGGCAGTTCTTTTCCATGGGGGAAAGAAATTAAAGAGTGGTACGGACTATACCGCTTCCTGGACAAACGAAAAGGGAGAGCAGGGTAAGGGCTTCACAGCTGCAGGCGACTATGAGATCACTCTCACGGGCAAGGGCAATTACAAGGGAACAAGGACTCTTTTCTTCCATGTGACTGAGAGTACTCTGATCGGCAAGGTTAAACTTAATAAGATCAGTGCTGAGCAGTACACGGGAGATGCGGTGCACCCCGAGATCGTTCTTACGGACAAGAAGTACACTCTTGTTGAGGGCGAAGACTATATCGTGGAATGGCCATCAGACTGCACAAGTGTTGGCAATGTGACACTTTTGATCAAGGGTACCGGCAAATACGCCGGAACAAGAAGTGCCACCTTCGCAATCAAAGGTACAGCTCTTAAGTCGGCGGCAGTGACAGGCATTGCTTCAAGCTACGGCTATGAGGGAGAAGCTGTTGAGCCTGCAGGCCCGGAAGATGACAACACTGCTCCCGGTGTGGCACTTCTTACCGCGACGGATTCAAGGACGAAGGGTAAGATAAGCCTTATAAAGGGAATAGACTACACCGTTTCCTACAGGAACAACGATAAGGCAGGAACTGCTACTGTAGTATTTACGGGAACCGGAAGATACACCGGAAGCGTAAGCAAGACCTTCAGGATTGCAGCCTACAACCTTTCCAGAGATGTGGATAACATCACTGCGGTTTATGAGAAGACTGATGCTTATGTCAAGAACGGAGTTAAGCCTTCGGTCAGCGTCTACTTCAGGGGCATGCCTCTGACAGAAGGAACAGACTACACACTGACCTATGCCAACAACAATGCGGTGACCGGTGAGAGCACCAAAAAGCTTCCGTCCATCACCATAAAGGGCAAGGGGAACTTTACAGGAAAATACAAGACGCTTAACTTCACTATTACCAGGCAGGATATTTCGGGCATGAACATCTCGGTATCTGACAAGGTATATGTGAATAAGGCCAAGGCCTATGTCTCAGCGCCTGTCATAACCGATGCATCTAATCCTTCCGCTAAGCTTGTTGCTGGTAAGGACTATGATAAGAAGCTGACCTACAAATATGATGAGGACACAGTGGTTACACAGGTCGTAAAAAGAGAAACTGTCAGCTATGAAAGACATAAAGGGGACGAGGTTATGGATGGCGACATCCTTCCCGCAGGAGCAGTAGTAAGAGTGGAAGCAGTCGGAATCGGCTGTTATGAAGGAACTCTGACCGGCTGCTACAAGATCATGAAGTCAGACATAGCAAAGGCAACTGTCAAAGTCAGAGATCAGGTCTATACAGGGCGTGAAATAGAGCCGGGCAAGGATCAGATCATCAGCATCACTATTGGTAAGGCAACTCTTTCAAGAGATGACTACATCATCGAGAGCTATACAGACAATGTTAAGGTCGGTACGGCAACCATGATCATCAGAGGAAGAGGAATATACGGAGGAACCAGGAAGGTAACCTTCAAAATTGTTAAAAAGGTGCTGGCGAACTGATTGTATCTGAAGAACAAAAAAAGAAGAGAACCGACAGTCACAGACTGCAGGTTCTCTTTTTGTATGTTCTTTGGATATTTGTTTTCTTATTTTCACAGTGAATCATTTTTTGATTATGTTAAGACTTCCGCCTTCTGGTCCTGGCAGGCCATTTGTATTGGTATGGATAATCTTCCCGGGAGACATTAACTTTATTAAATGTGTCTCTGATGGTCCAGCAGTGCTGATTTTATGATTATTTAATATGCAAGTCTACTTAATTCCGTTATACTATTAATAAGTGTATCTTAGAGGAAACTATATGAAAAAAATCGCTCGAAAACTGATGACACTGAGAATACGGATACCTATTATATTCGTGGTCAGCCTGCTGATACTGGCCACGTGTATTATTGGTGTGTCATTCAGAAGATATGAGAATATAAATCTTGATAAGCATGTTCTGATGGCTGAGGGCGTGACCAGACTGATGGCTGAGAGATTTGAAGCCGATATGATCGACTACTATCTTGAGAATAATTATTCATCGGCGGAGTATCGGAGCCTTATAAGGTTCTATGATATTCTTCGTGACAGTTATCCGGATGTGCGACATATGTATGTGTACAGGATCTATAAGGATGAGGACAGCGGATCAGTACTTGGAGAAACTATAGTAAGAATTGAAAATGACATCACCGGTGAAGTATCGGAATCGGGTGAGGAGACTATAGGTGATATAGTAACTGTTCCTGCCGTATTTGTTGATGACTTTGAGGCTATGACCACCAGGAATGAGTGCGTGTGGCATATAGTCGAATCGGACGGCCTCAATATCGTCACTTACGTTCGCCCTGTTCTTGATGCAGATGGCAATTATGTATGCAGTGCATGTGTTGATTTCTCCCTTAATGCGATGTTAGCAAAGGGTGTTGACTTTATAATTGAGCTTCTTGTTGTAGTCAGTGCAGTTATCATCGGTGTGCTCGTAACAATTAATTTTATTTTGTCCGCAATACTCTTTAAACCGCTTAGCCGGATGACAAAATGTATCGAGTCCTTCAAATTTGATTCCGATGAAGACAGGTTCAATAATGTCAACAGCATGGAGGAACTCAACATCCATGTGCAAAATGAGATAGATGAGCTCTACAATGCACTGGTTCTTTCTCTTAAGGACAGCGCATATTACATGTCCAATTTCAATAAGGCAAAGACTGAGATCAACAAGATAAGCGAGACGGCTTATAAGGATCCGCTTACGAGAGTTGGCAGTAAGGTGGCATACGATGAAGCGGTAAGCAAACTCCAGGCTGAGATGGCAAGCGACCCGCAGTTGCAGTTCGCCATAGTCATGGTCGATATTAACAATCTCAAGTATGTAAATGATACTTACGGACATGAGCGGGGAGATGAGTACATAAAGGGCTGCGCAAGTATCGTGTGCAATATATATAAGAGGTCCTCTGTGTACAGGATAGGCGGAGATGAGTTTGTGGTCATTTTAAGGAACGTGGACTACTTTGGCAGGCACATGCTTATAGATGACCTTGAGTTTGAGTTTGAAAAGACATATGAGGACAAATCTGTCAGTGAATACTGCAGATATTCTGCTTCTTTCGGCATGTCGGAGTATAACTGTACTTATGATGAAAGTGTTGAAGAGGTATTCAAGAGAGCTGATAAGTATATGTACGAGTACAAACAGGAATTCAAGAAGGCAAACGGAAGTTACAGGTAAAGGGAGAGTGCTTTATGGCTCCATCAATGGCTGACTATGTCGCCCAAAACATCGACAATGCTATAAAAAACGGATGGATCAAGGCATACTATCAGCCTGTGGTCCGCTCGCTCACAGAAAATCTCTGCGGTGCTGAATCACTTGCCAGATGGATTGATCCGGAATTGGGGTTCCTTGCACCGGATAAATTTATCGGAGCCCTTGAAGAGAGCAGGCAGATACACAAACTGGACCTGTTTATACTGGAGCAGGTGTGCAGCGACATCTCGGAGAGACTCTTAAAGCGACTTCCAACCGTACCTGTTTCCGTCAATTTTTCACGCCTTGATTTTGAAGCAGTCGACATGCTTAAGGTAGTGGAAGACTTTGTCAAAAAGTATGACATTCCCCGGGACTATCTTCATATAGAAGTTACAGAGAGCATGATCGTCTCCGACTCGGAGCTCATGACAAGGATCATCGACAATTTCAGAAAGACCGGGTATGAAGTGTGGATGGACGACTTCGGAAGCGGCTATTCATCACTTAACCTTCTCAAGGATTACACCTTTGACACGCTCAAGCTCGATATGGCTTTTTTGTCCAATATCAATGAGAAATCCAAGTCGATCATGACTTCCACCATCACTATGGCCAAGGACATCAAAATGATGACCCTTGCCGAGGGCGTTGAGACCGCAGAGCAGGTTGAGTTCTTAAAGTCAATAGGCTGTGGTAAGCTTCAGGGCTACTACTATGGAAAGCCCATGCCCATAGGTGACTTCTTTGAACATATTAAAGAAAAGAACATACCGATCGAGGAGAGAAAGTGGAGACACTTCTACGATGTGGCCAGCAGAAATGCAAGAGCCACGGATCAGCCGCTTGAAATAGTCGAGGATGACGGCAAAAACTTTAAGACTCTCTTCATGAATGATGCATATAAGAATCAGATTTTTTCAAGGAACTATTCTTCTGATGAAGTGGACGAGCTGATATACAATACTCCGTCACCTCTTTTAAAAAAGTACAGAGAATTTGCGGATGTTATGGAGCGCTCCAGGAATGTGGAGACGTTCTATTACACCAATGCGGGTAACATCTTAAGGTTTGTTGCTCAGGCTGTGGCAGAACTTGAGGGGCACTTCATCATCAGGGGATCTATCTACAACATCTCAATGGATCAGTCTCTTAATAAGCGCAACAGTGTGGATTCAAGGCTCAAGGAACTCAACCACCTCTTTGAGCAGGTCATTCAGATCAATCCTTCCAATAACACGGTGGTCCCGCTTCTGGGCCGTCTTCAGTTCGGTGTCGAATGGGAACCGGGTAAGACTTCCCTTGAAGAACTTTTTGACCTCATAGGCCGGGAGGTGATTTCTTTTGCAGACAGGGCAAGATATCATGAGATGGGGGATTTTGCTACCCTTGCGCAGAGGATAGAAGCCACCGGCGTCGGATACATTGAGAACATTCTGAGAATGAAGCAGGCCGACGGTACATTACGCTGGAAGGTTGTCTATATAATGATGATCCCGGGAACTCTGGGAAAAGAGTTCCTTGTATGCGTTAAAAATGTTCCCGAATACGCGCTGGATTTATTCTCGAGGCAGAAAGAACTCTTTAAAGCTGAGGATTACGGACTTGACAGCTCGGAACTTGATCGGTATACAAGACTGTTCAAGAACTTCGTGGCTTATTCTTCCATCAAGTTCTTCTGGAAGGACAATAAGAGAAGATATATCGGTGCCAGCAATGCATTTCTGGAATTCTTTGGAATAGATTCCATAGATTCCATAAGGGGTAAGACCACAGATGAGCTCAACTGGGCTGTTGACTCAAAGAGATGCATTGACGAAGAGAATGAGATCATTCAAAAGGGTACAAGCGTCAAAAATGTATCGGCTCAGTATATTATTAATGGCATAATGCATGACACCATATACAATAAGTCTCCGATTTACGAGAATGGCAACATAATCGGGATTATGGGCTATTTCATTGACATCGGCGATGAGCTGGACAGAATGAATTCTTTGTATAACATCGACAAGATTGACAAAGTCTCCGGCCTTATGACACTGAGGGCCTTTGTAAATGCAATGATCGATTATGCCCTCGAGAGAGAGAAGACCGGTCAGGACTATGGCCTTATCATGTTACGGCACATGAATTATGAGAGAATACTCTCTACTTACGGAAGTGACTTTTCAGACAAGGTTATCAGAGAAATAGCTGACAGGATCCTTTCTCTTGCCGGTACAAGCTGTGCTGCTGCAAGATTTAAGGATGATTGTTTTGCGCTTATCACCCATGCCGGTGACCGGCAGGAACTTGACTACCTGGCAGAGAAGGTTAAAGAAAAGATAGAACAGATAAAGGAAGTAGACGGAAACAGTGTGACGCTCAGTGTTCGGACATCAGCTGTTTTAAGATCCGGTGAAGGAGTGACGGATGAGAATATTTACTCCGTTACTTTCCGGGGACTTGAGTAGCAAGGCCCGTAACCTCTTAGTGTTACCATTCATGGATTTTCCGTATCAAAGGGGCTCATGCCCCGACGCTGGCAGGACCTTTCTACAAGCAGCAAAACTACATTAATCATTTCCCACTGCCTTCCCAGGGACGGGTGATTGTAGCCAAAAGCTGTCTGATGACAAGGGGTGCCTGAGCACAAGTGCTCAGCGTACTGCCCCTTGACATCAGACAGCTTTTGGCATAGCAGCACTTACCCGGGGAAGGCAGATGGTGTTATTGCGATTATTAATATAGGTATGATTCTGAAAAAAACGTACTAAATAACCGCCAGCATATCACCCTTGACACAGCAAAATTATTAATATAGGCATGATTCTGAAAAAACGTACTAAAATAGCATGCGTTATTATTTACCGACACTGTGAAATTCTTAAAAATCCTATGTTTCCAGAAAAACGGTACTAAAAACTATCAGGATTTCGGCTTTGATCCGCAGATAAATCAGTAAAATTATTAATAGAGGCGTGATTCTGAAAAAAAGTACTAAATAACCATCAGAATTTCTACGCTGACCGATGTTGAAAAAGAGAAATTCTTAAAAACCGGGTTTCCAGAAAAATGGTACTAAATACCGGCATGGCACATGGAAAATCTTCGTATTTCGTGCATTGTGTCGTGGGACAAGTCATATACTAAAATGAACCACTCCTGTTTATTGTTGTCAGATTTAGTTGGAACAAAAGGCAATATCGTAAAAGACGCTTTCCCTAATAGGTACCACCATTTTTCGCTAATTCCTAAATTGAAGTGGTAC
>CAMNOS010000093.1 GCA_946546925.1 uncultured Butyrivibrio sp.
ATTTCTTAAGAAATCTTAAGAAATTTCGACGGTAAATCTTAAGAATTTAATGATTTAATAGTATTAGATGGAAAATGTGAGGATGCCATGGAAAATATTTTAGTATGTGATGATGACAGAGAAATAGTTGATGCCATTGAGATCTATCTCGAGCAGGAGGGCTACAAGGTATATAAGGCATACGACGGTGAGGAGGGTCTTTCTATTCTGCGCAGAAGTAAGATCCATCTTGCGATCGTGGACATAATGATGCCCAAAAAGGACGGAATACACCTTGTTAAGGAACTGAGAACATTCTCGACGATTCCGGTGATTTTTCTTTCTGCCAAGTCTGAGGATGCGGACAAGATCCTGGGACTTAACATCGGTGCGGATGACTATGTTACCAAACCCTTTAATCCTCTTGAGCTCGTGGCAAGGGTCAAGTCCAACGTAAGGAGATACACGACCCTGGGCAAGGTTGTTGAGAAGGACAACGTGTATACCTCAGGCGGTCTAATGATTGATGACAACTCCAAGGAAGTCACAGTCTACGGTGAGCCCATTCGCCTTACACCGATCGAGTATAAGATCCTTGTTTTCCTTGCCAGGAATAAGGGGAAGGTATACTCGATCGATCAGATATATGAGAATATCTGGGGCGATTTTTCAGTGAGAACCGACAACACCATCGCAGTTCACATCAGACACATCAGAGAGAAAATAGAAGTTGATCCGAGGGAACCCAAGTTCTTAAAAGTGGTATGGGGAGTCGGATACAAGATTGAGGAAGACGCCAAATGAAAACAAGTTCAGCCGGAATGAGGGTTATCAGGATAATACAGCATTTTTTTGCTGCCGTACTGGCATTTATTATTGCTTATTCTGTAGCAGGCACTAGCATTATGATACAGGGGCTAAGCGGGTATTACTCCTACAACCTCTATGAATCAGACAGAACAAGGAAATATGACGAGTCATATCTTTTTAACAATATCCTCGGAAACAGTGTATCTGACATTTTGAGGCATGTTGCTGTTCGGACGCAACTTGAGACGAACGGACAGTACGACGACAGGAAAAAGATTGATGTGACGGCCTATGTAAACAGGGGAGCAACACTTTCCGGGGATTATATTACTGCGGTTTACTATCTGTCTGACCTTTTAAAGTGGGCTCAGAGCGGATTTAAATATGAGACTCGGAATTTTTCCGAACAGGAAAGTGCTGATTTTTTAAACACTTCAACGACTTATACTCATCTTACCAACAACGCATTTTCCGGAGGTATGAACTCGTACCTCAATTCGCAGATTGAGGGCAACAGCATCAACTTTGTCATATCGGGTAATTCTGCCCCGGGAGGCGGGGAGCATACGTGTCTTCTTTCCAGATACCAGACAGTTGACGGGAAGAGCATTGAGGACATTGTCTCAAGCTGGGAGGAGTACAATCTGCTCTGCAGTTATGTTGAGGAGGCTGCCAAAGACCTTCTGAATAATTATGATGAGTACAGCAGTGCGGTTTCGTACTACGATTATCTGAACACCAATCTGCGGTACTACATAACAAGGACAATAGACGGTAAGACCAACGTTTATACCAATGTGCCGGAGCTCTCATGGGAGACAACAGGTAAGGATATAAAGAGCATATTTGAGAACTACGGAAGATACATCTATTACTGCCCCTATGAGCTCAAATACGACAGCAATACACTTATCAGGGAAAATGTTGTCAGGTCCATTCTGAAGACATACAGCTATGCATATCCGGATCAGATCAAGATGTATATAGCAGTCGATACGGTTAATTATCCTGCAATAGACTCTTTTACTGAGGGAAGGGACAGCTTCAAGAGATATATGCCCTACAAGACTCAGCTTCTTGCACTTGGAATCATTGCGGGAGTTCTTTATCTGGCTCTTATGATTGTCCATCTCATGCTTCAAAAGAGGCTGGCGTTTGCATTCTTAAGTGACAGTGAGAGCAAAGACCTGAAGGGAAAGTCAGGGCAGAGAGCGCAGAAGGGCTTATATACAGAGGTTGTAGTGATTCTTGCTCTCCTCATCATGGCAGCTTCTGTAGGAGCTGTTGGATTTATCCGATATCTCGTGGGAACCAAGGAACTTATAAGTGCAGCTTATTTCCCATATATCTGTGCTGTCGCTGCAGTATTTATAAGCATAGGACTTTTATATCTGATCTACAGTCTTTTTGCCAAGGCGTTTAACAGGACTCTGTGGTCAGAGAGTGCTTTAAGAGCGCTTGTTGGAGGTGTCAGAAAGGCAATAGTCAATACCACGGACAATGCAAGCGTGATAATAAGGAGCTGGATACCTTACCTGTTCTTTGTCGCACTGAATATACTACTCTTCAGACTCGGGATAGCAGGAATAGCTGTTGCAATATGTTTTGATATTCTGGTTGGAATATACAGATACAGACAGGACCTTGACAGAGACAGGATCATCCACGTGATAGAGAATATCAGAAACGGAGATGTTAAGGCCAAAGTGGATGTGAGCTCTCTCCACGCAGACAATATCAGGCTTGCGGATGCGGTCAATTCCATCGGAGAGGGGATTGACGTTGCAGTTAATACAAGTATGAAGGATGAGAAGCTCAAGGCAGATCTTATTACCAACGTTTCACACGATATCAAGACACCTCTTACTTCGATAATCAATTATGTGGATCTGATCAAGAGAGAGGACATTGATAATCCGCGGGTCAAAGAGTATGTGGAAGTGCTGGATATCAAGAGTCAGAAACTAAAACAGCTTACTGAGGACCTGGTGGAAGCTTCCAAGATAAGTTCGGGCAATATCAGTATAGAATTGTCCAGGATCAACTTTGTGGAGCTGGTAAATCAGACGATAGGAGAGTTCTACGAGAAATTTGAGAGCCACAACCTTCAGCCGATATTCAAGAGTCAGTCTCAGGATATGATGATAGAGGCTGATGCTCGGCATTTGTGGAGGGTTATAGAGAACCTTCTCAATAATGTATGTAAGTATGCACTAGAGGGAACAAGAGTCTACATGGATATGCGACTTGAAGAACAGGAGAGCGGTAGCAAGGTGGTATTTGCCATTAAGAACATCTCTGCATCAGAGCTTGGCATTGATGCGTCCGAGCTCACAGAGCGATTCATACGTGGAGACGTATCCAGAACTACCGAAGGCAGTGGTCTAGGTCTTTCTATAGCCAAGAACCTCACCACTGCCATGGGCGGAACCTTCGACATACGGCTGGATGGAGACCTCTTCAAGGTTATTATCAGTTTCCGGAAGAGTTGAACGCGGAGGATAGAGATGGCACTTGTTTTTACACTTTTATCGATGCTGCTTACCAGCGCATGTGATATTTTTGAGAAAAAGTCAGTAGAATCCAGTACAGAGGATGCGCTCAAAACACTGGTATGGTATGGAATATTTAATGCGATACTGTTTTGTCTGGCATTCTTTATTGGACTGGGTGAAGCATCACTTTTGCCGCATGAGCTTGTCCTTAAAAACCCGGTCATACTTTTTTCGGCGCTGCTTCATTACTTGTGCCTTCTTTGGGCTCTGCTGGCATATAAACACTTAGGTGTTTCTGTCAGAAATACTTTTACCAATCTCGATGGGATTTTCTTTATTGTTCTCCTGGTGCTGTATCACGTATTGACCGGAGGAGCCCGGTATGCCACCAGATTATTTGAGCTCCATACTGTTGTGGGGCTTATATTGGTAATTGGAGCCGGAATTGTATATCCCAATCTCGGGGGAAATATTGTAGAAAAAGACAGAGAAAATGATCACGGATTATCAGTTAAATCAAAAGCAATGGTCATTCTTGGGATTGGCATAGCTGTCATTTCAGCTTTTTTTGATGGAGCTGAATCTATGGTAAGCAGTGTGCTTATCGGTGATGAGATTGTTGATTCTGCTGACTATATCTGTACAATGGCTCTGATACAGGTTATTATTTCTTTTCTTGTATGGGTTTATCTCTGGGTAGCTGACAAAGAAATATATAACCCGTTTAAAAAGACGGAAAGATACCGGTATATAGGACAGGGGTGTTCTCTGCTCAGCGATCTGTTCTATGTTTTCGCGCTGTCTGATGATGCACTTCTTGGCATAATATTGTGGAATGCATTCCCGGTCATTGATATTGTGGCGGCACGAATCTTTATGAAAGAGAAGCTCACCCCTGCTCAGTATATGACATTGGGTATGATGATCCTTGGTGCGGTGTTATTCATATAACTCAGGTGCGATGAGTCCGTCGTTGTACTTGGCCACGATCTCATGGATCTTGTCCGTGGGCATGTTGACTGTGGACATGGATGCATCATGGTTGAGGAAGTCGATGATGGTGGCCAGGAACTTGCCCATATCTGCAATGAAGATATATTCCTTGTTCTTGATTTCATCGCTCATATAGGTCAGGTTAGTGGTAATAACTGCATCAAAGAAGCCCTCTTTGTAGCCCTCATCGAACTTGCTCATGCCATCCGTGAACAGTCCGAAGGTGGTGCAGATGAATACCCTCTTGGCGCCCATGTTCTTGAGCTGTCTTGAGGTGTCGATCATGCTGGAGCCGGAGGAGATCATGTCGTCGATGATGATGACGTCCCTTCCGTGAATGTCTGAGCCGAGGAATTCGTGGGCAACAATAGGGTTGGTGCCGTTTACAACGTGAGCGTAGTCACGCCTCTTGTAGAACATTCCGGTATCTGCACCGATTACGTTGGCAAAATATACGGCTCTGTCCAGTGCACCTTCATCCGGGCTGATGACGGTCAGGTGATCCTTGTCGACTTTGAGGTCACTGATATGAGACAGCAGAGCCTTCATGAACTGATAAGAAGCCAGGAAATTATCAAAACCGGCAAGAGGCTTGGCATTGGATATCCTTGGGTCATGGGCATCAAAGGTTATGAAATTGGAGATACCCATGTCATAGAGTTCCTTAAACATCTGAGCTGCATCAAGGGATTCCATTCCGTTTCTCTTGTGCTGACGTCCCTCATAGAGGAAGGGCATTATCACATTGATTCTCTTGGCCTTTCCTGTTATGGCTCCGATAACTCTTTTCAGATCCTGGTAGTGATCGTCAGGAGATTTGTGGTTGACATAGTTATACATCTTGTAGGTGATGCTGTAGTTACAGACATCTGTGAGAATGTAGACGTCATGACCGCGAACACTCTCATTTATTGTAGCCTTGGCCTCGCCGCTTCCGAATCTGTCAAGAGAGTAGCTCACTTTAAAAGAATCCTTGACATAGGCGCCGAATGCTGTGTCTGCTTCGGGCATCTTGTAGAGACTCTGTCTGAAACTGGCAATGTACTTGTCGACACTGTCTCCGAGTTCTCTTGCGGATTCCATTACGATAAGGCTGAGCGGTGCTACCGGGATTAAACTTTCAAGCTGATGAAAATCAGGCATATCTGCCCCTTTCTCTAAGAAGATATTATATTTTGCGTGTTTCAGGTATAAAAGGATTATGACCCTTTGATCCTGTTATCATTATATAATTGTCAGCTACTGACATGTCAAGGAGTTTAATGTTATAATGGTTAGGTGTATGGGCTGACATACGACAAGGATACATGAATGTCAGACTGTTACAGGCAGCATATGACATTTTCTGATGACAGGCATTTTATGGAAAAGAAGAACAGGCACATAGTAAGCTTTGTTGAAGAAGACAGCATTGCAATGGAAATGGGCATTGAGCCCGGGGATGAGCTGATCTCGATCAATGAAGAGACAATTTCAGATATATTTGACTATCAGTATCTGATGCACGATGAGCATCTGGATGTCCTTATCAAAAAGAAAGACGGCGAGGAGTGGCTTCTGGATGTCGACAAGGACTTTGATGAGGATCTTGGCATCGAATTCGAGAACGGACTAATGGACAGCTACAGGTCCTGCAGCAATAAATGTATTTTCTGCTTCATTGACCAGATGCCCAAAGGGATGAGGCAGACTCTGTACTTTAAGGATGATGACTCAAGGCTTTCTTTTCTGCAGGGAAATTACGTAACTCTGACCAATATGTCAGATGCAGATATAGACAGGATTATCAAGTATCATCTTTCACCAATAAATGTTTCTTTTCAGACTACCAATCCTGAACTCAGGTGCAGGATGCTGGGCAACAGGTTTGCCGGAGAAGCCCTTAAGAAGGTGGACAGGCTTGTTTTTGAAGGCTCAGGAATTGAGCTCAACGGTCAGATTGTTCTGTGTAAGGGTGTCAACGATGGAGCTGAGCTTGAGAGGTCAATAAAAGATCTCACCAGATATATTCCCAACCTGCAGAGCGTTTCGGTAGTGCCTGTAGGACTCTCCAGGTACAGAGAAGGTCTTTTTCATCTTGAACCCTTTGAAAGGGATGATGCATGTGAGGTTATAGACCTTATTCAGAGCTGGCAGAAGAAGATATACGACGAACACGGCATTCATTTCATACATGCCAGCGATGAGTGGTACTTCCTTGCGGGAAGGGATTTCCCCGAGGCAGAAAGGTACGATGGGTACATTCAACTCGAGAACGGTGTGGGGATGATGAGGCTCCTCATTGATGAATTCAATGAGGCATTGGATGATTTTTCGCAAGAACACTCATCTGACCTGTGTTCGATCCAAAGAGAGATAAGCCTTGCAACAGGTAAACTCGTCTATCCCTGCATAAGGAAGATGGCAGAGCAGGCTATGGAGATATGTCCCGGGCTTACAATACATGTTTATGAGATAATCAATGAGTTTTTTGGAGAGAGGGTCACGGTTTCAGGTCTTCTTACAGGTCAGGATATAATAAAACAGCTGCGAGGAAGAGAACTGGGTGATATGCTGTACCTTCCTGAGAATCTTTTGCGAAGCGGTGATGACCTGCTTCTCGATGATGTAAGGGTTCCGGATATAGAGAGAGAGCTCGGTGTATCTGTAGGGATCACAGGTTCCGGCGGCGGTGATCTGGTATCCACATTTTTTGGCATTGAAACTGACTAAGATAAGCACCAGAAGGAAGAATTTATGAGCAGAAAGAATATTGTAGCAGTAGTTGGCAGGCCGAATGTCGGCAAGTCAACTTTCTTTAACGCCATGGCGGGTAGCAGGATCGCTATAGTAGAGGATACCCCGGGCGTAACAAGAGACAGGATATATCAGGATGTGGAGTGGCTCAATCACAGCTTCACACTGATAGATACGGGAGGAATCGAGCCTGATTCCAAGGACATCATCCTTTCCCAGATGAGGGAACAGGCACAGATTGCCATTGATACGGCAGATGTCATCATTTTCATGGTTGATGTTAAGCAGGGCCTTACTGATGCGGATTCCAAGGTGGCCGATATGCTCAGGCGAAGCGGCAAGCCGGTTGTGCTGTGTGTCAACAAGGTGGACAATTTCAGCAGGGATTCCCTTGATGTATATGAGTTCTACAATCTTGGCATAGGCGAACCCTTCCCTATATCGGCAGTCAACAAGCAGGGACTGGGTGATCTTCTCGAAGAGGTTGTAAGCCATTTTAAGAAGGACTCAACCAATGAGGAAGAAGATGATTCCATCAAGGTCGCCATTATCGGTAAGCCCAATGTGGGTAAGAGTTCCATAATCAACAAACTTATCGGCGAGAACAGACTGATAGTATCAGACGTTGCGGGAACGACAAGAGACGCCATAGATACGGAAGTGACGCACGTCGGCAAGAAGTACGTGTTTATCGATACCGCAGGACTTCGAAGGAAGAACAAGGTCAAGGATGCACTTGAGCACTACATGATAGTAAGAACTGTAGGCGCGGTTGAAAGAGCCGATGTGTGCATACTGGTCATCAATGCGCAGGATGGCGTCACGGATCAGGACGCCAAGATTGCGGGGATTGCCCATGAGAGCGGCAAGGCAGTCATCATTGCCGTCAATAAGTGGGATCTCATTGAGAAGGACAACCATTCGGTAAAAGAGTTCACCAAGGATATCAGGAATACACTTGCATTCATGAACTATGCAGAAATAATGTTTATCTCAGCTGAGACAGGGCAAAGGCTTGTCAAGCTCTACGACATGATCGACATTGTTAGTGAGAATCATGCTCTCAGAGTTGCAACAGGAGTCCTCAATGAGATCATGACACAGGCGGTAGTAATGCAGCAGCCGCCGAGTGATAAGGGCAAGATCCTGAAGCTCTTTTACATAACACAGGCATCAGTCAAGCCGCCGACATTTGTAATCTTCGTCAATGACAAGAACCTGATGCATTTCAGCTATACCAGATATATTGAGAATCAGATAAGGGAGGCCTTCGGATTTAAGGGCACACCTTTGAGATTTATAATCAGGGAGAGAAAAGAGGGGAAATGATCATGATTGAAAGAATTGTGAGCCTGCTGATCGGTTATGCTTTTGGACACATTCAGACAGCAGTAATGTATGGAAAGCTCAAGGGGGTTGATATCAGAAAGGTCGGTTCAGGTAATGCGGGAACCACCAATACGCTGAGGGTCCTTGGACCGAAGGCGGGATTTATCGTACTTCTGGGAGATATGCTCAAGTGTATGGCAGCGATTTTTATTAGCTACCTGCTCTTTGGAAGGCAGCATCCCGAACTTCAGATACTCTATATGACTTATACGGCTGCAGGTGCTGTCCTGGGACATGATTTCCCTCTGCACCTTCATTTTAAGGGCGGCAAGGGTATTGCCTGCACAGCCGGTTACACTATACATCTGGGAATTGTGTACCACTGGAGCTTTATCCTGATGGGACTTATTTCTTTCTTCCTGCCGCTTAACATTTTCCACATCGTGTCAGTTTGCAGTCTCTGTTATTACACGGCACTTCTTATCATGGTGATAATATGCGGGCAGTGCGGATTCTTTTTCGGCAAGTTCGGAGCATTCCCTCCTCAGGGCGTACTGATCGAGGTGTACATACTTCTTGCGCTTCTGACAGCACTTGCATATTTCCAGCACAGAGGCAATATCAAAAAGCTTCTTCAGGGCAAAGAGAGAAAGACATATATTTTTAAGAAGAACAAAGTTGACTAAAGAGTAAGACCGGAGGATTGAATTGAGTAAGAAAGTAGGAGTTATCGGTGCAGGAAGCTGGGGCATTGCCCTGGCTTATGTACTTTCCAAGAACGGCCACGATGTGACTGTGTGGTCCAGAAGTCAGGCATCTGTTGACAGGCTTACAGCATACAGGGGCAATGAGGATAAACTGCCCGGGGTTCACCTTCCTGAGAGCGTATCATATACCTGCGATATTGCATCTGCAGTACAGGGCAAAGAGATCCTGGTTCTTGTGGTTCCATCGGCTCACATGAGAGAAACAGTCAGATTGATCGCGCCCTATGTGGCTGAGGACGAAGACGAGATGCCAGTCATTGTCAACTGTACAAAGGGCATTGAAGAGTCAACACTAATGCTGATGTCAGATGTGATCCTGGATGAGCTGCCCGGCAGAAATGTATGTGTATTGTCAGGTCCGTCCCACGCAGAAGAAGTTGGAAAGGACATGCCCACAACTATAGTAGTGGGAGCATTTGAACGTGATACAGCCAAGCTTGTACAGGATGTATTCATGAATGACACCTTCAGGGTCTATATAAGCCCTGATATGCTTGGAATAGAGATTGGCGCAGCTCTCAAGAACGTTATAGCACTGGCTGCCGGAATGGCAGACGGCTACGGCCTTGGGGACAACGCCAAAGCAGCCCTGATAACCCGCGGTATCGCCGAGATATCACGTCTTGGCATGGCTATGGGAGGTGAGTTTGAGACCTTCGCAGGACTGTCAGGCATTGGCGATCTGGTGGTGACCTGTGCATCAATGCATTCCAGAAACCGCCGCGCAGGTATTCTTATAGGCCAGGGCAAGTCCATGCAGGAAGCAATGGATGAAGTTAAGATGGTCGTAGAAGGCGTTTTCAGCGCCAAGGCAGCACTTGCCCTCTCAGAGCAGTACGAAGTCGACATGCCCATCGTTAAGGGAGTCAATGAGATTCTCTTTGAAGGTAAGGCAGTAGGCGACGGGATCAGGGAACTGATGATGAGGGAGAGACGCAGGGAGAACTCATCGCTGGACTGGTGAGAATAGTTTTGTGCATCTGCCATGCTCCGGCGCCGGAGCATGGCATTTTTGCTGTCCTTGCCGGTACTGGATGGCTTCATAATATTTAAAACCCTTTACTTCAATTGTTGGATAGGGTATCATATCAACTGTTGAAGCAGATAATCTTGTATATCTTATTGTTTTATCTAAAGAGATGTTGTTCAATTCTGTGGCACATCCAAATTCCAAAATTTACTGAAATAGCGAAGTTTCGCGGAGTTATGCGGCTTCATCGGAATTTTAATATTTGGCAAAAAAGATATGAACGAATTCTGGTACTACATACAGATTCCCAAAATTGCAAAAAAAGATGTTGACTAATTATTTTCTAAATCTAAAAGTTTGATTATTCAAAAAAAGATGTGATCAGTTCTTTGGCTTACTTTCATAATCCTAAGTCTTAAGTAAGAAATGTTAAGAAAATCAGTTTTCTTCAGTGTTCTGCTCTGTGGCAAAGTGATAATAGCTTATAAAATCAGTCATGCATAAAAATAATTAGT
>CAMNOS010000094.1 GCA_946546925.1 uncultured Butyrivibrio sp.
TAACGAAAATAAAGGCTTAGCATTAATTTTGCCAAGCCTTTATTTTCAAAAAATCTGATAACCGGTTCTACGTTAACCCGATTACTGCCTCAACAACATTGACACTATCCACATAGCTGTAGTTAATGGAACTTACATCGTGCTTTATTATAGCTGTTGAGATTTCATCCCCATGTTCAAGGGGATTGAGTTGATCGCCCTTATAGCTGCAGATGATCCTCATTTCATTGACAGTCTCCGAGTACTCCGAAGTCACCTCAATCTCTGCGTCGATCTTCAGTTCAGTCAGAAGCAGCTGAAAACACAGTTCTTCAATAAAGCTAAAGCTCCTTCTCGCAAGCTTATAATCGATCAGATTCTCAGTCGTATATCTGTCAAAGCCTGATTTCATCGCAATCTGATCAAAGCCGGCTCTTTTCAGAATCGTATTATATACCTTCAGCCGCTTTATGAATTTTCTGGTGTTTTCTTTCTGAGGGTTCTCAAATATCTCTTCAGGCTTTCCCTCTTCATAGATAACGCCCTCATCAACGTAGAACACCCTGTTAGATACGTCTTTTGCAAACTTCATCTCATGAGTGACTATGAGCATGGTCATTCCGCGATTGGCAAGTCCCCTTATGACCGAGAGCACCTCTCCGACCATAGTGGGGTCAAGAGCAGAGGTTGGCTCGTCAAAGAGTATCACCTCAGGATCAAGAGCCATGGCTCTTACTATAGCAACCCTCTGCTGCTGTCCTCCTGAGAGTTCGCTCGGGTAGCTCAGTGCCTTATCGGAAAGACCAACAAGATGAAGCAGCTCCATTGCCTTATCATAGGCCTTCTGCCTGTCTGTTTTAAGCAGCTTTACGGGTGTAAACATGATGTTCTCAACAACAGTCATATTTGAAAAAAGATTAAACTGCTGGAAAACCATGCTTATCCTTCGGCGCATCAGATGAAGCGAATAGCCCTTCTGTGTAGTGTCTTCGCCTCTGTATATTATGGTTCCACCATCAATCTCTTCCAGTCTGTTTATCGCATTCAGAAGTGTACTCTTTCCGGTTCCGGATGGTCCGATTATGGAAATCACATCACCTTTTCTGATATCGCAGCTTATGGATCTTATAGGCTGAACATCGCCGTAGCTCTTTGAAAGATTGCGTATCTGAAGTATTACATCATTTCCGTCTGTCTTTGCGATTCTTCCCTCGCCGGGATACATGACATCCATCTCTTTGTGAGAATTATTCTCAAGTCTCTTAAGGTATGAGATATCTCTTTGTCCCGGTCTTACCTTTGTAAGGATGAGTTTCAGCAAAAAAGTGAGTGCAAGGGTCAGTACAAAGTAAACTGCGGCAGTGAGTATCAGCGGAAAAAATGCCTCATAAGTTCTGCTCCTTATTATGTCCGCTGCCTTGGTGAGGTCCTGAACAGAGATGTAACCGGCAACGGAAGTCATCTTTACCATTGATATAAATTGTCCTGAATAGACCGGAATTATGCCGATAAGAGCCTGTGGAAGCACTACATTCATAAATCCTGAAATTCCTGTAAATCCAAGGGCTTTGGCAGCTCTGGCCTGACCCGCAGGTACCGACTCAATTCCTGTTCTGAATATCTCGGAAACATAAGATGCAAAGTCTATTGAAAAACCAATGACACAGACCCAGAATGCTGAGATTGGAAGATCAACAAGAAGGACATAATACAACACAAGGAGCAAAAGTACAATAGGAACTCCCTGTTCAATTCTTATAAAAAGACGTGCAAAAGCAGTTGCAAAAACATTGCTGCTCATCCGCATATAGCAAAGGATCGCACCCAATATAGTTCCAAACAAAGCAGAAAAAAGTGAGATCTTAACAGTAGTCCAAAGACCTTTTAAAATGCTTCGCCATCTTCCTTCCACAATAAGTGTTTTGGAAAAGCTCTGGCGAAGCTTTTCTAAAATCCCTTCGTCTCCCGTGGCGTCCCCCGCGTCAAGTGCGTAGTTATCCTTGGTGATCATGGCAAAGATAGGCTCAGCAGTAACCTCCTGAGTGAAGTACATTATCTGAGCCCTCTCCGGGGTATTGGTCATTCCATATGCAAAAAGCTCGTATCTTCCTGTCTCAAATCCAGAAAGAGCACTTTCAAATTCCACATATTCATATTCGGGAGTATACCCAGCCCAGGCACAAAAGCGGTTTACAACGTCAAGGAAAAAGCCGCAGGGCTCCAGCCCATTCTGATACGAAAAAGGCGTCCAGTCCAGACAGCTGACGACTTTAATAGTGCCTTTGCTTTCTCCTTCCATCGGATACTGAGGAAGACGATCCGGCGCGTTCTCCTGGTCATACCAGAGGTTAAACATTGCATCCAGGGTCCCGTCCTCTTTTATCATAGTAAGGTACTCATCAAGCTGATCCCGCAATTCCATCCCTCTTTGCGTCTTGTTTGTGGCAAAGCTTGACGCGATAACACCTACAGGTTCAGGAAGTGCCATAAGGTTGTTATATGCGTCTGTATACTCAGCTATGCTCGACTCCTCCGAAAAGAAAAAATCGACTTTATGCTGTGAAACAGATATGGCCTGATCACTCCAGCCGGGAACATACTGAACCGGGCAGTCAGAATACTCATCTCTTATGAGGTCCGAAAAAACAGTTCCGGGTACAGTGATGACACTTTTCCCGTGAAGATCGGAAATACCGGAGATCATTTTCGAATCAGAACTACTTCCGTCATCAGAAGAAGATCCTGAGTTCTTCGAAAAAACAAATAGGACCGCTACGATTACTATCGCCAATAATAGTACTATTTCCGCCCAAAGAATCTTCTTATTCTGATTCTGCATATAGTCCTCTTACCTCATTCTTTCTGTTGCAGCCTTTTAATATCAATGCAGCAGCTTCATTCCTGTTGTAAAGGCAAAAGGATACATGAATATCCTCTCATTGCCGTCATCAAAATGCACAGTGAACTTGGTGGGAATCTCATCATCATCCCATGAAACATCGGTGATCACTCCGCTCCCGTATTTGATCTGCCTTACTCTCTCTCCGATAACAAGATTATCTGGCACTTTCTCTTTGGATGTCTCAGATGTTTTCTTCTTTAGGAGCATCGTTGGTCTACTTAAGATACTCTCTTTAGTTTTAGATTTTGACACCGATTCTTTAAGCCTTGCTTTCTCCTTGGGAAAAAGTTCTCCCACAAACAGGGAGGGTTCTCCGTCATATCGAAGGAGTGTCAATTTTTCTTTTGCCCTGGTGATGCCAACATAAAAGATTCGCCTCTCCTCCTCATATTCGTTCTTATCCCGGGGCGTCGCAGTCTTAAAATCCCTGATGATCCTGTTAGGGAAAACTCCGTTTATCACATCCATCAGGATAACCTCGTCGTACTCAAGGCCCTTGCTTGAATGTATTGTCGAAAGAATAAAATCCGAGCTGTAATCATCTCTTTTATCTGAAAGGATTGCTCTGAGCTCTTTTAGTCTGTCAAGGAAGCCTTGAATTGTGTCTTCATTCTTCGCCAACATCTCAAGGATAAAGAGCTTATTGTCATCCATGTTATTATCTCTGAGATAATCGCCGTAGCCCATGTACTTGTCAATTCTTGCAAGAGCTTTGGACGGGCTTTCTAAAGCCATGTTCCTGAAATGGGTACGAAGAGATCTCACATTCCCGAGTATGTGCCTGTTGATATCGATCTCTTCCGCCGCATCAAGAATACCCATGTGCCTCTCATCGGCTATGATACACATTCTCTCGGCATCAGGCTTTCGTAGGAAAGTCTGGAACTTGAAATAGATCTTCATGAAAAGTTCCGGATCCATGGGAGAAAGCGCAAACTTAAGTATGTTCGTCACATCAACTACTACTCTGTGGGTAAAAAAAGCCATATCGGAGCTCTTGATTCTGTATGGTATGCTTTCTCTCTCAAGAAGGTCCGCGAGCGGCAGTATGCTCTCATTATCCCTGTAAAGAACAGCGGTCTGGCTCTTGCAGTTTCTGGCGATATCCAGAAGATACTTGTACTGTGTTTTTCGACTTCCTAAGGTGACAACTTTAATATCAGTCTCCGCTCCCCTTGTGGGAGACATATGCTTCTCATGGCGATTGAAGTTCTTTTGAATGAACTTATCGGCGATCTCAACTATCCTTGCGTCCGAGCGGTAGTTCTTGTCCATGATTAGGACTTTCGCTGCACTGTGTTCTTTTTCAAAATTAAGAAGCGCCTCGGGATAAGCTGCCCGGAACCCATAGATACTCTGATCCTCATCCCCCACCATGAAAAGATTGCCGCTCTCGCCTGAAAGAAGTGAGATTATCATATGCTGGATCCTTGATGTGTCCTGCGCCTCATCCACACATATATATCTGTACCTGTTGCGGTAAAAATCAAGAAGCTGAAGCGAGCCCTTGAGCATGCGGTATGCATAGATCATCTGGTCATCATAGTCCATCAGGCTCCTTGACTTTAAGGCTTTGTTGTACCCGTCGTAGATCTCCCAGAGCTTAACGCCTTCATCTTCGCCGAGCTGCCTGATCTCACGCTCCTCAAGAAGCATGTTCTTACAGTATGTAATGAGGGTCCTGATACCCTTGATATCGCTCTCTGTCGGATACTCATCCATGTTTTTTACAAAGAGATCTGTGAGGATCCTGCCGGATACTTTCTCGTCAGTGAGAAGGTCAAAGGACTTCTTGCCAATCATATTCCCATAGTGGCTTATTATCCTCGCACATATCCCGTTGATCGTGCGAAATTCAAGTTTACCGGCCATTTCACTGCCAAAGAGCGCTTCAAATCTCCTCGACATATCTCTTGTCGCAGCAACCGTGTAGGTGAGTGTGAGGATATTGTCCGGTGAAATCCCGCCCACATATACCATATAGCCCAGCCTGTTGACGAGGACCGTTGTCTTTCCGCTGCCGGGTACAGCCAGCAAAAGAACCGGTCCATTGATTGTCCTTACTGCCGTAAGCTGCTGGTCATTAAGCTTTGCGGCGTATTTATTCAAAAATTCATTTTCAGTCATCTATTTTCCTGCTGTCTGGTGCTGTCTGGTCAGCAAAGACAGCCCTGTCAATCTCCGCCCAATCTAAACATCTCGTATAATTTGCTCCCGGGAGCTTTGCCTCTTCGTTCCAGGGCCTGTCAATCACAAACACTCTGATCTGTGGAAGATGATCAAAGTACTTAAAAGCTGCGGGTGAATCCTCAATGGCAATATCAAAACTCATCCTGTAGTAGTCTTCCATCTCAAGATTAAACTCACTGTTTTTGATAAAGCTATCCCGCCCGTACTTATTGAGACAGTAGAGCTTTGTCCTCCCAAGTCCGTGCTCATCAAGCCATATCCTTGATGCCTCATAGGCACTGTCGGGCCTTCCGGTTATAACGGATATTGAGTGCCCTGCATCAATCCAGTTGTTTAAAACTTCTGATGCCCCGGGTGTCTCCTCGAGTGAAAGAAGCGCCTCTGGCGTGTGTGCTTTTATCATCATCTCCTCATACTGCTCATCGGTAAGGGAAAAGGACTTCTGAAGGTTGAAATATTTGATTTCTTCATAAGGAACGTCAAGTCCGAAAAGCTCCTCAACGAGCGATGAAAAATGTCTGGCTGTCTCGCAGAGACAGTCGTCAAAATCCACATATATATTCATAAAATACCTCTCTGTAATTGATCCGAATTAATATAAGGATAAAAAAAAAAATCCGGATGGATTTAGCCAGTACGCTGGCCACCGGTTCGCGGCAGCCCCTGACACCGGATTTCTTTAGCTGTGTTCTGATATCCTTATAAGTAGCTTATGTTCAGGTCGTTTCCACTAACTGTTATTCTCGCCCTTGCCCCCATGACAATCGGAAGCATGGGATCGATATGCCCTATCTCTGCGTCCATTATGACGGGAACACCAAGCCCTTTAAGAACATCTGTGACGGCATTGTACTGATCAACACCCATCATGTTCTGTTTCCACGAAGCGTGAGGTCTTCCGATCACAAAGCCCTTTGTCGCTTCAAACCACCCTGCTTCTCTCATGTTCCAGAGGCTCCTTCTTATGGACATGGGATTTAAATCGCAGGCTTCGATCACCCAGATGATATCGGGGTTATCTTTTTTAAACTCCTTAACACGGTCAAAGCGTGTGCCGGTCATATTGGTGAGTATATCAAGGCACCCGCCAAGGAGAATGCCCTCCATCTGAACTTCTTCGATTTGGGCAGGCCTAAGCTCCCCGTTATCAGGAACAAAAGTCACCAGCTCCCTGTCGGCATTAAGCGGATATGGAGCTCTAAGGTACTCCTGCGTGTATATGGTCTCTCCATCAGGCATTTCGTCCGGATTCTTCGCAGCTTTTTCTTCTTTCTCAGGATCCACAAATCTCTTATATCCGTCAAAAGAGCTTTTGCTCCCCTCAAGCAGCGCAAAAGAGTCTTTCTGTGTATCCTGCCAGTCCATGGCAAACTCAGATATACATGGTCCGTATATCCCCTGAACACCGGTTATCGTAACCAGCGGAAAGATAAAATTCGTGTTATCAGAATATCCGAGGAACCACTTAGGGGGATAGTTTTTAAGCTCATCAAAATCAACATGCGTTATGGTCTCATTCATGAGCTCACCGCCGCCTGCTGATATAATGGCGTTTATATCTTCTCTCTTATAGAAATCTGTGAGCTCTGCGGCTGCAAATGCAGGGTCTGTTGCCATACCCAGCCCGTCTGTCTTAAATATGGTAGCGCCTTCTATTATCCTGTATCCGCGCTCAATGATATTCTGTTTTGCAATAGGATACATGAGACTGTAGGGCTCTGTCCCAGGTCCGAAGGAAGGTGCCGTGATCCCTATGGCATCGCCCTTTTTAATATAATCAGGTCTCTTTATCATCTTCTTTAAGCTCCCTGACGGTATCCGCCAGTTTGGAATAATTCTTTCTGTAATTGCGGTTCATCCTGATGCAGTCAAACATTGAAAGATAATGGCCTTCTCCGTTTCTCATTACTGACATATAGGCAATGCAGCCCTTATCAAGCACCATTGCGACAGCTTCTGCATCCTCATAGGTGCTTCCAAAGCAGTAAGCACCGTCATTGGGTACAAAGAGTACATTCACATTCTTTTTGATATTGTTGTATATCTCGCCCTCGTTGCTGGGAATTCTGACAGATGTACCTATCAGCTGCGCGAAATCATCAAGGAGGGGTCTCATGTTATTTGCTCTTCTTGAGACCGTCATTATGGCATCGGATTTGTTGTGAATGATAAAGTTGACATCAGATCTCTTGCCGTAAATCTGCTTGTGAATGGTCTTAACTCTCTCAGGCGTGTCCTTGACATCGTAGACTATCTTCCCATCCTCGATATGTGAGCTGAACATCTCCTCAACTCCCTGCGTGACATCCATCTTGCATACGTCCGTAAGGAAGTTGTTGCAGGCAGTCTCCATCATCATGGCTTCAAAGATTGCCTCCTTGGAATTGCGTCCAAGGCACAGGGTTCCGTGGTTGGACATTATTATTCCGTTAGTACCCTTGAACTTCCGAAGGGTCCTCGCAACCGAATCTGCAAGCTGTTTAGTCCCGGGAAGTGCATACGGTGCTACGGGAATAGTCACATCGTCATCCTCATAGTATGAAAAGATTTTTTTCATACCGAGGGTCCCTGCACAGGAAGCAAATACCTGGTGGGTGTGAACTATAAAGTCAGCATCCTTCCTCACCCTGTAAGCTGCAGCGTGAACAAGCATTTCACTGGAGGGCTTGAAATCGCCTTTATAGGACATGTCGCTGAGCTTCACCGGTACTATCATCTCCGGGGTAAGGTCGTCATACATTATGCCGCTGGGTGTTATGAGCATGAGGTCATCTTCCACCCTGGAACTTATATTACCCCAGGTCCTCACAAGAAGTCCGATCTCATGAAGATACCTGGACACTTCAATAATATGCTGTTTTTCCTCTAAATAATCTGTTTTGCTCATCTTATTCTCTGATCTGTCCGTCTCCTGTTATCTCATATTTGTAGGATGTGAGCTCTTTAAGCCCCATAGGGCCTCTTGCATGGAGCTTCTGAGTGCTGATACCTATCTCTGCACCGAAGCCAAACTCAAATCCGTCAGTAAATCTGGTGGAAGCATTGACATATACGCAGGCCGCATCAACTCTGTCGAGGAAGCGCTGCGCCGTCTCCTTATCCTCAGTGATTATGGATTCAGAATGACCTGTATTATATCTGTTGATGTGCTCTATGGCTTCATCCACACTGTTTACGGTTTTAACCGAGATAATGTAGTCAAGATACTCCTTGCCGAAGTCTTCTTTTGTGGCGCTGACTGCACCCGGAATAAAGCCCAAGCTCTCATCGTCAGCCCTCACCTCAACCTTGTGCTCCTTCATGGCCGCAGCAAAAAGAGGAAGGAACTTCTCTTTGATATCCCCATGTACTATCAGGGACTCTGCTGCATTGCAGACCCCAATCCTCTGCGTCTTGGCATTGATTATAATGGGAATGGCCTTATCAAGGTCGGCGTCCTTGTCCACATAGATGTGGCAGTTGCCGGTTCCTGTCTCAATAACGGGTATTGTGGAGTTATCAACCACTGCTCTTATAAGGCCCGCACTTCCTCTTGGGATCAGCACGTCCACATATTCGTTCATCTTCATGAACTGCGTAGTAACAGCCCTGTCCGTGTCCTCTATGAGCTGCAGCGCATCAGGGGTTATCCCAAGGCCGCCCAGCGCATCTCTGATGATATCAGCAATTGCAATATTACTGTTTATGGCATCGCTTCCACCCTTAAGTATTGCTGCATTACCGGCTTTAAATGTGAGGGCAAACGCATCCGCAGTTACATTAGGTCTCGACTCATATATGATTCCGATAACACCGAGAGGCACTCTGACCTTTTTAATCTTAAGTCCGTTTGGTCTTTCAAAAGAGTCTGTTACTTCACCTATGGGATCCGGAAGAAGCGCAACCTGTTTAAGGCCCTCCGCCATCGCAGCTATGCGCTGCGGATTTAAGCGTAGTCTGTCAACAAGACCCACGTGCATGCCGTTTTCCTCACCCTTTTTGACGTCCAGATCATTGGCACTTATGATTCTTTCGGCATTACTTACCAGTGCATCCGCTGCAGCCAGAAGCGCCCGGTTCTTCTCATCGGTTGAAAGATTCTGTACGTCATATTTGGCTGTCTTAGCTCTTGTGCATAATTCTTTTAATTCCATGTCATACTCCCATATTATATCCATCCGGTCACTGCAAAAAGCAAATTCGCCGGATCTGTCTATTTTTGCCATTCACCGGGCAGAAACTTAAGCTCCATTGTGAACCATCTGCCGGCAAACTCAGAATTCAAGAACCGCTGATACTTCAGAGCGCTTTGCCACCATAAGGTTGAAGTCATGTGATGTATAGGGCACATCACCCATGTCAACTTCAACTCTCACCGTCTCATATGCAAGCTCGGGAAGATTGTTCTCCTGTGAAAGATGTCCCAAAAAGACTCCCTTTATCCTGTCATTGAGTAGCCTGCATAAGAGCTCACCGCTCTTGTCATTGGAAAGATGTCCCTTGTCGCCGAGTATTCTTGATTTGAGCCTGTAAGGATAAGGCCCTGCCTGAAGCATTCTGACATCGTGATTGGCTTCTAAAAGAAGAGCATCGCAGCCTGAAAGGCAATCGACTGTGTAATCATCATAGCATCCCAGGTCTGTAGCGATGCCAATCTTTTGGTCGCCGTGATAGACTCTGTAACCGCATGGGTCCGCAGCATCATGTGATATCTTCATGGGGTCCACTGTCATATCCCCCACTACTACAGGATGATCTGCATATACTATGTTGTACAGAGAAGATGGTATCTCATTCTTGGGGTCTGTCTTCTTAATTCCCTCCAGAGTACCTTCCGTTCCAAAAATCGGAATATTGTATTTCTTAACGATCGTGCGGATCGCAGCTATGTGATCTACGTGCTCATGAGTCACAAATATGGCATTAATATCCGCAAGCGAGAGGTTAAGAGAGTTAAGCCCCTCCTCAACTCTCTTTCTGTTGCAGCCGGCATCAACAAGAATGTGCGTGTTGTCGCTTCCCACATAGGTACAGTTGCCGCTGCTTCCGCTAAATAAACTTGTAAAACGCAAAACTTCTTTTCTCCCAACGTAAAAATATTATTTCCAGTATACCTCTATCTTGTCTCCCTCATTGATAGACTGCATATAATCAGGTGACGAGCCGTTTAATGTTGTCACAATGCTCCTTCCGTTTGGCTTGGAAAGGTCAAAGTCGATGGCGTCGAAAATGTCCACAAAGATATAGGAGGCCTTACCGTGAAGGGTAACAGCGCTGTTGTTGACAATGATATGAAGATCATGTGCAAGCACATTCTTCACCGTATCCGAATCGGCAGCGCCCTGTGCCTGCTTCTCATAAGTTCCGTCATCATCTGGAAGATCGTCAAAAGTAAGCTGACCGCCCTTGCCGGAATAGAGATGTCTCTCATTGCTGATATTGTCAACGGTAGACTGATTGGACTGACGGATTGCCTCTTCATCAGCATTGGGGAAATCCTTGTAGTAGTCCATGATCATCTCTTCC
>CAMNOS010000095.1 GCA_946546925.1 uncultured Butyrivibrio sp.
TTTCAGGCCGGCAAGAAACGTATTTAATTGTCCATGAATATCTGCCACTGCATATGTTGCCATTTTTACCGTCCGGTTATATTATTTATATCAGTTATATATCATATATGACCATTGTGGTTTAGGCCTTATTCCCATTGACCGGCTCATTTTTGAAGTTTCATGTTGATCACTGCTTCCTTAATGGTCCAGTACATAATAACCAAAAGACTTATAGACATCTTTAAGCTCCCACCAGCATGTTCCCAAAAAACCGTCTTTCATGTTGGGAGACAGTTTCTTAATGTCCCTGTGCTTGCTGATCGCGGAGAATAATCCATAATCTTTCTTCTCTACCTTACCATCATCCTTTTGTGTATATTCATAGCGGTAAGTGTTGAAAGGGTCTCTGATCAGGACAAACCATCTATTATTGTGCATCTTTACATCAAGCGCAGTCACCACATGCCCGCTGCTTGTGAGAGGTACTGCTTTTCCCTTCACC
Organism: uncultured Butyrivibrio sp.; assembly: GCA_946546925.1. Lineage (GTDB taxonomy): Bacteria > Bacillota > Clostridia > Lachnospirales > Lachnospiraceae > Butyrivibrio. Next base: position 485 of record CAMNOS010000095.1, read on the forward strand.
AGCATTTCCCGAAGGTTTCTCAGATATCCCAGTTCCGACTGTTTGTAGTATCCGTTGGGATTGGGAACCATAAGGTTTTCGGATGCAAATCCCAGCCTGTTGAGATCTTTGTCAGATACATCGTCTTTTTCTACCTTCTCATAAATAACCTTCTCTCTGTATATTGCTTCTGTAAGCATGGCCATATTGACATTTTCATCTTTCATGACTTCTTCCAGTCTGCCTTTTACATCTTCAATATCGCCATAGCTTGTGACCTCATCCAGCTTCGGGCCCGGAGGGCTTTTAAGATTTTTTACAATCCTCTCTATATATTCAGATCTCATTCCGGGATTATTGTTATATGCATTATAGAGCTGATCTTTTAATTCATCTCTTCCTTCCTTGGTGATCTTATTTGCTTTGACCAGATCATCAAAACTTTCCACAAGCTTATCAATTGTCTTGTATATTTTCTCAAGAGCCCTGTCTACAGCCAATTTGACATGCTTTTCCAGCCATTTGCCATCTGTGACATAATCAGCACCATCCTCAAACTGTCTGACAAGCTCAGCATAAAAAGCATTATGAAACTGCTCCGGTACATCATCAAAGATGATCCTCTTCTGAAGACTCAGCAGCTTCTGGTTAGTGGCGATCACAGACTGAGGTTTTGCATCACTGCCGGACATTGACTCTTTATCATTCAAATAGTACATCTCCCCGGTCAGATGAACCATCACTGCATCGGGATCGCCTGAAGTAAGCTCATCATAGAGATTATGCAGTTCACCTTTTTCATCAATCTCAGGACCTCCCTGATTGAATCCGGCCGCTGCATACGCCTTTTCCAGAAGCTGCATCCAAAGACAACAGGAGCTTCCTTCCTCCCCTGTTGTATAGTGCTTCCTCACCTTGACATATACCGGGCGCATAGTCCTTTCTGCCTTCACATCATTGTCATCTATTCTCACATATTGATCGTCAACCACTCCATATGGTGCAAAAAAGCGCACGATAACATTTCCATCGCCAAGATCATAGAACATATCCTGAATAGCCTTGGGATTCTTGCTCACAACGGCCTGAACCGCACCGAGCATATAGCAGTTCCCCAGCACTCCCTGCTTTATGTCATTCAGCTGCGGTGAATGTGGAAAGAGCGGAAGATCCTTGACATTGCTCTCTTCGGTATCACCCTTATAGGTTTTGGTCGTATAAATAGCAGGCTGCTCTTTTGCCGCCTCAAGTTCTTCCTTTGAAATGCTGTTGATCAGTGTCCCATGGCAATTACCTTCCAGATGGGTGTATGCCTTAAGGATCCTCTGGGACAGGTTTGTATATCGCGCCGTTATATCGGTGTCTGCAAGCATAGCATTGACGCTTTTCCTGAACCTGTCAAGAAAGGCCTGTTCCATCTCGAAGGTGTCGTTATTGACGACGCCCCTTACCTGTGAATACAGTCCGAGAGCTTCAATTGCGTTTTTTATACACTGCGGATATTCGACTTCATTATCTGCCAGTTCTCTAATGCTGTTGTAGTCCCCAATCAGCTCCATCTTCATGGCATCCGTGAAATACTTATTGATCTCAACCTGGGGCGCATATTTACCGTCTCCATGTATTATGGTCTGCTTAGCATTCTTTTCTCCAAAGTTGTTAAGCTCCGTCGGAAGATTAAGCACATTGTCTCTTGACCTGTCATAGAGCACTTCCCCGTGATTGCTGCTCCTTGTGCTGCTGAAGCACCATCCGACAAATCTGGTTATGCCTGAAAATGTGCTGCGCAAAAACCTCTTGAATATATTGCCCTTGCTCGCCTTTTTTGAGTTTTCAGCCCACTGATCCTGTCGCATATAGTGAGTTGCAGCAGCTTTCCTGTCAGCATAATCAAACTTGAGCTTCTGGGCTTCAATCCTGAGTTTGAACTGTCTTTCCCTGAACTTTTCCACATTTTTTTCTCTTTTGTCCTTCTCAGCTTTATCCTTTGGAGAAAAGAGTTTAAGCTCATTGGCTTCGCGCTGAAGGCGCCTGAGTTCATCCTGAGGAATGACCTTGTCCTGTTTAAGAGCGCTTTGAACATCCTTCGTCCGTTTTTGGAGCACTATTTCATAAGCAAGCTCCGACAGTGCACTCAGCCGGTTAAACTCCTCCGCCTTCAAGAAACTCCTGCACTTGACGAACAGGTTTATGATCTGTGGAGCATTTATATAAATTGAAATATCAGAATATTCATTCTCTGATAGTGTGAGATAGAGGTCCTTAAGCTCTTCTCTAAGGGCCTTTTCTTCTTCAGGAGAAGATTTCTTAAGCTTATCCAGAGATACCTGGGAAACATGTATTTTGCCATAGAGCAATGTAAGAGCATTCATCCTCTCCTCATCCTTAGGCAGCGGCAAATACTTACCTTCCCGAACGTCAATTACTCTGCCCATCACCTGCTGATACTCAGCCAGAGCATCGCTGTATATTTTCTGATACTCAGCCTGCTTGTCTTTTGTTACTTTCTGGGTCCCTAAACTGCCATCCTCAGAAATATTGGACATGCCAAGGATGGCATTCTTCATTCTTGACAGCGGCCCGCTGAGTTTCTCCACCTCTTCCATGATGAAGATGCCACGATAATTGTTCTCAAGATAAAAAGTATTCTTATACTCAGCTTTCTGTTTGGAAAGTTCTGACACTAATTCCAGCTGATTCAGTATTCCTATCACATGACCGGCTCCGTTCTCCACACGCTCCGGAAGCCCGAGCTTGTCAATTGAAAACTTTGCCCTGTCAAAAGTGCTTCTGGCGCCCCCGGGTTTCATGCCGTCGAGGCTTCCCTTGCGCTCAAGATGATCCAGATACTGCGAAAAGCCCATTTTACCGACAAGCTTCTCTCTCTCGTCAAGTTGTCTCTGAAGTTCGATCTGCTCGTTTTTAACAACGGTCCTGTTTAGGGAGCCGACTATTTTATCCAGTTCCGCGTCCATAATATCAGCGCCGAACTTCTTAAGTGCAGCAAGACCCGCCCGGCTCTGGGTGAGAAGTATGGTCAGGTGCTTTTGTTCCTTGGTGGCCTCTTTGTCTTTGTTTCTGAAAAGCTCTTTGTTATTATGGGAGACAAAGTACTGGTCGGTGAGCAGTTCGCTCATAAGGCGGTAGTAATTGACAAGACCATTGGTCTCGCCGATTCTGCTTTCGAAATCCTCCCTCATCTTCTGGGGCAGATTGTCATAAGCGGCTCTGTTCTCTGCTACCAGATTTGTTACAGCCTCATGCTGGGCATTGAGTCTTTCAAGGAGCAGGGAATTGTTCGCAAAATTCCTGTCTGTGGAGAGGTCAAGGTTTTCCAGCGGAAAATCCAAAAACATCCGGATACAGTTCTCAAGGATCACAGCCGGATCCATGTCTCTGCTCAGGTAATCAGCAATCAGCTTCTGATCTGCTGCTTTTTTCCCGGTCATAAACGCAGATATTCCATCCAGGATTGCGTTTTTATACTTGTTCCCCTTAAGATACTTCTTTACGTTGTTATCCGCATTTTCCCGGAATGTCTTTTTTGCACCGCATATCTTTTCAGCGTTGGCTCTTTTTTCGGCAAGCTCTGCCTTGGGGTTATTATCATGCTCCCGGTTATACATCTCCGGATTATCCGGAAGCGCAACGTTTGTACCCTTCCTGATGCCGTTTAGATAGTCCAGAGTTGCCTGTTTCTTATCCTCAAGATTATCCTGCGCACTCATATAGTTATAATCATGGATGAGTTTATACTGATCCTCTGATACCTGTTGTGTCTTTTTTTCTCTGTTATTGTAAATATAATATTTGTTATCCATTGAACTTCTCCCTACCGGGCTGCATTACACTAATCATCTCTCTTATAATTATATCTTTTTTACTGCTTTTTGTATAAAATAGAATGTTAAATAATACATTTAGACCCGCAATTAAAGGTGATAGAATAGAATTGTATAAATATGAACGGAGAAGCAGGATATGGATATTTCAACATTTTCAATGATAATAAAAATGTCCGGCATAGCCATAGGCTATGTTCTTCTTACGCTGTTTCTTCACAGGGCCCTCAAAGGCCGGACGATGAGCCTTGGCCTTAAGATCCTGCTTGGCTTTATCTACGGCATGAGCGCAGTCTTTTCCACCCACTTTGGAATACACTACGGCGGCATGATAATTAATGAAAGAGATCTGGGGCCGCTTTGCGCCGGACTCTTCTTCGATCCACTAGCCGGCATCATAGCCGGCATAATAGGCGGTGTCGAAAGATATATCGCAGGAACCTACTTCGACGTCGGCTCCTACACAAGGATTGCATGCAGTGTTTCCACCTGTCTTGCGGGCTTTGTCTCAGCCTTTATGAGCATCTTTATCTTCAGCAAAAGAAAGCCTTCAGCTCTATATGCCTTCTTCATGGGTGCTGTCATGGAGGTCTTCCATATGTATGTTGTTCTCATAACCCACAGAGACGACATGTATATGGCTTATTACGTTGTGAGGATCTGTTCCATTCCGATGATACTGTTCTGCGGCGCCGGTCTGGCCGCCTGTTCGGCTGTTCTTCTCATTCAGGACAAAGAATGGCGCAATCCCTTCAAGAAGATTCCCGACAGGGAGATACTTCTGGCCCAGAAATTTGAGTTCTGGCTCTTTGTTGCAACACTGCTCATAATAATAACAAACTTTATATTTACATTCAGAATGCAGACCCAGGCTGCAATACAGGACGCACGGACTGATATTCTCGCCATCTCCGATGATATTCGCGAGACTTACCTCAGCCTTAGAGATTACGAAGGTAACACCAATATTCTCAGATTCCATGTCGGTAGTGAAGGCTCTTTTGACATCGTACAGCATACAGGATATATAATCGCAGGAACCCATCAGGGCAAGGGGCTGGATCACGATATGCTCCAGCTTATGATAGATCACAGAAATGACGACGTGTTTGAGACCCAGTATTTCGGCAGAAAGGTTTTTTGCCACTCAGAACAGCTTGACGTAGCTTATTACCTGGTGGTGGCCAAGCCGGAAACAGAAGTCTATTATGACAGGAATGCAGACGCCTTTGAAACTGCTTTTTACGATATACTGATGCTCACGGTTATCTATGTGACCATATCTCTCCTTGTGCAGGCAATAGTAGTCAACAATTTAAACATGGTTAACCGCTCCCTTCACAAGATTACAGGAGGGGACCTGTCAGAAACTGTGGAAGTGTGCAGTACATCTGAGTTTGCCTCACTTTCAGATGACATCAATCAGACCGTTGATGTGCTCAAAGGCTATATTGATGCTGCAGAACACAGAATGGCGCAGGAACTTGAGTTTGCCAGACAGATACAGGCATCGGCGCTTCCCCAGAACTTTCATATGCCCAGAAACGACATCGAAATCTATGCCACAATGGATCCCGCCAAAGAAGTTGGAGGGGATTTCTATGATTTCTTCTTTATAGACAATCACAGATTTGCACTTGTTATTGCTGATGTCTCAGGAAAAGGCATACCGGCTTCTCTTTTCATGATGCGCAGCAAGGCGGCCATAAGAAGCACCGTAGGTCCTTCTCTCTCCCCGGCCGAAGTGCTTAAAATAGTCAATAATATCCTCTGCGAGGGCAATGATACAGATATGTTCGTCACTGTGTGGATAGGCATAATAAATCTCTCCACAGGTCTTATGAGCTGTGCCAATGCAGGGCACGAGTATCCTGTCATAAGGCATAATGGTGGGGACTACGAACTTGTTAAGGACAGCCACAGCCCGGCCATTGCCGCCATGGAAGGCATACGTTTCAAAGAATACGAGCTTTTGTTCAATCCCGGAGATGAACTCTTCGTATATACTGACGGCATTCCGGAATCGATCAACAGGGATGTCGAGCAGTACGGCACTGACAGGCTTCTTAAAGTACTCAACAATAACAAGGATGTACAGTACGACAGGCTTCTGCCACGCGTCCGCCACGACATTGCGGATTTCTGCAGAGGCGCAGACCAGTTCGACGATATCACCATGCTGGCATTCAAGTTTAAAGGATAATGCTCGGACTTATAGACGAAGATACAGGCTACACCATGCACGAAGAGAGGCAGGAGTAGCCCGCGAAAATCAGGATATTACGTTAAGAAGGTCACCAAAGCTCTCCAGCCTGTAGGTGGCCTTCTCATATTTCGATGCACTGCCAAGCCCTGCGCTGTCAAAGCCGCCCGCCACCGCAGCGTCAATACCGGCCTCGGCATCTTCTACAACAAGGCAGTCTGCAGCATCTTCCGACACAAAATCTGCGGCCTTGAGGAATACTTCCGGATCCGGCTTCGATCTGGTGATATTGGTGCCATCACTTATGGCGTCAAAGAAACCCTCCAGACCGATCTGCTTCAGGATGAACTTTGTATTCTTGCTTGAAGACCCGATAGCAAGCTTAAGTCCTTTGTCCCTGAGCTCATTAAGAGTGTCCCTGACTTCATCCGACAGGTCGCTTGGAGACATGTTTTCAAGGCTTTTCCTGTAAATGTCGTTCTTCGAAGCCGCAAGCTTTTCTTTCTCGCTGTCAGTGAGCGCAGGACCTGTATAGTTCTCAAGTATTATCTCAAGAGACTCCATCCTGCTCACGCCCCTGAGCCTCTCATTTATCTTTCTGTCAAAAGGAATACCCATGCTGTCTGCAAGCTGCTTCCATGCCTGATAGTGGTATTCATCAGTAAAACAGATGACTCCGTCAAGATCAAAAATAATTGCCTTGTATTTCATGTCGGCTCCTTTCATCACTTTAATGTAAAACTCTTAAAATCAATCTTCCCGGCACCGGAAAATGCAAAGAACAGGCTGTGGATCCCATCGGGAATGCTTACCTTGGTCTCATACAGTGCAAAGCCTTCATCAGCCTTTGTAAAAGAGATCTCGCCTATGGGCTTTGCATCTTCAGAATCCGGCAATATCAGGAGCTTACCGTCTCCGTAGCTTCTTGCTTCAACGGCGATCGCTGTCACATTCCTGCAGTCAAAATACTTAAATCCCACTACAACACCGTCAAAGACATTGGCAATATAGTGTTCCGACTCCTCTTCCCTTTCTGCGGTATTCTGAAAAATATAGGGCTGGGAATCCTTAAGAGACTGTCCATAGATAATCTTTTTGTCATTCTCGCCGCACATAAGGTTGCATGCTATTGCAGCCGAATATGTTCCCTCTCCTGCAAGAGCCCCTCCGTTAAGGCCGCAGCTTGTGAGCTCTACCTGAGCAATTGTGCCGTCCGATGCGATCTCAATCTCCTCCGCACAGCCCTGTCTTGAGCTCTCGGTCCCGTGTGTCTGTCTGTGATAGAATATATACCACTTGTTATTTATTCCAATGATACTTCCGTGGTTGTTGCCCATCATGGCTCTGGGCCTTATATTTCCCTTATATCCGATATCGCCGTTGGAGGCGATCACGCCGCCGTAGATAAACTCTTTATCGGGATATTCCGATGTGGCATAGCACAGCTCATGACTGACTGAACTTGAATAGATGAAGTAGTACTTATCACCGATCCTGCGCATTGAGGAAGCCTCAAAGAAGGCATGCCCCTCATATCCCGTTCCCTCAGCGATCTTCTCTCCGGGGACCATAAGACGGGGCTCCCCCTTAACAGTTATCATGTCCTTTTCAAGTTCAACAACATAGGCGCCATCTGAGAATCTGGTATTGGCAATGGCCTGAAGCTGGCCCTCGGCTTCCTCGCGGCTCATTCCCATTTCAAGGAAAGCTTCGATCGGAGGTGCCGGCAGTGGCTTAGCAGGGCTGAATCCATAGTACAGGAATACTCTTCCGTCATCATCAACAAGTACTCCGGGATCAAAGGGGAAGTTCTCCCTAAGCTCCCTGCCTCCCATCACATCTTCAGGATAGTGTACATGTCCATAGAATTCGAATGGCCCGGCAGGTGAATCACTTACTGCCACGCCAAACTCCGGGTTAAAGGAGAAGCAGTAATACATGTAGTATCTGCCATCTGCACCTCTCACCACATCAGGAGCCCACAGCTCCATCCTGTTGTCTTTATTGGAAGGATCCTGTGTTCTCTTATAGATAACACCCTCATATCTCCAGTCTGTCAGATCATCAACAGGTGCTGACCAGGTCACATAGTCACCCATACAGTACTTCTCACCACCTGCAAAATCGTGGGAACCATAGATATATACTCTCCCGTCAAAAACTCTCGGTTCTCCATCGGGAACATATTCATATAAAGGCAGATAGGGGTTAAAAGCCTGTTTCATTATTTCCACTCCTTTTTCAGTGATAAAAGTTTTTGGGCAGCTGACATTACCATATGCGGGTTAAAGCCCATAAAGAACATGGTCTGCATCTCATTTAATGTAAGTCCAAGGCTCTCTACGTCCCTGCTTTCCATAAGCTTATACGCGATCGGAAGATCGGTCTTGATTATGTCTACCGCTCTTTTATCATCAGCAAATTCTTCAAGCCTCGTATCCATGGTATACATCAGCCTGTAATCCTTATTCGGCTTATAGGTCTTTTCAAATACACCTGCTGAAAGGCGGACCTCCTCCCCGTTAGTTCCGGGCAATATATATACCGCCGAGCATCCAAACGGTACCTCTACCCTTACCGTGACGGTTCCGTCATCATTAATCTTCCAGGCAGACGTATACCTGCCGCTCACAGAGTTGTACTTGAAGTCAACGTATCTGAGTCTGGAGCTGAGCTGCGGAGCAATAAACGCGCTCTTAAATCCTGCAGAATTGGGCTGTATTCCTGCAATAAAGCGATATACATACTCCATTACCGAGCCATATGAATAGTGGTTGAGCGAATTCATATTGGTTCCGCTTATTTTGCCGTCATCGAGGATCGAATTCCATCTCTCCCAGATCGTTGTCGCACCAAGGTTGACGCAGTGCATCCATCCCGGGAAGCCCTCCTGGAACAGTATATAGTAAGCAATGTCCTCCATGCCGTTCTCAGCAAGCACCTGACACATCATTGTCGCGCCCACAAAGCCGCCCTTGATCTTGTAGCAGTCTTTTTTCAGCCTCAGCTTCAGGCCGTCAATGATCTTGTCCTTGCTTATAAATATCTTATATCTAAGTGAAATAAGATAAGCTGTCTGGGTATCGATGGCAAGCCTTCCGCTGGGTGTAAAATACTCATTTAAGATCGCTGTATTTACCTTCTCAGCGCGCTTTGCATACCTTATGCTGTCATCTGCATAACCAAGTATCCTTGCTGCATTTCCTGCCTTTATAAGTGATTCATAGTAGTACACAGAAGCCACAAAATAATCATCCGTGCCGCCCTTCATGCTCTGCGGGCTTATTCCGTCCTGTGCAAGCCAGTCTCCGAAATGGAAGCCAAAATTCCACAGACCGTTATCGCCATGCTTTTCATCTTCACGAATGATATGATCCACCCAGTCCTTCATAAGCGGATAGTTGCTCCTAAGGTCATCCTCATCACCGTAATACTCATAAAGCGCCATGGGCAAAAAAGTGGCAACATCACCCCATACGCTGCTTCCGCCGGGAGCTTTGCTGATGTTGGGAATAAAGTTTGCAACAACTCCGTCATGATCAATCTGATCCAGATGAAGATCGTACAGATATTTCCTGTAAAAAGCTCTCGTGTCCATGTTAAAACATGCTGTTGGTGCAAATACCTGAGCATCGCCTGTCCATCCCAGGCGCTCATCTCTCTGCGGACAGTCAGTCGGCATATCAAGGAAGTTGGACTTCTGGCCCCAGATGCAGTTACTTGCAAGTCTGTTCAGCTTATCATCTGAAGTGTCCAGTGATACTGTGGTTTCAAGGTCTGAGTAGACCACATTTCCCGTAAAGTCTTCCGCATCAAGCTCACCTTCCCACCCGGTTACTCTGACATATCTAAAGCCAAAATAAGTAAAGTGCGGACGAACA
>CAMNOS010000096.1 GCA_946546925.1 uncultured Butyrivibrio sp.
ACATCTACACTCTTAACAGCGCTTCTGTCAATCATTGCTGCCTGAATCCTGTAAGACTTGGTAAAAGCTCCTGTGTAGTCGCCCATTCCATTGACAGAGATCTTTACGGTACCGACATTTGTTATTTCAGCGGGATAAGCGATAAAGAAGTCCTTATTCATTTCAAGAACCTTGTTTTTATTTGCTGCATCTATGACAACAATCTCGTTTTCCGTCAAAGGCTGCGGCTGACCGTTGTAATATCTCTTTACCGGAGTAAAGGACTTGACCTTGATCTTCGGTATACTCTTTATCTCTGAAGCAGTAAGCACATTGATCCAGATCTCGCGCTCACCGGTGAAATTGCCTTTACCGGTAACAGTTATGCTGCGGCTGGTTGTGAACTTCTCTTTTGCATACTGATTGTCAAAATCCCTGGTCGTAAGTTTCGTTCCGCCATAATAAAGCAGTGGACTGGCGGTCTTTCCGGAGGCAATATTTACATCTGAAGCAGCTACAAGAAGTTCATCTCCTATGTCCACAGGCAGTATGCGGAAGGTCGCCTCTGCTGAAGCTGCTACCGTCTTTCCTGTAACTTTTATAGAAGGTGCCTTCTTTACATCGGATGCATCATTTGCATTCTTGTTGTTTTTGTAGCTTATTGTGTAGTCCGAATCCCTCATAAGGAGTTTGCCGTGGTAGTACACATTTACATCAGGTGTTATGGCATTACCTGTGTAGTAGTACTCATTGCCTTGGTCAAACTCTACATATAAAGAGTCCTCATCAGCAAGTACAACAAACTCTGCTGTCTTACTTATCCCTGGATTATCTTTAGCGGTGGCAGTTATCGTAACTTTCCCTGCCTTCTTTGAAGTCACGGTTCCGTCCTGGCTTACCTCCGCAATATCAGTATCAGAGCTTGTCCAGATAATGCTCTGCTCTGTTGCATTTGAAGGCATAACTTTCGCAGACAGTGTTACAGGCGTTCCCACTACTAAGAAACTTCCGCCTGTTGTATCCATCTCAATATCTTTGACATCTGTCTTACCGACTACAACTACACCCGTCTTGTTGATAAGAAGTGAAACAGAATCGAATTTATCTACGTCTCCGGCTGCTCTTACAGTTATTACAGCAGCAGATATTGCATCCGTATCCGAACCCTTTACTGTAACCACTCCGGTAGGTCCGACTTCTGCAACGGTTGGATTGCTGCTCTCCCATATAAGAGTCTTATCTGTTGCATTATCAGGCTCAATTATGGCAGTAAGCCTGAAGGTATCGCCCGGCTTTAAACCATCCTTAACAGACTTGGGATCTATTTTTACACTTGTCACAGCTATGGCATCTTCAGGACCTATTACTGTGATCGCAATTGAGCCTTCCACACCATTCTCAGCGCGGGCTGTAATCGTAACAGGAACTGAAGATCCATCCTTCCAGTCAATATCCTCTTCGGATTTTACTGTGATCACACCGCCCTCAACTGTTGCGATGTTATCATCTGAGCTTCTCCATGTGAGCTGCTCTGCGGACATGGTGGAAGGAGTTATCTCTGCCTCAAGCTGCTGCCATGTTCCGGCAACCATCGTTGTTCCGCTTACAGCTCTAAGTCTGATCGACGTAACGCCGACAGGCTTTATCGTAACTTCAAGCTTTCCGGCTGCAATGTCCTGATGGTCCGCATCTCCCTTTACCATGTACCAGACATAATAGGTTCCGGCTTCGGTTGCCGACGGAACTGATACAGCAAAGTTTCCTGTGCTTTCGCTTTCCGTTCCCAGAGCATAGAGCATCTCTCCGCCCTCTGCTTCTCCTGCCTTTACCAGCTTCTGCTCAAATCCGTTGAAAACAAGATTCTCTATCGCTTCAGGCGCCTTAGTGATCTTCGACTCTTTCTTAAGAACATAGGAATAGGTATATGTCAGTTCTTCGCCGTTTGCAAACTCCTTCTCTGTGCTTGGAGTTTCATCCCAGCCTTCCGGCTTATAAGTGCCATCTTTTGGCTTGGCGCCGGCTTCCGGAATATCGCCTGCAGCAAGCTTAAGTACGTCTCCCTCAAAGCCACTCAGGTTCACGACTATGTCGTCTGCAGTTTCATCGTTCCAATAACCGTTTACTACTTTAAATGTAACTTTTGCACTCAGCGCCGCCTTGACCGTAAGCTCGCCGCTCTCATAAGTAATATCGTAGTTTTCGTTTACAATATCGTTGAACTCATCTTTTATCACTAGAGCTGACGGAATTATCTTTTTATTATCAGGTTCTGCCTTCAGCGTGAAGGAACTCATCCTGTGACCATCAACAAGTCCGGTTACGGAGATCTTACCTTCATCAGTAGCAATGCTCTCGCCTTCATTAATAGTCTGATCCAGAGCTTTGACAGTCACGGCAGCCTTTGAGATTGTCACAGCAACAGCCTTTGCTTCAGAATCACGATGCTCTGAATCTGCCTTGACCATGTACCATACATAGTAGGTTCCGACGTCAATTCTTGTCGGGATGGACCTGCTGAACAGGACTGCGTCTGGCGCCGTGGTTGCATTAGTACCAAGGGCATACATCATTCTTCCGCCATCTGCATTTCCGGTCACGGTCAAAAGAGCTTTCTCCGTCCCGTCATATGTGCGATTGCCTGCGGTGACGGTGGCAGGAACTGCACTTGCCTTGTCAATCACAGAAATCACCATATCAGCGGCGCTGTCCCTATGATGTTCATCGCCTCTGACCATATACCATACATAGTAGGTTCCAAGCTCTGCTGCCGCAGGAAGAGCTTCGGAGTATTCAACTGTGGCACCGGCTGCAGTTCCAAGTGCATACAGGATCGTACCGCCCTCAGCTTCTCCTGCGGTCACAAGTTCCTGCTCCAGGCCGTCGTATATCAGATTCTTAGCTTCAGGTGCTTTGGTAACTTTTGCAAGTTCATCCTGAGTATAGGTGTATGTGTAGATTACATCTGAGCCATCTGTAAACTCCGTCTCCGTACTTGGAATTACATCCCAGCGACCATTTTTATATGTCTCATCCTTGGGCTTACTACCTGCTCCAGGGATGTCTGCAGCCTTCAGTTTAAGTATGTCTCCCTCAAAGCCGCGTAAAGTAACTGTTTTGTCTGCACTGCTTCCATCATTCCAGCAGCCATTCACAACCATAAAGGTAACATTTGCACTTATTGCTGCCAGAACAGTCAGCTCACCGCTTTCGTAGGTAATATCATACTTATCGGTAACATCTTTACCTGCCGTATCCTTTATTACTGCGGCTGTCGGAACGATCTTTTTATTCTCAGTATCCGCTGTCAAAGTGATCGCACTCATGCTGTGGCCATTTATAAGACCTGTTACAGCGGCTTTATCTGTACCGGAAGCAATACTTTCACCTTCCTTTATCGTCTGGGCTGATGCCTTTACAGTCGCACTCACCCCGGCAATCGTAACAGTTATTACAGCATAAGCTGAATCCTGATGACCTTCATCACCCTTTACCATGTACCAGACATAATAGGTTCCGGGGTCGGTTTCAGCAGGAATATTCTTGCTCCATCCATCTGTCGGAACAGTGATTGAATCACTGCCCAAAGCATACTGCAGCTCTCCACCTTCAGCTGCTCCTGCGCCCACAAGCGCATGGGCAGATCCGTCGTAGACAAGTCCATCAACTTTTTCAGGATACTTGGTTATAGTCGAATAGTCTTTTTGACTATAGGTATATGTGTATATTACTTCTTTGCCATTTTCGATTGCTGTATCCGGACTTGGAATTACATCCCAGCTTCCGGTCTTATAGGTTGCATCCTTGGGCTTATTGCCGGCATTGGGAATATCAGCGGCATTAAGCTTAAGTGTATCTCCTTCAAAGCCTTCCAGTATTACAACTCTATCGGCCAGGGATTCATCGTTCCATGATCCGTTAACAACCTTAAAGGTAACCTTAGCACTTACGGCCGCAAGTACTGTCAGCTCGCCATCACTATAAGTAACGTCGTAATTTCCAGTTACAACTTTGTCTGAGGCATCCTTTATCACTATGTCCGACGGAACAATCTTTTTGTTGATGATATCCGCAGTAAGTGTGATCGTGCTTACACTGTGGCCACTAATAAGGCCTGATACAGATGCTTTATCGGTGCCTGTGGCGATACTGCCACCTTCCTTGATGGTCTGCGCCTGTGCTTTAACAGTCACACTTGCCTTAGCAACCGTGCAAGTTACTACAACAGCTGATGAATCACGATGATCTGCATTGCCCTTTACCTTATACCAGACATAGTAGGTTCCGGGTTCAGTCTTTTCGGGGATACTTTCGCTCCATGCGCTCTCGCCTGTCGGTACAGTTAACGCATCTGACCCAAGAGCATACATCATTGTGCCGCCCTCTGCTACACCGGCAGTCACAAGCTCCTGCGCCGAGCCGTTGTATGTCAGGTTCTTTTCTTTCGGTGCCTTGAGTACTGTTGCAGGCTCTTTCTGGGCATATGTATAGATGTAGGTTGCATCTGCGCCATTTTCGAACTCGGTCTCTGTATCCGGTACTGTATCCCAGCTTCCGCGCTTAAAAGTGTCATCCTTTGGCTTATTGCCGACATTTGGAATATCAGCGGCTTCAAGCTTAAGTGTATCTCCTTCAAATCCTTCCAGTGTTACAACTTTATCGCCTGATGATTCATCGCTCCATGAGCCGTTAACAACCTTAAAGGTAACCTTTGCACTTATGGCTGATCGTATAGTCAGCTTAGCATTTTCATAAGTAATTTCGTAGTTTTCGGTAACAACAGTATCTGATGCATCCTTAATCACTGCCAAAGACGGAACGATATTTTTGTTATCAGTATCTGCTGTCAGAGTAATTCCGCTGAGGCTGTGCCCACTTAAAAGACCTGTTACAGAAACTTTATCTATTCCTGTAGCGATACTGCCACCTTCGTTGATGGTCTGCGCCTGTGCTTTAACAGCCACTTCCTTTCTGGCAACGGAAACGGTAATATCAACATTTTCCAAACTCCGATAAGTATCTGTATCTTCCGGTACAAAATTCGCCTTGAAAGTATGGCTTCCAGCGTTTCCAACCGATTCAGTTTCGTCCGTCCAGCTCCAGGTACCACTTGCATTACCTTCAGGGTTGGACAAAGTCAGATCCTTTAGTTTCTGACCATAGGTTGCATTAAGTGACGGAACAGTTTTGACCGGGTTTATCTTTTGAATCTCGTAATCAATATATGCAGTTGCATTTTCTACTGTAATGCTCGCTCTGTAGCTGCCGGGATCGGCAGGTGCTGTTTCAGTCTTTTCACCTAATTCTGTGCCGTTCCTTGTCTGATACCAGACCTTGGCATCCCCTCGGAGGTTATCTTCATCAGTTATCACTGCTGCCGGATCCTTGCCGTCTCCATAAGTCGTGTGAAGAGGCGCAGCAATTGTCAGAGTGAGGTCGTGTTCTATCTGATCACAGGGGCCTTCGCCCTTACAGGATTTGGTTATGGTTCCGCCTTCCGCAGTCACGGTAATGTCGTGTTCATGAACCAGAAGCTTCAGCTCATCGTCTTTAGGCCAGACAATGTAATCGGTGTTGTCGCCAAAGAAGTTGGCTGCGTAGTCTTTTGCCGCCACAGCGCTTTCAACTGTGCTGTCTGTAAACACACCTTTTATTGACTGCTTGTTTGCGTCTGACAGCGTGACATATACTTTAGCTGTTTCATCCAGGGCACCGCTGAGCGAAGCCTTGGTATCAAGCAGACAAAGGTTGCTGTTCTTTTCACCGTTTTTAACTGTGTTGCCTTCGATGGTGGGACTACCTGAAAACCTGACGTTGCCGCTCCTGTCACATACACCGCCGCCGAATGGTGCTTTGTTGCCGCTTATAATGCCGCCGCTCATGTTAAAAGAGCAGCTGTCATCTTTAAGGTAGATGCCGCCACCTTCGGATGATGCCGTATTACCACTGATCTCGCCGCCATACATATTTATAGTGCTTCCGGTTACAGCAGAAATGCCGGCTCCCATGCCTGAAGCATTATTCCCGCTGACGCAGCCGCCATAGAGATTAAAAGTACTCTTCGTTTCAAGATATACACCGGCACCTTCAACTGCTGCATTACCGCATATCATGCCACCATACATATTGACAGTACCTGATCCATGAACATATATACCGCCGGCATAGTATGGGCCATGACCACCGGTGATCTTACCTTCATTTTCATCTTCATCAAAAATGTTCAGAGTCGGTCCAAATACCTGTATGACATAATCTGAACCGTTAACACTAATGCTATGTCCATTCAGACACAGGTTAGTCGTCCCATTAGGTACGTCCCAATGTTTGGAGAGTTCAACATCCTCCGTCAGGAAGAAGTTTCCTGACACCTTAGGAAGAGAGTCACTTTCAATCCATGGCTCGAATGAGATGGTCTGTGCGCTATCCCCACTGCCGATAGTGTGGACATGAGGAGGACAGACCGTCACAGTGCATGCTGCCGCCTTATCATCATCCGTCTCCTGTGTTCCGTTGCCGGCTGTTGCCGTGATCGTTGCAGTGCCTTCCGCTACAGCTGTTACAACACCTTTATCACTTACTGTGGCAACCGCCTCATTGCTGCTTGACCAGGTGACTGTTCTTGTTGTTGCATATACAGGATTTACTGTAGCATTAAGGGTAAGTGACCCGGTCTTTGAAATAACTGCGGAAGACCTGTCAAGAGTAACTTCTGTCACATCAATCCTGGGCGTATCAAAAGTTTTTGTTTCAGAATCGTAGGATACTCTACTGAGATTAAGTTTCAAGGCAGGGCGAATTCCGCAACCGTACCAAAAAAGACCTGACCCAATATTTGAATTAGCATCCACACTAAAAACTTCACTTTCACCTACAGGTGTACGCAGCCACCACTGAGCAATACTATAACCTTCTATCGTAGTTCTACAATATCTGACTTTTTTGGGTACCAGTTCCGCTTCATCTGAACTTAAAACGTATAGTTTTGCATTTGACACGTCGACATCAGTCATGTCGGTGTCTTCAATAACATTCGCAACGCCATAAAAAATCCCTTCTTCGCCTGTAAGACCATCCAGATACTCTTTTACCAAAGACTTCTTATAGATATTGCAGTTCTCACTATTGTCGTTGTTGAATTTCGAGTTTGTGAGCAGATCCTTCGAAAGAAGGGTTACCGTTCCCTCATTTTCAGACGTGGAATTATCCTCTATGAGGTACCACTGCATATTGTTGAAGGTGACAAGTTTACCTGCCAGAATTGTCCCGGAATCAGAGTCAGACGGAATGAGGCTGCTGTATGCTCCCTGCTCTGTAACCCTCACTTTACAGGTTGCAGTAATATCATCATCCGTATCATCAGTCCCATTGTTTGCTGTTGCTGTGATCGTAGCAATTCCCTTTTCACCTGCCGTTACTACGCCGCTATCACTTACAGCTGCTACTTCTTCATTATCACTTGACCAGATGACAGTCTTATCTGTAGCATCATAAGGCTTTACAGTTGCAGTAAGAGTCCTTGAATCACCCGGAAACAGAGTCTCGCCGTCCATATCCAGAGTGATTGTCTCAACATTAGTACGGAGTTCAAACGTTCTCGTGGTATCTGTAAACAAAACCTTGCTCAGATCCAGCCTCATAGCAGGGCGAATGCCACAGTTTATATCATAAGGGTTGCTATGCAAGCTTTCCCCTGTGTGGGATGAATTATATACCAGGTTTTCACCATCAGACGTACGAAGCCACCACCAGAAGACCTCAACATTATCTCCTGATGTTCTTTTGACATTATCGGGAATACTATTCAGCTCTGCTAAACTTATTAGGTAAAGCTTCGCACCTGAAACGTCTACGTCAGGCAGATCAGTACCTGCTATAGCACCTGCCACCTCCTCATAGGCGCCATTTTCGCCGGTAAGCTCATCCAGATACTGTTTTACCAGTGAATCTTTATAAGCAGCGCTGGTTCCAAATTTACTCTTTTCAATGATATATCTTGAAAAAAGAGTTACAGTACCCGCATTTGCTGCAGTCGAATTATCCTGTATGAGATACCATTCCCTTCCATTGAAGGTTATAAGCTTACTTTCCAGAGTTGCATCACTGTCACCACTTAAAGGTATGTACTCACTGTATGCACCGTGCCCGCTGCCGGTATCCAAAAGCCTGATTTCTTCAGTCTCCGGTATTTCTTCAGCGATATCTTCATCTGTTACTTCTTCAAGGATTTCTTCATCTATTGTTTCTTCATCTGCTAATTCTTCATCTTCTATTTCTTTATCAACAAATTCAGAATTGTCCTCATATTGGGTTCCAGATTCTTCATCCAAAGCACCTGCATCGTCGTAATATGAGTCATCAGAATCAGATCCGCCGGTTTTATCACCTGTTCCATCCTGCGAATCTGCAATCTCCTCATCATTTTCTGCATCAAAAGTTCCCGCATCATTTTCTCCTTCTGCGAGTTCTTCCTGCTGTGATGATAAGAGGCCATACTCCGCACTGCCCTCAGAAGCATAGGTCTTTACAGCCGTACCTGGAAACAGAGTAAAAACCATGGTCAGCATCAGCACGAAACTCATGACTCTTTTTCCTACTCTCTTTGACATAGAACAATCCTCCTGAATTTTGTCCCAAGGGATGCTTGTAGTGCGCATTCTTTGAGATATTTTTTATTTTCGTATCAGAATCTAATCCGCTTGCCTTAAGCAGTTTTCACCATATAACATAAAAAGCCGTCGGAATCAAAGGTTATCCCTCTAATTCCTGACGGCCTCTAACATTTATCCACCTTTAATATAGACAAACAGTCTGTTAAACTTTTTTGGATCATCGCTATATTTATCGCCTTTCAACCGAAAACACCGCTAAACACACGAACTAGTGTAAATTAAATTATACCACCCGGCTTTAACTCAAAAGCTGTTTTAATCGTTTTTTCATCTTTTTTTAATGATTCAGCGATAATTATTATCGGGGAATTCTCCATTTGGTGATTATCGCCCGATACCAACACTGTATCAGATTGCATAAAATGCAATTTGTACCCATAAAGACATTTCTTAATAATGGGGGACCGGTACGTTTTTTATACCTTTGGGGGTTCATTTCAAAAAAAAGGCTTTAGAGTTACAAAATTCATATACAAAAATCCCACCACAGGCCACGCCATAAAATAGATCAACAAACCTATCGGATAATTAAATCTGAGTTTCAAACTTACCTAAGAACAAGAGACGCATCCACTTCAAATTTGGAGTATCAACGGAAGAAACAACTCTATATGGTACACTGGATTTTATGCAATTTATATCCTTCATGCTAAAACAGCGTAATTTTAAAGAAATTTGTAACTGTAAGCGGCATTTTTTGAGTTAGGACCCCAAATCACAGATTTAACCAATGTGACCAAATGGCTGTTCTGAACAACTGGACCAGTTCGTCCACTTGGACAAATAAAATAAAGATCATATATTGGTAGACTTGCACCACAGAAAAGATATAAGATTTTAAATAAATAATTATTTGAAATATGGAGGAACAACAATGTTTATAGATTGTGACGGTATAAAACTCAATGCCTATCTTGACAAGCCTGCAGATAACCCGGAGAAATGCCCCTTGTGCATTATAATCCATGGATTTACGGGACACAGCGAGGAGCGGCACATTGTGGCCGTTTCGGAGACTTTGAACAGTATCGGGGTTGCTACCCTTCGCGCAGATATGTATGGTCACGGCAAGAGCGACGGCAGATTCGAAGATCACACACTGTTCAAGTGGCTGACAAATATTCTGGCGGTGGTTGACTATGCCAGAAGCCTTGATTTTGTAACCGATATCTACATGGCAGGTCACTCACAGGGAGGACTTGCAGTGATGCTCGCCGCAGCGATGGAAAGAGACCGTATCAAGGCTATCATGCCTCTGTCGCCGGCTGCAATGATCCCGGAGATTGCAAGGTCCGGCGAACTTCTTGGCCTTAAATTTGACCCCGAGAACATCCCGGAAGAGATTGAGTCCTGGGACGGAAGAAAATTAAAGGGCAACTACTGCAGAGTTGCCCAGACCATACATGTTGAGGACGCCATAGAAAAGTATCAGAAGCCCGTACTCATTGTTCACGGCGACAACGATGAAGCTGTGCCCTATGAGTACTCCGTCAGGTTTTCCAAAATGTACAAGGACTGCGAACTGGTAACTATCCCCGGTGATAATCACTGCTACGACCACCATCTTGATATGGTCACAGATGCAGTAAAAGAGTTCATGCTGCAACAACTTCGCTAGTAAGAAAGACATTGGGACGGTTCTGTTTGACTCCTTCAAAAGCCCAGTGTATCCTCTTCTATCCTGCCCCAGTAATCCTTATCAGTCCCGCCATCAGCGCTCTCCATATCAA
>CAMNOS010000097.1 GCA_946546925.1 uncultured Butyrivibrio sp.
TTTCCCTAAGAGATACCACCTCTTTTCGCTATTTCCTAATTTGAAGTGGTACCAACAGCTTTATAGCAAGCCTATTCCCGAATTGGTACCACCCCTTTTCATTATCCCCAATTTTCAGTGGTTATAGCATCACACATCCTGCCTTTCCCCGGGTAAGTGCTGCTATGCAAGAAGCTGCCGGATGTCAAGGGGCAGTACGCTGAGCACTTGTGCTCGGGCAACCCTTGACATCAGGCAGCTTTTTGCTACAATCATTCGCCCCGGGGAAGGCAGAGTAATATGACTAATGTAATTTTCCTGCGAGGACAGAGGCGCTGCCCGGTGACTGATAACAGAAAGTATAAGAATGTAGAAAATCTGTGAATTGTAACATACAGATACTTCTTGTGCAGATTTTGATAAAAATATTAGAATATATTTAGCGGGAAAATCCGTCCGGGGACTTTTACATGACCTCAGGATACAGGATAAAAAGAAGGAGTATTGAACGAGCGGGGTGGACATGAATTCTGATGTTTTTGATAAAAGCAGGCGCTTCTACCAAAACAAAGTAGCACCGATGATTCACAAGATGTTTCCTGAATATGAATCGCGTATAGCAGTCGGACTTTCGGGGGAAGGATCGGACTGCTTTGGTTATGATGATTTCATTTCAAGAGATCATGACTTTGGAACAGGTGTGTGCCTGTGGGTTACAGAAGATGACTTTCATAAGTTTGGGCGGCTGCTTTCGATTGCCTATAACGAACTTGTTGACAGTATGCCGGGGGCAAATCTTACGGACAGGCTTCGTGAGAGAAGAGGCGTCATGACTATAAATGCCTTTTATTCCTATGTGCTGGGAGCAGAAATTGATGCGGAAAATGCGCTGATCCCGGAAGATGTATGGAGGATCATTGATCACTCATGTCTTGCTACGGCGGTAAACGGTGAAGTATTCAGAGATGATCTCGGGATTTTTTCGGCATTCAGAATGAGCCTTCAAGACTACTATCCCGAAAGGATATGGCGTGAAAGAATAGCGTCAGAGCTGCATGCTTTTTCATCATCGCTGCAGGTCAACTACTCGAGATGCATGGCAAGAAAAGACATCGTTGCAGCTGAAATCTGCAAAGTTAACGGCATCAAGGCCGCAATGGAAATCTTCTTTCTGCTGAAAAAAGTGTATCCGCCGTATTATAAGTGGACATATAAGGCACTGGCAGAGCTGGATTCAAACGGAAGATTCTCAGATCATATAAGAGATTTGGCTAAGACACATTGCAGCCTTTCTTCCTGGGAGCATATAAAATATCTGCCTGACAGCCTGAACGTCAGCGACAGGGTTGTTGTTCTTTCTGAGCAGATTGCAGAAATGATACGTGACCTTCTCAGAGATGCCTGCCTGTCAGACGAAGATGACGCTTATCTGGAAAAACATATCAGCTCTGTTCTGCAGAATGCAGTAGTGCGGACAATCGGGAAATATAAGTAGCTTTGCCTGGGAAATACAGGATGATGAGCAGAAAGGATCGAATAGTAGAACGAAAAGACATGACTAACGGACGAAATATTTATGAAAAACTGAATGATATACCTGCGGGCCATGCCAAGGGGCAGCTCACAAAAGGGTGTCTTGTTGTTGAAGGCGGAGCTTTCAGGGGACTGTATAACCAGGGCGTTATGGATTTTTTCATGGAAAATGGCCTGAATTTCGAGTGCGTTATCGGTGTAAGTGCAGGCGCCATGGCAGGCCTGAACTACGCTTCCGGACAGATAGGAAGGTCTGCAAGATGCAACCTGGAGTTTCGCCATGACCCCAATTACATAGGCGCTCGTGCAATGCTTCATGCCCACAGCCCGCTCAATATTGATTTTGCAATCCAACCGAACGAAAAACTGGATTCTCTGGATGAAAACACATTTTATGATCCAAGGCGCAGATTCGTAGCTGTTGCGACAAATTGTGAAAACGGTAAGACCATGTACTTTGAAAAGGGCAGATGCAGGGATATCCTGAAGGCCATAAAAGCCTCGGCATCCATGCCGTATGTCTCTCCAATGGTTGACGTTGATGGATGTAAGTGCCTTGATGGCGGATGCAGCTGTCATATCCCTTACAGATGGGCACTGGAACAGGGCTATGAAAACATAGTCGTCATCAAGACAAGAGAAAGAGGCTTCAGGAAAAAAGCATCATCTGCTTCGAATACAATGGCACCCAGATTTTACAAAGATAATCCGGAGTTTGCTGAAAAACTCATGAACATGAATACAGATTATAACAGGGAGTGTGATGAAGTTGACAGGCTGGAAAAAGCCGGTCGCATATTTGTGATCGCGCCCTCTGAGCCTGTGACCGTTAAGAGGGTGGAGGGCGACATGGACAAGCTCGGAGACCTGTACTGGCTGGGCTACAATGATGCCAAAAAGAACCTGTTTGCGCTGAATAAATATCTAAAATAATATAGGATTGAACCTGATAAGGCAGGATGCAACAGATGCGATACGCATTGAGGAGAAAATGAACTGCGTGCTTCAGATTATGGAGTAATCCGCTATTTTGTTGTATAATTATTCCGTCTCGTCTTATGTTTTCTGACAACATTAACTGTTTTATCCATAACGAGGTAGCAAACATGAATAAGAAATTTTTCGATGCGGGAATTAGCGGAATTATTCCAACAGGCCTTCCGGGAGGCTTTTTTATCTACGAGTCTTTCGGGCATGAGAGTGTTCTCTACGTTGAGCCCAATGTTCTTGCGATGTACGGATGTGAGAACATGGGAGAATTTATTGAGCACACGGGAGGCACCTTTAAGGGCATGGTCCATCCCGAGGATTACAGCCTTATCGAGAATCAGATCCAGGCCCAGACGATTTTCGGTGAGAAAAAGCACGACTATGTGCGCTACCGTATCATCACAAGGCAGGGCGATGTGCGCTATGTTGAGGATTTTGGACACCTTCTTTACAGAGATGACGGGAAGAGCTACTACTATGTCTATATCGTTGATGTAGATCAGAACGAGTATTTTAACAAGAACCGCAATTCTTACGCCGAGGCGGAGATACTTTCGGCAAGTTCCGAGACCGATGAACTCACAGGTCTTCTTAATATGTCTGCTTTTTACAATAAGACACAGCTGTTTCTCCGCTCACATGAGAGCTGGAGAGAAGACATTTCTTTTGTCCATTTTGACATCCCTAATTTCAAACTATTCAATGAGAGAAACGGATACAAGCTGGGAGATGAGCTTTTGTGCGACCTCGCAAGAGCTATCCTTGACAACTTCGGGGTTGGCGGGATCGTGGCAAGGTTTTCCGACGACCACTTTGTTGTCTGCACCACGGGCGACAAGGAGAGCGTTGTCAAAAAAGTCGAGACCGTTTACAGGGCAATGCTCATGTCCGAAGATATAAACAAGAAGATAAGACTTAAGGCGGGTATCTATTACATGGATGACAGGAGGTCGGAAGTGGGTCTTGCCTGCGATCATGCCCGTCTTGCCTGCAACAGTATCAAGAACAGGCATGATATCAACTTCTGCATTTATGATGAGCTTCTGCGTGAGAACTTAAGAAAGCAGCAGTATGTGATCGATCACATAGATGAAGCGGTGGAAAATGAGTACATCAAGGTCTTTTACCAGCCTGTCATAAGAGTTGCCACGGGCAAGATCTGCGGATATGAGGCGCTGGTCAGATGGGAAGACCCCAAGATGGGAATGTTTAATCCGGGAGATTTCATCAGTACTCTGGAGCAGTACCATCTGATCCATCTTGTGGATACTTATGTGATAAAGAAGGTATGCCAGGATTATATTGAACTCCAGAAAGCCGGCAAGGATCTGGTTCCTGTGTCGATTAATATTTCAAGGCTTGATTTTGAGCTCTGCGATATTTTCGGTATCGTTGAGACGACAAGAGAACAGTTCGACATCCCGAGAAACATGCTGGATCTGGAGATCACTGAGAGTGCTCTCGACCAGAACGGCGGATATATAAAGTCTGAGTGTGATAAGATGAGAGCTCTCGGCTACAGCATCTGGATCGACGACTTCGGATCCGGATACTCCTCTCTTAACACCGTTGCCGAGTATAATTTCGATGTCTTAAAACTTGATATGGTATTTATGAGAAGTTTTTCCAACAATTCCAAGACAGCAAATCTTCTTTCGTATATAATGGATGGAGCAAGAGCCATGGGAGTCGCTCCTTTGTGCGAGGGCGTTGAGACTCAGGAACAGTACGATTTCCTGAGGAAGATAGGCTGCGAGAGGGCGCAGGGATATTTCTTCGGCAAGCCGATGCCGATGGAAGAGACCAGAGCCATGACCATGGCAAGAGGATATTATTGGGAGAAGAGATTCTGATAAAGAGATGATAATGAACGGATTGAGAATACGAATGGCAGTTCCTGAGGATGCTCAGGAGCTGCTTTCAATTTATGATTATTATGTAAAAGAGACTGCAATAACCTTTGAATATGAGACGCCTTCCGTTTCCGAATTTGCAGGCAGGATAGAGAAGGTGCTGGAAAAGTACCCGTACCTTGTGGCGGAAACCGATGCCTCTTTTGATTTACAAGGCAAAAGGAGAATCGTGGGATACGCCTATGCTTCAGATTTTCATGTCAGGGAGGCGTATAAGTGGTGCGCTGAGATGTCGATCTATCTTGATCACAATCTCAGGGGAAACGGCATAGGAAGGGCACTCTATAACGAACTGGAAAACAGGCTCAAGAATATGGGGATGCTCAACTTGAACGCCTGCATAGGGTACCCCGATACCGAGGATGAACATCTTACTTTTGCCAGCGTGCGTTTTCATGAAAAGATGGGATATTCCATGGTTGGAGAGTTCCACAAATGCGGGTTTAAGTTCGATAGATGGTACAACATGGTCTGGATGGAAAAGCTTGTGGGAGAGCATACGGATACTCCGCCGAAGATAGATCACGGAGGCACTTTTTTGCGGTGATGTGCTAAAACTTTTCGTTGACTAAATTACCGTAAACCGATAATATTATACTTAATTGTCAAAGCTTTTTATGGAGGATATTTTATGAGCACAATACCTTACAAGATATACCTTGAAGAGTCGGAGATGCCCACGCAGTGGTACAATGTCCGCGGTGACATGAAGAAGAAGCCGGCGCCTCTGCTTAATCCCGGAACTCTTCAGCCTATGACCATTGACGAGCTGTCGGGCGTTTTTTGCCGCGAACTTGCAGAGCAGGAGCTTGATGATACATCCAGATTCATTGATATTCCAGAAGAGATCAGGAATTTCTACAGAATGTACCGTCCATCACCGCTTGTCAGAGCTTATTGCTTTGAGGAGAAGCTTCAGACACCTGCCCACATCTACTACAAGTTTGAGGGCAACAACACCTCAGGAAGCCACAAGCTCAATTCAGCTATTGCCCAGGCCTACTACGCCAAGAAGCAGGGACTTAAGGGCGTTACCACAGAGACCGGTGCCGGGCAGTGGGGAACGGCTCTTTCCATGGCCTGCTCATATTTCGATCTGGACTGCCAGGTATACATGGTTAAGGTATCTTACGAACAGAAACCCTTCAGACGCGAAGTAATGCGCACTTATGGCGCTAAAGTGACACCTTCTCCTTCGATGGAAACAGAAGTCGGCCGCAGGATCAATCAGGAGTTCCCCGGAACAACAGGAAGTCTTGGCTGCGCCATCTCAGAGGCTGTTGAGGCTGCAACCACACAGGAAGGATACCGCTATGTACTTGGATCGGTTCTTTCGCAGGTTCTGCTCCACCAGTCAGTAATCGGTTTGGAGACCAAGGCTGCCCTTGATAAATATGGGATCAAGGCTGACATGATAATCGGCTGCGCAGGCGGCGGATCAAACCTCGGAGGACTTATTTCACCATTTGCAGGCGAGATCTTAAGAGGTGAGAATCAGTACGAGATCATCGCTGTTGAGCCGGCATCGTGCCCGAGTCTGACAAGGGGCAGATATGCATACGACTTCTGCGATACAGGTAAGGTTTGTCCTCTCGCCAAGATGTACACTCTTGGAAGCGGGTTCATTCCTTCTGCCAACCACGCAGGAGGACTTAGGTACCACGGAATGAGCAGCGTCGTATCCGAGCTCTATGATCAGGGCATCCTTAAAGCGAGAAGTGTAGAGCAGACTTCAGTATTTGAGGCTGCTGAGATGTTCGCCAGAGTTGAAGGCATCCTTCCCGCACCTGAGAGCAGCCACGCAATCCGCGTAGCGATTGACGAAGCACTTAAGTGCAAGGAGACAGGTGAGGAGAAGAACATTGTCTTTGGCCTTACCGGAACAGGGTACTTTGATATGGTTGCATACCAGAAGTACAACGACGGCGAGATGAATGATTATATTCCTACTGACGAGGAGCTTAATGTAGCTCTTTCAAAGCTCCCCAAGGTAGAGTGAGAGAGGAAAACACATGTCAAAGATTGCTAATCCTGAGCAGTTCGCTAAGTCCAATGAAGCCAAGGGCGAACTCAGATACAGTGAGAGGAGCAGGTGGCTTCTGTTTGGCCTTCCCTGGACATTTACCAGGTACGAGATCAGGGAGAACGACTTTACCATCATAAAGGGATTTTTCACAGTCAGGGAGAATGACTGTTACATGTACAAGATAAGCGATGTGGAGATCACGAGAAGCTTTATGCAGAGGCTCGCAGGGCTCTCAACTATCGTTCTTTATACTTCAGATGTCACTGATCGCACTATTGTCATGAAGAACATCAAGCACGGCAAAGAGATCAAGGACTTTTTGCTGCAGGCTTCAGAATCCGCAAGGATTCGCCGCAGGACTGTAAGCATGCAGAATATCGGCTTTGGCGCCGGAGATATCCATGATATGGATGGATATGATGACATGGACGGTCATATTGACAACTGATGCTTATGATCAGGTTTCCATACATGATCTGTATATAATAGGGGGTCGCAGTATTATGCTGCGACCTTTTTTATTAAAAATGCTAAAATAATACTATCCGATAGTTTTTTGAAATAAAAGGTGCCCGGTTTATGGAAGATATCAGAGGCGAATTACAAATGATCAGGAAATATGGACGAGATATACTGGCATCTGACAAGTTCAGACAGGCCAGAGGTCAGATCCATCACTACAGGACATCTGTGGCTTCCCATTCCATCAAAACTGCCATTTCGGGGCTTAAGCTGTGTTCGATCCTGAGACGTATGGGAATCAGTGTCGATGCACGTATGGTAGTGAGAACAGCTCTTTTGCATGATCTTGGAATGGTAGGAAGAAGTGATCTCTATCGCAACAATTATGAGTGCTGTATGAAACATCCGGGAAATTCAGCTTCAATATCCAGACAGATATGCAGTGAAATTGACGAAAAGAGCCTTGCTGCAATAGAAAGCCATATGTGGCCTCTGTCAGTACATATGCCCGGATCAAAAGAGGCTTTTGTACTATGTATGGCTGATAAAATAGCATCAGTCAAGGATCTGATTTATATAAAGAGGGGAAAAAGATGAACAATGGCCAGACTAAAGAAACAAAAGCAAATGTAAAAAACGGTGTTATCAGGATGATATTTGCACTTCTCTCAATAGCTGTTGAAGTGCTTATGATCATACTTATCATCATCAGCATGAGTAAGCATGTGATGTGGTTTTCGGTGGCTTTTTCCCTGCTGGGACTTGCAATAGTCCTGTATCTGTACGGGAAAAAGGAATCTGCTTCAATCAAAATGCCCTGGATACTTCTTATTCTTCTGGTACCTGTAGCGGGACTTGTTTTCTACCTTCTGGTAGGACAAAACCGGGGGACAAAGAAGATGCGAAAGCGCTATGAAGAAATTGATAAAAGGCTTTTGCCTCTTTTGCCTGAAAACAAAAAAGAACAGATGGAGCTTAAGGAAAAGCTGCCTTATGCAGCAAATATTGCACATTATCTCAGGAAGTATTCTGAATATCCTGTGTATAAAAATACTGATATTACCTATTTTGACGACGCCCAAAAAGGTCTTGAGGCCCAAAAGGAAGCGCTTGAGAAGGCAAGAGAATTTATTTTCATGGAGTATCATGCCATAGAAGATGCCGAAAGCTGGCATGGTATCCAGACAATCCTTGAAGAAAAGGTAAAAGAGGGTGTGGAAGTCAGAGTCTTTTACGATGACATGGGGAGTATCGGGTTCATTAATACTGATTTCGTAAAAAGACTGGAAAAAGTTGGAATAAATGCCAGGGTCTTCAATCCATTTGCCCCCGGACTTAATCTGTTCCTGAACAACAGAGATCACAGAAAGATCACGGTCATAGACGGGAAAGTAGGATTTACAGGCGGGTACAATCTTGCTAATGAATATTTTCATCTGACTGAGCCATTTGGCTTTTGGAAGGATACAGGACTGAAACTTGAGGGAGATGCTGTAAGAAGTCTTACGATCACTTTTCTTGAAATGTGGAATGCAGTAAAAGAAAATGATATGGATGATACAGACTTTGACAGGTATCTTAAGCATTACGAATATACTGCTAAAGATAACGGATATGTGGTTCCGTATGCGGACAGTC
Source organism: uncultured Butyrivibrio sp. (assembly GCA_946546925.1). GTDB lineage: Bacteria > Bacillota > Clostridia > Lachnospirales > Lachnospiraceae > Butyrivibrio. Next base: position 8,542 of record CAMNOS010000097.1, read on the forward strand.
CCATGGACCAGATCCACGTTGGCGAAGACGTATACATGAGCATTGCCAACTGCGCCAGGGACTATGCCTGGTACATAACACCTTATCTGATCATTACCGATGAAATGATAAACGCACTTTCTCTTGCTGCCAGGAGAGGTGTGGATGTAAGGATCATCACACCGGGGATTCCCGATAAAAAGCTCGTCTATAGTGTGACCAGATCTTACTATAACGCACTTGCTGTAAACGGCGTCAGAATTTTTGAGTATACGCCGGGCTTCTGTCATGCAAAGATGTCTGTAAGTGACGATACAATTGCAACCTGCGGAACGATCAATCTCGACTACAGAAGCCTCTATCATCACTTTGAAAATGGGTGCTTTATTGCCGGAAGTCATGTGGTTGAAGAGGTAAAAAGAGATTTTGAAGAAATGTTCAGTGTGTCCAATGAAGTGACTGAGTATTATAAATCAGGCCGAGGCAGGTTCCTTAGGTTTGGCCAGATGCTGCTCAGACTTGCTGCGCCTTTGCTGTAATGGCTGCTCAGGCAGTTGGGCTCTTTGTTTTGCGGCGATATTTTGCAGCGATATTTTTGACCTCAGAGTTCCCCGGGAATACTTGCTGTATGTAAATGTTTAAAAAAAATATTTTTTTCCTCTTGATTTGTGAGAGAAGATATGTATAATAATTCATTGTCGGAATTCTTCCGACCTATATCGGGATTTCTTCCCGGTGATTTTCCAACACTTAACTAATAACAAATGTGGCAGGGCCATGTCTTATTTGCGTCCTTGCTGCAAAAAAGAAAGGACGAATGTATGAGTTTTAAGGGAAAGTGGACAAAACAAAACAATTCAATCAGGCTTTTGCTGAAAAAGCTGAAAAGACATGACACTGTAGTTGTGGCGATCGCGGTCGTCATTGCAATGTCTTTGTGCGGAGGGCTGATTTACTTAAGCACGCCGGTTGTATCGGCTACTGCGCGGGAAGGACTTGAACAGACTGAAAATGAGAATAACAAAAAGACGATTGAGAAACTGGATGAGCTGCATGAATATCTGACAGATCTGGATAAGACTGTATCTGAGAGCAGGGACAGCTTAAGTGTTTTTCATGAAAAGACAGATAACAACACTCTGGAAAATGAGAAAGACACAGAGAAGATTACAAACACAGTTACAGAGAAAATCACAGGTCTTGAAGGGGATTTTGATCGTCTGACCGAGAGAATATCGGATACAGAGATCAGAATTTCAGACTTGAAGGAGATCATTGAAAAGGGCAGCAGCGATTCCGAAAGGCAGATTTCAGAGAAGTTCTCTGAGGTCTACAAGAGCCTTGAGCAGATCCGCTCAGACTATGAAAAGAATCAGAACAGCACCAGGGAGATGGTCAGTGAAATAAGCACAGTCATGAAAGACGGTGACAGCAGGCTCTCCAAGGAATTTTCCGAAAGCTATGCGGAGCTCCTTGAGCGATTGAATGCTGCAGAAGCTGCACTTTCAGAACAGAATAAGACAACTCTTTTAAACTATATGACTGAGATTGATAACCTGAATGATGAGCTCATGGGCAGAATAAGCAGACTTTCTGATGAGATGGATGGAGGACTTAAGACCCTTGGCGTTGAGATTGACGAGCTTGAGGGTGAACTCGACGGGCTTGGCGGAAACCTTTCTGAAAAGATTGAGGAACAAAGCCGCGATGTTTCGGGGAAGTTTGCTGACCAGAATGCCAGGATCGACGGAGTAAACGGGACACTTGGAAGTGTACAGGGAAGGCTCGATGACCAGAACTCCAGGATCGACGGAGTAAACGGGACACTTG